>JALYNQ010000001.1 GCA_030773115.1 Pseudomonadota bacterium
GCGGGCCGGCCCGCGCGAGGCCATCGTCGCCCTGCCTGAAACGCTTCGCCCAGCGCTCGGCACAATGGCGCAGGCACGCACCTACAGCGGACTCGTCGGAAATGCTCAATTGCGGCAACTGAGCGACGCCGCCGATCCCGCTACTCGGACCTTCGAGGCTCGGTTCATCCTCACTGGCGCGCCCGCAACAGCGCCGCTGGGATCGACGGTCACTGTCAGGCTCAGTGCACCTGGCCGACCGGCCGCCATCACGGTTCCGCTCGCGGCGATATACGATCGCGGGCGAGGGCCGGGAGTGTGGGTCATCGAAGGGCAAGGCGGCCCCAAGGTAAGCTGGCGGCCGGTGAAGATCGCCGCGGTCAACGAGGAAGCGGCAGTCGTATCGGCCGGATTGCGGCCCGGCGAACGCTTTGTCGCCCTGGGTGCGCACATGCTCCACCAAGGACAGGCAGTCCGCATCGCGGGAGCGGGCCGTTGACCGAGACGCCTGAACAAGAGGGGAGGTTCAACCTGTCAGCGCTGGCTGTGCGGGAGCAGGCGGTCACGCTGTTCTTCATCGTCGCCATCACGCTGGCCGGCATCGTCGCCTACCTCAATCTGGGCCGAGCCGAAGATCCGAGCTTTACCATCAAGCAGATGACGGTGGTGACGGCCTGGCCCGGCGCGACGGCGGAGGAAATGCAAGACCAGGTCGCGGAACCGCTCGAAAAGCGCCTCCAGGAGCTGCGCTGGTATGATCGAACCGAGACTTTCACGCGGCCCGGCTTGGCCTTCACCACGCTGATTCTGCGCGACGAGGCACCTCCGTCCGAAGTCCAATCCGAGTTCTATCAGGCGCGCAAGAAGCTGGAGGACGAGGCTCCCAAGCTACCCCGCGGGGTCGCCGGGCCGTTCGTGAATGACGAATATGGAGACGTTACATTCGCGCTCTACGCCCTGAAGGCGAAAGGCGTCCCCCAGCGACAGCTGGCGCGGGAGGCGGAGGCCCTGCGTCAGCGGCTGCTGCACGTGCCCGGCGTCAAGAAGATCAACATCGTTGGCGAAAGGTCGCAGCGGATTTTCGTCGAGTTCGCGCAGGACAGGCTGGCAACGCTTGGTATCGCGCCGCGCGCGATATTCTCCGCGCTAACCCAGCAGAATCTGGTTACCCCGGCAGGCTCGATCGAGGCGAACGGCCCGCAAGTGCAGGTGCGGATCGACGGCGCGTTCGACGATCTGGATAAGATCCGCGCTCTGCCGATCGTCGCCAACGGCCAAACCCTGCGTCTTGCCGACATCGCCGAGGTCCGCCGCGGCTACGAGGATCCGGCGACCTTCCTTATCCGGAACCAGGGCGAACCGGCCCTGCTGCTGGGAGTTGTCATGCGCGAAGGCTGGAACGGCCTCGACCTCGGCAAATCGCTGGAGGCCGAGGTCCAGACAATTGCCTCAGAGCTGCCGCTGGGAATATCCCTAACGCCGGTGACCGATCAGTCGGTCAACATCAGGCAGGCTGTCGACCAATTCATGAAAACATTTCTGGAGGCGTTGGCGATTGTCATTTTCGTCAGCCTCATCGCCCTCGGCTGGCGAGTTGGCATTGTCGTTGCGGCGGCGGTTCCGCTGACGCTGGCGATCGTCCTCGTCATCATGTGGGCAACCGACCGGGTGCTGGATCGGATCACGCTGGGCTCGTTAGTTCTCGCGCTCGGACTGCTGGTCGACGATGCGATCATCGCCGTCGAGATGATGGTCGTGAAGATGGAGGAGGGGTTCGATCGCGTCAGGGCGGCAGCCTATGCGTGGAGCCACACCGCCGCACCGATGCTGGCGGGCACGCTGGTAACGGTGATCGGCCTGATGCCGGTTGGTTTCGCTCGTTCGACCGCTGGCGAGTATGCCGGCAACATCTTCTGGGTCGTCGGCTTCGCGCTGATCGCGTCCTGGGTCGTGGCGGTAGTGTTCACCCCCTACATCGGCGTGAAGCTGGTGCCGGCGATCAATCCGATCGAGGGCGGTCACGACGCGATTTATCAGACGCCACGCTACCAGAAGCTGCGCAGTGCGATCCGCTGGGCCGTGGAGCACAGGAAGCAGGTGGTGCTGGCGACGCTGGCGGCGTTCCTTGTCGCTGGGATGGGGATGGCGCTGGTCAAGAAACAGTTCTTCCCGACTTCCGACCGGCCGGAGGTTCTGGTCGAAATCCAGATGCCGAAGGGCAGTTCGATCGAACAAACCAGCGTGGCGACGGATCAGGTCGAGGCGTGGCTCCGCAAGCAGCCGGAGGCGAAAATCGTCACCGCCTATATCGGCCAGGGCGCGCCGCGCTTCTTCATGTCGCTTTCGCCCGAACTGCCCGATCCCTCGTTCGCAAAGATCATCGTCCGCACGCCCTCCGAAGCGGAGCGGGATGCGCTGAAGGAGCGCCTGCGGGGCGCCGGGGCCAACGGTCTCGCCCCCACGGCGCGGGTGCGGGTCACGCAGCTCGTCTTCGGGCCCCCGTCGCCCTTCCCGGTGGCGTTCCGTGTCAGTGGCCCCGATGTCGCCAGGGTGCGACCCATCGCCGAACAGGTCCGCGCGATCATGGTCGACGATCCGATGATGCGCACGGTCAATACGGATTGGAGCGAGCGCGTGCCGGAACTTCACCTCGTCCTCGACCAGGATCGGCTGCGGGCCATGGGGCTGACCTCCGCCGATGTCGGCGAGCAGCTTCAGTTCCTGCTGTCGGGCGTGACAGTCTCGCAGGTTCGCGAGGACATTCGCATCGTCGATGTCGTCGCCCGCTCGGCCGGCGAGCAGCGACTCGATCCGGCGCGCGTCGCCGACTTCACACTGACCGGAGCGAATGGCCAGCGCGTTCCACTCAGCCAGGTCGGCAGGCTCGAGACTCGGATGGCGGACCCGATTTTGCTGCGCCGCGACCGCGTACCGACGATCACCGTTCGCGGCGACATCGCGAATGGCCTGCAGCCCCCCGATGTCTCGAACGCCATGTTCAAGAAGCTGCAGCCGATTATCGACACTCTGCCACCTGGCTACCACATCACCATGGGCGGCTCGATCGAGGAAGCGGGCAAGGCCAACTCTGCGTTGGCTCCGATCTTCCCAATCATGATCCTGCTGATGATGATCGTCATCATCCTGCAGGTCCGCCGCTTCTCGGACATGGCGATCGTGCTGCTGACGGCACCGCTCGGTCTGATCGGCGTGGTGCCGACGCTGCTGCTGACCGGCCAGCCGTTCGGCTTTAATGCGATCCTGGGGTTGATTGCCCTCGCCGGCATATTGATGCGCAACACCCTGATCCTGATCGGCCAGATCCAGGAGAACAGGCAGCGGGGCCTGACCCCGTTCAATGCGCTGGTCGAGGCGACCGTGCAGCGGTCCCGGCCCGTGATTCTGACCGCGCTGGCGGCGGTGCTCGCCTTTGTTCCGCTGACGACTTCGGTCTTCTGGGGAGCGATGGCGTTCACGCTGATCGGCGGCACGCTTGGCGGGACGATCCTGACGCTCGTTTTCCTGCCTGCGCTTTACGCCCTCTGGTATCGGATCAGGGCCGATGAGCCAAGGCCACCAGCCGTATCCCTGACGCCATCGGCGCCAAGTCCGCATTCGCCCGAACTGCGGCCTCAGTTGGCTTAGGACGCCGGAGCCCATGCCTATCCCTCACATGCCGAACCGACCCATCGCTTCACCCGGTCAGCTGCCGGGCAGCTATTTGCTCCAGCGGCTCGAGGGTCGCTGGGTTTTGCGGATACTGCTCTGTCTCAACCGGGGCGAGCAGCGGTTTTCGGACATCAGGGAGGCAATTCCCCCAATCAGCGCGAGCGTGCTGACTGAGCGGATTCGTGGGTTGGAACGCGCTGGGCTCGTCGAGCGGCGTTATCTGCCGCCACCCTTCGCCAGCAAAGTTTACCGACTGACCGCATCGGCGGCCGGCTTGAAACCGACTCTGGATGCTCTCGCTCGCTGGCGGGCCGAGCACGTGGAACAGGAGTAAATACCATGCAGCTGAAACAAACGGCTCACCGGCTGTGGCGAAATCTTGAGGCGCTCGCCTACGCACTGGACTATGATCAACACACTGAGCTCAGGCTGCGAATTGAACGGCTGGAGCGCCTGACGGCTCATATGCCTTCAACGCCGGTCTCTTTGGATGGAGGTGGCACTTGAGGCAGTCCCCGAGGGTTGCTCCACCTGGCGCCGCCAACCGAGTTGCCGGAAGCGTGCCAGCTCCATTGCGAAAAAATCTGTCGTCGACCTTGTCCCGGTAGTCGCCGCGAAGCCGCGCCAACCGCAGTGCACCCAGTTGCACGAGGGGCCCGCCTCAGCCGTTCCGCAAGCAGATCGTCGGCGCCTTCCTCGCCCGGCGCTGAGGCTGTGGAGCCGAGAGCTTGCTGCTTGGCTTCCTCGACGAGCGGGTGGGCATCGGGGTTTTTCCACGATTGGAGGGTCGAAAGCTGCCATTCCAGGTCGGCTGCCACGTTTGCCGCCTCTTCCGGCTCAAGATCGGCCGGGCCTCGCGCACTCAGATCGAGCTGGGCCTTGGCTCGCGAGAAGAACTGGCCGGCCAGCACCGCCACTTGCGCATTGGTCAGCGGCTGGCCGGGCGAGGGCAGGGCGGTGCCATTGTTGTCAGGCCGCTCGGCTTCGGCGAAAGCTGCCGCCCAGTAAGCCGCTTCCTTGAGATGGAGCGTCTCGGCCTCCGATCGCTTTGCGGTCTTGAGGATCTTCCAAATTTCGCGCCGGCCAAATTTCGGCACGAGCGCGGTTGGCACGACAATGCAGGCCTCGGAGCTTTGCCACGTCTTCCGTACCTGCACTGTAGCAGTTCGACGTATCAGATTGAAAAAGAAAACCGCAGAAAACCTAGTTTTATCGGATTTCCGCGACACTTCGGACGGATGGTGGAGCCGAGGGGGATCGAACCCCTGACCTTCGCAATGCCATTGCGACGCTCTCCCAGCTGAGCTACGGCCCCGTCCGGTCGCGCCTTTAGGGGAAGGATTCCCGTCTGCCAACGGGAAAATTTCCCTTCGGTGCGCTTCCTTTAAGCTTCCTCGTCCTCGTCGCCCGTCGAAACGCCCAGGTCTTCGTCGCCGGTCGCGAGATCGACTTCCTCGTCGGCGCTCGGCTCCTCATCCTCGTCGGGCACCAGCTCCTCGGCGGCCAGGTCGTCGTCTTCCTTGACCGGTTCGGGAGCGGCCGCTTCGAAGGGCAGCGGCTGCTTCGACTTGAGCACCGGCTCCGGCATCCAGGCATTGCCGCAATTGATGCAGGTGACCGGATCGTCCTTGGTCAGGTCGTAGAAGCGGGTTGAGCATTTGGGGCAAGTGCGCTTGGTGCCCCATTCGGGATTGACCATTGGGTCCTGTCTCCATGTGAGGGTGGCGGCCGAAAAACCGGCCCGGCCATAATCGGCGGGCGCCTTGCCATAGAGCAAAGCCCCTGTCAAAGCGCCGCTCCATGTCCGCCGCCGCACGCCCCTTGCTCATCGCCGTCGACGGCCCCGCCGCCAGCGGCAAAGGCACCATCGCCCGTGCCATCGCCCGTCATTTCGGGCTGCCGCACATGGACACCGGAATGCTTTACCGCGCCGTGGCTCTATCCATGTTCCGCTTCGGCGGCGACCCCGGCAGCGAGTTCGAGGCGGTCCGCGCCTGTGAGGGAATCGCCCAGATCGACCCGAGCGATGCCGAGCTGCGCAGCGAGGCGGTGAGTTCGATCGCCAGTCGGATCTCCGCCTATCCCGGAGTCCGCGCGGCGCTTCTGGACCGTCAGCGCCATTTCGCGGCCCAGGCTGGCGGGGCGGTGCTCGATGGCCGCGATATCGGCACGGTGATCGCTCCGGATGCTGCCGTGAAGCTGTTCGTCACGGCCTCGCCCGAGGTCCGCGCCCAGCGCCGGGTGCGCGAGCTGCTGGAGCGCGGTATGCCGGCACATCTCGACGATGTGCAGATCGACATCCGTGCGCGGGATGCGCGCGACAGCGGCCGCGATGCCGCCCCGCTGAAGCAGGCTGACGATGCGGAACTGCTCGATACCAGCGAGATGGAAATTGACGAGGCGATCGCCGCGGCGATTTCGCTGGTGGAGCAGAAGCTAGTCCACCACTGACAATCGTACGCTGCGCGTTGCCGGCTCGGCGGTCTCCAGTCGCACTGTCAGCTCATCTCCGGGCTTCAAGCTATTCGACTTGATCCGCACGACCACCGGCGGCGAGCTCAGCTGGAGTCGCGCACCTCGCTCATCGGTGTCGGTCACAATCGCCTGGAAACGTTCGCCTTCCCGGCCATGAAGGCTCGCCGCTTCGGCCAGGTCGACAACCGCCCGCCCAATCTGCCCGGCCATCGCGTCGGCCTTTTGCATGACGCCTGGCAGCCGCTCGAATGCAGCCTGCACCGATTCGGGTGCGGGCCGACCATTGGCCACAGCGAGTGCCGCCTCGACGACATAGCGATCCGCCAGCCGGCGTAGCGGGGCGGTGGCATGAGCGTAGCTTGCGGCCACCGCGGAGTGCCAGGGCCGTGCGCCTTCGCGAAATGGCTCGTATCCGGCACCAGGGCTGGCGCGGCGGATGGCCAGCATAAGCGCCGCATCCGCCGGATTGGCCGCGTCCAGCCGGCGCTCGAGTTGCTGGAGGCTCTCCGATTTCGGCCACTGGATGTTGAGCGCGTTCGCCGTATGGCGCAGTCGGCGGATAGCCCAGTCCTGGGGTTCGTCCATCGTGCGGAACAGCCCAGTCCGCGCCTGGAAGAGTGCCTCGGCCACGGCAAGGTTGGTGGCAAGCGACAGGCCGGCATTGCTGTCCTCGGCCCAACTCGGCGGCCGCAGCCGAAGGCGGTAGCAACCATCTTCGCGGACCACTTCCTGCTCGGGCGGGTCGACCCGCGCAGCGCCGCGCGCCTGCTCGGCCGCCTCGATCCGGCCGGCCAGCTCGGCGAAGCCGGCCGGCAGCTGCTCGTCGCGGACCGTCTCATAGGCGAGCTTGGCGCGGCTGCGGATGAGCGCTCGCTCGGCCGCGTCAAGTCGTGCCTCGCCGCCGGGGTCGATGCGCACCCTAAGGATCACTGCGGGACGCTGGCCGTTGGGCAGCAGGCTCGCCGCCCCATCGCTCAGGACCGGCGGATAAAGTGGGACCTTGCCATCGGGCAGATATTGCGACGATCCGCGGCGCCAGGCCTCGCTATCCATCGCCCCGCCGTCCGGAACGAACCAGCCGACGTCGGCGATGGCATAATGGAGCAGCAGATCGCCTCCCGCCCGCTCAATCGCAAAGGCCTGGTCGAGGTCGCGCGAGCTTTCGGGGTCGAGGGTGACGAAGGGCAGGGCGGTGCGGTCGGCATGGCCGTCGATGCTGCGCCGGGCCGCTCGGTCTGCCTCAGCCCGTGCCGCGGCCGGGAAGTCGCTAGGCAGCTGGAACTGGGTCCGGATCGCGGCCAAGCCTTCGCTCAGCAGGCAATCGGGGTCGCGAATCGTGCGCAAGGGCTAGAGCCAGCCGACCTTGCGGAAGCGGCGGTAGAGCAGGGCGCAGATGACGGCGATCAACCCGACCACGGCGAAATAGCCGTAACGCATATGAAGTTCGGGCATATTGTCGAAATTCATACCGTAAATGCCGGCGATTGCGGTCGGTACCGCCAGGATCGCCGCCCAGGCAGCCAGTTGCTTGGTGATCGTCCCCTGCCGCTGCTGCTCGAGCAAGGTGCTGAACTCGAACACGCCGGCCAGCACTTCGCGCAGCCCGTCGACGCGGGCTTGGGTGCGCCGGACATGGTCCTGGACGTCGCGGAAATAGACCCGCGCCTCGGCGTCGATGCACGGCAGCTCCTGCCGCGCCAACTTCTGCGCGACCTCGCCCATCGGCCCCAAGATGCGCTGGAAGCGGATCAACTCGCGGCGGACGGTAAAGATGCGGTTGACCTCCTCCCGGCCGAGGAAGCTGTCGACGGCCTTGGTCTCCATCTGCAGCACCTCCTCCTCCAGATCCTCGATCAGGGGGAGGTAGCCGTCGACGATATAGTCGAGGATGGCATGGAGCAGATAATCGACGCCGTGCATCAGCAGGCGCGGCGATTTCTCCAGCTGATCGCGCAGCGCGGTGTGCGCGCGGGTCGAGCCGTGGCGGACGCTGATGATATGGCTGTGGCCGACGAAGATGGCGGTTTCGCCATAATCGATATGGTCGCCCAACAAATGCGCGGTGCGGGCGACGACGAACAGCTGGTCGTCGTAGACGTCGGTCTTGGGCAGCTGATTGGCCTTGATCGCGTCCTCCACCGCCAGCGGGTGGAGATCGTAGCAGCCGGCGAGCGAGTGCATCTCCTCTTCGGTCGGGTCGGCGATGCCGATCCACACAAACTCGCCCTTGCGCTCGGCGCGATCGACCTTTTCATCGATCGATACTTCGCGAACTCGGTGCCCGTCGCGGTAGAGGTATGATGCGACGACCGTCATGCCACCATTATTAGGGGCGAGGCTGGCGCGAGGCCAGCCTGCCCGTCATCAGACAATTAGATCACGGAGAAGTCCGACAGGGTCAACGGGGTCCCAGGATCGAGTTGAGCGAACTGCATGGCAGCACCGCTGCCCGATCCGTCGGCATCATAGTAAAGCGCACCTGTGGTCGGGTCATATATGATCCGCTGATTCACGTTGGTTGCGGCCGCTCCGAAATGCACCGTCGTTGTGAGGTTGGCGTTGCTGATCCCGGCGAACAGGGCGTCATCGAGTTGGATCGTGTCGTTGCCTGTCGCATTCATGTCGAGGATGCGATCGACCCCGTAGAGCGCGAGGTTGCTGGTCGAACCATCGTGCTGAAAACGGAAATTGTCGTTGCCTCCACCGCCAAGTAGCTCATCATTGCCGAGCCCGCCGTTCAGCGTGTCACCATTCTGCCCTCCGACCAGTGCATCATCTCCTCCGCCGCCGGAGATCACGTCATTGCCGTTTAGCCCGAAGTCGATATCCGATCCGGCCGAAATCAGCACCGGAACTGCAATCGTCCCGTTGTCGGCGGTAGATCCTACCCAAATCTTGTAGGTTTCAGGCGCCGAGAAATCACCTTCTGCGTCCTGAGCAGTGATCGTGATCGTGTAGGTGCCGGACCCAATATTGGTGCTACCGACGGTTAGAACTCCGGTCGACGGATCAATGTTGAACAGGCCGGCGTTCGGACCGCCAAGGGTAAATGTCCAGCTGCTGCTGTCCGGATCGACGGCGGAGAAGCTGCCGAGGGCGCTGCCGGACCCGAGATTGGCACCTTGGTTGTTTGCCGACGTTTCATCTAGGGCGAACTTGATGTCGGTCGGCGCGACATTGACCGGCGCGTCGTTGGCGCCGTTGACGGTGATCTCGACCGTCGCCTCGGCGCTGTCGGCGGTGCCGTCGCTGGCGACATAGCGGAACGTGATCACCCGGGTCTCGCCATCGTCGAGGTCCTG
>JALYNQ010000002.1 GCA_030773115.1 Pseudomonadota bacterium
CTTCGCGCGCGAGGCGCATTGGTACCGCCGCGCCCGCCTGCTTGCGGAGGTCGGCGACGGCGCGGGCGCGGTTGTTGCGGTCGAGCGCCTGGTCCGCGTTGGTGACGATGTTGAGCACGCCATTCTCGCCATATTCGCGCGCCGCGGCGAGATCGACTTCCGGCCCGGCAATCTCGATCTCGGGCAGCGTGACGCTGAGCGTGTTGCTGCCGGCATCCCATTGCACATCCTCGGGGCCCAGCTGGGCCAGGTCGAGCTCGTAGCGGACGTCGCCCGGAAGGATCAGCGTCCGCTCGCTGGCGACCAGCCCGCCGAACCGTTCCTGCCGGCTGCTGACCACCGAGACATAGCGTGCGACGAACGGCACCAGCCGGTTCTGCGCCCGCATCGACTGCAATGCCGACGACGCCACCGTTTCCGGGTCCGGCCCGCCGAACAGCCGTTTGCCGATGTCCAGCGCACCGCCGATGACCAGGCCAAGGATCAGCGCGACCGCAACCGCGGCCAGCGCCAGCGGCTTGCTCAGGCGGGTTGGGCGGCTTTCGTCCATGTCTCTCCCTCTCCCGACTCAACGAGCCCGCGCTTCTGAAGGTCCAGCAGGTGCGCCAGTACCGACCCGCCGGCCGCCGGCACCAGCCGCTGGTCGAGCCCCGGATAGGCGTTGGCAACGATGTCGGGAATGTCACGGGCCTTGTCCCCGACCAGCTTCAAGATCTGCCGCTCCCGCTGCATGCGATGGCCGATCATGCCGCGCACCAGCTGCGCCGGTTTGGTCACGGCGGGACCGTGGGCCGGATAGTAGATGCGGTCGCCGCGCCGGCGCAGCACGTCGAGGCTGTGCATATAGGCGGCCATGTCGCCATCGGGTGGCACGACCACCGTGGTCGACCAGCCCATCACATGGTCACCCGTGAACAGCGCTTCACCGAAGGCGAAGCAGAGGTGGTTCGAGGTATGCCCCGGCGTCGCGACCGCGATCAGCCGCTTGCCGCCGTCGAACTCGATCGCTTCGCCGTCGGCCAGCACCCGATCCGGCGCATATTGCTTGTCGAAGCTGGCGTCGGCGCGCGGGCCGATGCTTTCCAGCACCAGCGGCGCGCAGCCGGTGATCGACGCGCCAGTCGTTTCCTTCAGCGCGCGGCTGGCCGGCGAATGGTCGCGGTGGGTGTGGGTGCAGGCGATCGCCGCCAGCGATCGACCGTCGAGCGCGGTGATGATCGCCTCGACATGCTCGGGCAGATCGGGGCCCGGGTCGATGACGACCAACTCTTCCTCGCCGACCAAATAGGTCTGCGTGCCGAAGTAAGTGAAAGGCGACGGATTACGCGCGAGCAGCCGGGCAACTCCCGGCTCCAGCTGCTCGACCATGGCATAGGGCGCGTCCACCCGTCCCCTCTGGCATGGTCGATCTGCTATTACAAAGCCTCCAACCTCCTCAGCCGCTCGGCCGTTTCGCTATCTGCCGGGAAGAAGCTTTCGATGGCCAGTTCCGACATGGTCACCTCGACCGGCGTCCCGAACACGGTCGTCGTCGAAATGAAGCTCAACCGGCCCACGGGCGAGTCGAGGATCATCGGCATGGCGATCAAGGCGTTGGTGCCGGAAGGCGTCTTTGACGCCGGCGCGGGATAGGCGCGCAGTTCCTCGATCAGCTCTTCCAGGACGGCATCGCCGCTTTCGCTGAACTGATGCCGCAGCCGTTCGAGAATGTGGCGCTTCCAATCGGCGAGGTTGGCGATGCGCGGGGCCAGGCCTTCCGGGTGAAGACTGAGACGAAGCACATTGACCGGCGGTTCGGTGAGGTGCGCAGCCACGCCGGCCATCAGCGTACCTGCAGCCTTGTTGTGCATCATGAGGTGCCAATGGCGATCCACGGCGATCGCCGGGAATGGCATGTGCGCATCGAGGATGCGCTGGACCAGCAGTCTCGCTTCCGGCTGGGCGGACTCCTCGAGCGGGCGTTCGGGAAAGCTCGGTGCATAGCCCGCCGCGATCAGCAGGGCATTGCGGCTGCGCAGCGGCAGTTCGAGCGCTTCGGCCAGCCGCAGCACCATCTCGCGCGACGGCTTGGCGCGGCCGGTTTCGACGAAGCTCAAATGGCGTGTGCTGAGCTCCGCTTCGGCTGCGAGGTCGAGCTGGCTGAGGCGGCGGCGTTGCCGCCAATCGCGTAGCTGATCGCCAAAGGCTTGATCCTGGTACATGCCACCCTTCTCACCGGAACCGGGAACGATCTCCATTACCTCGGAGGTAATCGCAAGCCCGCTGTCCGACAGTCATGTTTCCAATCATTCAAACCAAGGAGACAAGACATGCAGCTATCCACATTCCTTCGGACCATCCTCAAGCTTGACGCCGCCAGCTGCCTCGGAATGGCGGCGCTGGTCCTGCCGGCCGCCGGTGCGCTGCAGGATCCGTTAGGCATCGATGCTGCCTTGCTCACCGCTGCCGCCACGTCGCTCGTTTCGATCGGGCTGTTCATATTGTGGCTGGGAACCCGGCGGGAAGCAGCCGCGGGGCTGGTCTGGCTGGTGATCCTAGGCAATCTCGGATGGACCGCCGCAAGCCTGTTCGCGGCGGCGAACCTCGCGGGGGTCACGGCGCTTGGGCAATTGGCAGTGGCGGCCCAGGGACTGGCCGTGCTGGCGCTTGCTCTGGCCGAATTTGCCGGTCTGCGCCAAAGTCGGGCAGCAATCGCCTGAATTAAAGGATCGTACCGCTCAGGCCCCTACTAACAAGTCCGCTTCTGCAGGGACGGCATCGGTCGCTCGAGCAGCGGCCTGCGCCAGGGCCGAGCGGTACACTCGCCCGAACAACCGTTCCATGCTCTGGTCCCAGCTGAATTGCAGGGCATGGGCGCGGGCGAGCCGGCCCATTTCCGCCAGGTCTCCCTGCAGGATGGCCATGATGTTCGAGGCCATCACCGCGGCATCATCCACTTCTCCCACCAGTCCGAGGCCATGGGGCACGCGATCGACCATCGCGCCGGCTGCAACCCCGACGACCGGCAGGCCGGACGCCTGCGCCTCGATGATCGAAATGCCGAACGTCTCGTGGGCCATTGCGGAGACATAGAGGTCGGCGCTGGCCAGCCAGGCGGCGAGATCATCCCTGTCCCGGCAAAAGCCTGGGGCAAAAATGCGCTCATGCTCGAGCCCAACAAACTGTTCGCGCAGCGGCCCGTCGCCGATCAGCAGCAGGCCCGCGCCTAGCGACTGCGGCATGCGGCGGAATGCCTCGACAACCACCTGCGGCCGCTTCTCCATGTCGAGACGGCCGACATAGGTCAGCAAGGGCTGCGCATCCGTCAGGCCGAGCCTGCGGCGCATCGCCGGATTGCGCTTCACCGGCGAAAACTGGCCGAGTTCAACGCCCAGCGGCACGACGTCGACATCGGAAAGGCCAAGCGCACGCAGCTTCGCCGCCCCGCCATTTTCGCTCATTGCATAGACTGCGTCGAAGTGCCGGTAGAGGCGTGAGCAGTAGCGGTAGCATAGCCTGGAAGCGGCCGTACCGACCGGCTTGCCGAGCCATTTCGCAAATGGCCGCTCGACATAAACGGTTGGAAAGTCGGTGCAGTATGCCGCGACCAGCGCCGGGCCCGGGAAGCGCCTGGCATGGCCGATCGCCGCCCAGGGCAGATTATAGGCGTCCTGGCATTCGATCAGGTCGGGCATATGATCGGCCAGGACCGATCGGACCGCCGCGTTGCGCAGCATCAGTCGATAGTGCGGGCTGCCCGGCACCTTCGGCGAAGCGATGGTCGCGGTCATCCCGCGTCCGCCTTGTTCGATTTCAATCGTGTCGTGCGCTCCGGGCACGATCAGCAAATGGCGATGCGGCGTGTTGTCGAGGATGTGGCGACGCTTGTGGCGGAGGTAGGTTCTCACGCCGCCGCCGACGTCGGACCAGCTCTGGGTGACATCAGCATATAGCAAACCATTTGGTTTGGTGGGATCGTACAGGGCCATTGGCCGTTCAAACCCCCCTTGGTGGATTTGGTGCCATCCGAGCGCAAATGGCGGCATAACAACGCATATGCAATGAAAAGGCGCCCGCGGCTGCCTCCCAGCCCCGGGCGCCTCTCCCAAGCACAAGGCAAATGCCCTGCGCCGCTTCGAGCCTTATTCGTCGTCCTCGAACCGCTCCTCGATGCGCTCGATTTCCGACTGGGCGCGGGCGACCGATGCCTCGGCTGCGGCCACACTGGCCGCGACCGCGCGATGATCGACCGACGCCATCGCCTGCCGATGGATGGCCTCGACATCGATCGCCTCGACCGCTTTCAGCGACGCGCGGATCGTCGCCTTGATCTCGTCGGGGTTCTGGCCCGACCGGCGAATATCGACGACATGGGCGTCGACGTCGCGCATCGCCCGCTCGATCTCTTCGCGAGCTTCCTGCAGGTCGCGGCGCAACTCTTCACGGTCGAACCTGGATTCCGCCATCGCTTCGCGGATCTCACGCTGGATTTTCTCGCGATCGATGCGGGTCCGCGCCATTTCCTGCTTGGCGTGGGCGATCGACTGCCGGATTTCGGCCTTCTCCTCGGGCGTCAATTCGCGCCACGTCTTGGTCTTGCCGTTGATGTGGATCTTGCCTTCCCCATCGAAACCAAGCGATTTGGCCGGCGCAATGGCAGCAACCGGGGCCACGGCTGCGACCGGTGCCTGCGGCGCCGCCGCGGCACGAACCGGTTGCGGAGCGGGCGACGCCGGCAGCGGCACATCGACATAGTCAATGGCCCGGGTCGCGGTCAGCGGAAGGGCGACGGCGACGCTGGCAAGGACGATCAATCTGCCGGTCGTGCGGCGGCCGGAACTTGGGTTGGTAAGCATGGACTTGAGCCTCCTGTGGAGCGTGTTGCGACGATCGAGCGCGGATGCGAACAGCAGCGCTCGTCCCGAAGCGGCCTTGGCGATCGCGCGACCATAGTCGGCACGATCCTGGGCCTTGGCCTTGTCCAGCACCCGGGCATCGCACGCCGCTTCCTGGTCGAAGCGAAAAGCGGCGTGGGCGATCCAGGCGAGCGGATTGAACCACTGGAGGCAGAGGAGGACAAAGGCGAAGAGGTTGACGATGAGATCGCCCGAGCGGTGGTGGGCAAGCTCATGATCTAGCGCCAGGCGGCGCTCATGGGGGGCATAGAGCGTTTCGAAATCGGCCGGGACCGCGATCACCCGGTCGAAAATGCCGAACGCGACGGGTCCGCTGACCGCCGCCGACTGGACCAGGCGGATCGAGCCGATCCACTCCAGATCATCGGCGCTAGAAAGGATAGCGGCGCGCTCTCGGCGAAAGGCCGCCATTCGAGCCACGAACAGGCCCATCGCGACGCCCAGCCAAAGGGTAAGCACTATTGTCGGCCAGCCGCCAGCCTGGTCGATCAATGACGGGTCAGGCGGCGCCACGCTGGAAAGCAGCAGCGGCTCGGCGCTGACCTGTGACATCATCAGCCTGGGCGGGGCAGTCATCGTCACCGGTCGTTCAACGGTTTCGGTCAGCGTCGGCATCAGCAGCCGCGCAGCCGGAAGCAGCCACAGGCTGTAGGCGACCCGAGCCCCGAAGTGGCGCCGAACCGGCTCTCGGATCAGCAATACTAGGACAATCAGTCCGGAGGTGGCGAGAAATGTGCCAAGCAGCCAGTCGGTCACGACTTCAGCTCCTTCAATAGCGCCTCGATGGCAGCGATATCGTCCTGGTCGAGGCCATCCTCTTCCGCCAGCCGCGCGACCAGCGGCGATAGACGGCCACCAAACAGCTTATCGACGAACCGCCGCGATTCATGTCCGACATAGGCCTCGCGCTTGATCGCCGGCACATACAGGAAGCGGCGGCCGTCTTCGCGATGCTTGAGCGCGCCCTTGGCCGCCAGCCGCGACAACATCGTCTTGACGGTGGCCAGCGTCCAGCCACGGCCGGGATCGATTCGCTCGGCGACTTCGGCGGCGGTCAGCGGTTGGCCCGCAGCCCACAGCGCCTCCATCACATCAAGTTCGGCATCGCTAATTCGAACGTCCATATGTCGTCCTTTCGATTACAACTGTAGGCCAATCGACTACAGTTGTAAACACATCGCCCGACAAGAAGGATCAGCGTCCTGCCACGAGAGCCGTGGCATCCGGGCGATCGGCAAAATTTATCACGGTCTCGAGGTTGCGTCGCGAATGGGTCTCGCGCTCCGCCGCCAGCGTTGCGTCCAGCCGGCGATCGACGTCGAAGTCTCGCTGCCGGCCGTAGGTCAGCTTGAGCACGACTCGATGATCCTTGCCGGTCATGGTTGGAACCGGGCCAATCCGACCAAGGCTTCGGACCAGGCCGAGCGCAGTTCGATCATGGAAGCTGCTACAAGAAGATTTGCTGATAGCGACATCGCGAGGTCGCCCCTCCTGGCCGATGGCGAATCTGAGGACCACGTCACAGGCCGGAATGTCCTGGGCCGCCGCCGGTACCACGTGCAGGTTCGTCACCCTGGTCCTTAAGCGCCGTTCCCAGCGCTCGAACTGCTGGCCGACGTTTTCGGCCGGTGGGTTTGGACCCGCCAATGCGAGCAACACCGAGAACAACGAGGGATCGAGCATTCCTACCTCCAGCAATTGCCGGGGCGTCTGGCGCATCCCGCGCCTTTGCCGCCGCTATGACTACATCTGTAAACGCGACGATTACAGCTGTAAACATCCGTTCGTCGAAAGACCAACGGCGGCAGAGGAATGTCGGAAATTTTTACGGCGGCGCGGTGGGCTAGCAATGGCGCTAAGAAATTAATCGCGGAAATCAGCCAATCTGGTCAATTGGCACGCGGGTTGCAGATATGATTGCGTCCACTTGGTTCCACGCCAACAAAAAAGGGGACGGCAACAGCGGTTTTCTGGTCCCGCGTTCGCCGTCCCCTTTTAGTTTTGGCCGTTGTGTAACCAGATTCGGGGGCGGCTCCCCTTTCGCGGCCCCCTGCACGACAGGGGAGCCGGCTATCCAGGACCCGGACCTCAGGCCGCCGCGCCGACCAATTGCTGCAGCTCGCCGCTTTCGAACATTTCCATCATGATGTCGGACCCGCCGACGAACTCGCCCTTCACATAGAGCTGCGGCACGGTCGGCCAGTCCGAATATTCCTTAATGCCGGCGCGGATCTCTTGATCCTGCAGCACATCGACCGTTTCGAACGGCACGCCAAGGTGATCGAGGATCGCCACCGCCCGGCTGGAAAAGCCGCATTGGGGGAACAGGGCGCTGCCCTTCATGAACAGCACCACTTCATTGGCTTTCACCAGGGCGTCGATCCGTTCCTTCACGTCACTCATGGTCAATCTCCGTCCGGCAACGCGGTCTCAAGCTGCAGCGCGTGCAGATCGCCGCCCATGCGCCCACCCAGCGCCCGATAGACAAGTTGGTGCTGGCGAACGCGGTTCAACCCCTCGAAGCGCTTCGACACGACCCGCGCCGCATAATGATCGCCATCTCCGGCCAGGTCGCGGATCTCAATCTCCGCGTCCGGCAGGGCGGCGCGAATCAGCGCTTCGATGTCACTGGCTGCCATCGGCATGGCTCAATCCTTACAGGTTGCTTTGCTCGATGATCTGGCGCCGCGCCTCGACCAGCTTGAGGCCTAGCGTCTCGCGAATCCTGGCATCGTCGCATTCGATTCCGGCGGAAGTCAGGTCGCCGAGCACCTTGCGGATCACGTCCTCGTCGCCGGCTTCCTCGAAATCGGCGCGGACGACATCCTTGGCGTAACCTTCGGTCTCGACCTCGGATAGGCCCATCAGCCGCGCCGCCCATTCTCCGAGCAGCCGGTTACGGCGGGCAAGGATTCGAAACTGCATCTCCTCGTCGCGCGCAAACTTGGCTTCGAATGCACGTTCACGATCGTTGAACTGGGTCATGGGCAAATCCTAGCTGTTTGCCCTTCGAATAGTTGCTGCCACTCGCTGCGTCCAGCGGCGGCGGGTCAGCCGGTGCGGCGGACCTGCTCGGGCGGATCGAACAGGGCCGCGATGTGATGCGCCAGCCCGCCCTGTTCGTCATTGGCATGGCGGGTCACGTCGAAGGCATCGGCGATGAACCCCGCATTCCGATCCGGAAGCACCTGGGTCAGATGATCGTTGTCCGGCTCCCCGATCAGCACCCGGACCGAGCTGCCGCGTGTTTCCGCGGCCAGCGCGGCGCACAAGCGCTGAAAGGCCTGCTGCGAACTGGCGTAGGGGAAAATCGCTGCTTTGGCGTCTTCCGTGGTCGGCGGAATGTTGATGAGGATGCTGTGAGCCCTGCCCTTGCGAAGCGCCGGGAGCAGCGCGCGAGAGACCCGGTACATGCCCAGGGTCCGCTCATAGCCACCGCCGGCAGCGTTGACGATCATGTCGAGCTCGGGAAAGCGCTCGAGCATTTCGGCCGAGAATATGGTCACGCTAGCTTCCGACGCGACGTCGCAATAGCGGCCGGTGGCACCAAGCCTGTCGCAGAATTCTTTCAGAGATTCGGTGTCGATGTCGGCCAGAATCAGTTCGACGCCGCGTCCAGCAAAAAGCTCGGCGCATTCGCGGCCGACGCCCTTGCAGGCGCCGGTAATCAGGACCCGGGGGCGGTCGCTCGGCAACATCTATTCTCCGGTCGACCTGCGAACGGTCCGACTTGCAGACTACATGATTTTAGGGCTTTGTACGCTAAAGCAACGAGGCGTTGCGTTTATTGCCTTTGAGTCGGGGAGTCAACATTGTCCGAAACGGTGCAAGTTGCTGAGCCGGCACGGCAAAAGCGGCCCGGCGGGCGCACCGCGGACGTAACCCGGCGCATCAATTCTGCGCTTATCGAGCTGCTCACTGAAGGCGGGCCGGAAGCTTGCACGTTCCAGAATGTCGCCTCCCGGGCCGGGGTCGAACGCTCGACGCTTTACCGCCGCAACCCGGATCGCTGGCCGACGATCGTCGATGCCATCATCGAGCTGGCCGCACAGGAAACCGCGAGCTTTGATACGGGGTCGTTCCGCACGGATCTCGAGGCGACATTGCTCAATCTCGCCAGGGTGCTGGAAAGCCGCTTGGGACCGTCCTTGATCGAGATTGCCGGGGCGCTGCAATCGGGCGTTGCCCCGGGCCAGGCGGAGCGTTTTTGGGAGAGCCGGCAGCAGCAACTCGCACCCATGTTCGAAGCAGCGATCGAGCGCGGCGAATTGCCGTCGGATATCGATCGCGACGAGCTGTTCGCGATGGCCGCGGGACCCATCTATTTCCGGAAATTCATCGCTGCAAAGCCGCTGACCGAGGAGTGGGTCCACCAGGTCGTCGGGCAGGTTTGCGACCATTATTGCCTGATAAAATGATCGAGGTGGCATGCCGGCCCGGCGTTTCGACTCCCCGTCCGTCGAATCGCCTCACCTAGTCCAGGGTCACCACCAGCTTGCCGATGACCCGGCGCGCCGCCATCGCCGCGATTGCCTCGCCGCCGCGCTCGAGTGGATAGGTCGCTCTGACCCTTGGGCTGATCTTGCCTTCGCCCCATAGCCGGAAGAGCTCGGCGACATGCGCGGCATTGGCCTTGGGATCGCGGGCTGCAAAAGCGCCCCAAAAGACCCCGCAGACGTCGCAGCTCTTGAGCAAGGTGAGGTTGAGCGGCAGCCTCGGGATGCCGGCCGGGAAGCCGACCACCAGGTAGCGCCCCTCCCAGGCGATGCTGCGCAGTGCCGGCTCGGTATAATCTCCGCCAACCGGATCGAGGATGACGTCTGCCCCGGTCGGTCCGACCGCCTCCTTGAACAGCTGCGCCAGTGCTTTCTGCCCATCCTTGTCGAACGGTCCTTGAGGATAAACTACCGTGGCGTCGGCGCCAGCGTCTCTGGCGGCGGCCGCTTTCTCGTCCGACGAAACCGCCGCAACCACCCGCGCGCCCCTGGCCTTGCCAAGCTCGATCGCCGCGAGCCCGATGCCGCCCGCCGCGCCCAGCACCAAAAGCGTCTCGCCCGGCTTCAGGCGTCCCCGGTCCCACAGCGCGTGGATGACCGTGGCATAGGTGATCAGCAGGGTTGAGCCTTCGACGAAGCCATGGGCATCCGGCAGCGGAAAGGCATGGGCAGCCGGTACGGCCACCTTTTCGGCCAGGCCGCCGTGGCCATGATAAGCGATCAACCGGTCGCCAACGCTCCAGCCGCTGACCCCTTCGCCGACGGCCTCCACCACCCCCGCCACCTCGCCCCCCGGGGCGAACGGCCGCGGCGGCCTGAACTGATATTTGTCCTCGATGATCAGCACGTCGGGATAGTTGATGGCGCAGGCGTGGATCCTGACCAACAACTCGCCGGGCCCCGCGACGGGATCGGGGACTTCGGTCAAGCGCAAGGTTTCCGGGCCGCCGGGCTCGTGGGAAAGCAGCGCCTTCATTCATCCTCCATCCGTCATGCTGAACTTGTTTCAGCATCCATTTTGGCAGCGACGCCGCCCTTCACGATAATGGACCCTGAAACAAGTTCAGGGTGACGGCAAATATCGTCGGCTCTACTCGGCCGCCTGCGGAAAGGCCGGCAGCTTGGCGACATCGTTGAGTTCATGCTGAATGATGACCTTCGCGCCCGTGCTTTTGGCGATCGCCTGGAACCGGTCGAACGAGGCCAGCGTGTCGGCGCGGTTGGTATTGAAGCTCGGCACCCCGCGGTTCGCGACCTGCTCGGTCGCATGATAGAGGTCGCCGCTCAGCAGCACCGGTCCGCTCTTCAGCCGAACCAGCAACACCTTATGCCCGGGCGTGTGACCCGGCATGTCGAGGATGGTGACGCTCTTGTCGCCGAAAACGTCCTTGTCGCGGCCCACCGGCTCGACCTTGGATCCCCCGGAAATCCACGGAGTGAATCGGGCCGCCGTTTCGGGCCGCCCCTTGATTGCTTCCCAGTCGCCTGTCCCGATCAGCAGGGTTGCGCCAGGAAAATCTGCCGCCTGCCCGGTATGATCGTCATGATAGTGGCTGATGCCGACATAGTTGATGTTGTCGGGAGCGACGCCGATGCGCTTCAGCTGCTCGCGGACCCGTTCCTTCAAGGTGATGCTGAACACCCATTCCTTGGCCGGCCCCGCGACGCCGGTGTCCCACAACAGATGTTGGTCGCCATGCTTGATCAGATAGCAGCTCGCCGTCAGCTGCTTGGGCTGGCCCGGGTAGAGATAGGTGTCGGAAAAAACGTCGAAGTCGCTGACGTGGATCGAGCCGCAGTCGAGCCGCCAAAGCTTCAGCTCCGGCGATTGCGCCATGGCGGGGGCCCCCAGGGCCGATGCAAACGCCGCCGCTATCCAGTACCTCATTCCTGTCTCCTTCATTCGATCCCGCGCGCCCGTGCGTCGGCGATCACGTCGAACGCGGTCATACCGTGATAGGCTTCGCGCGCCAGGGCTTCCGGGTCTTTTGCGGCGTAGCGCAGGCCACCGGTGTTTTTCAGCGCCGCGTCGAACGTCAGCCGGTCCTTGATCGGCAGATCACGCCGCGCCTTCTCCGTCGTTTCCTCGAAGACTTGCGGATTGGAACCGTCGATGATCGTCGGCGCTTTTGAGCAGCCGGCAATCAAGGCTGCCACAAGTAGCGGCAATAGTCTCACGCTGCGGCTGCCTGCGGCGTATCGGATGCATCCGGCCAATCATTGCGCCGCCTCACGAACGGATTGAGATAGAGCGCCGGAAGTTTGACCAGCAGCATGGTCGCATGGACGATCCTGTCGGCGATCCGCTCGTTCCAGCGCGGCTCGCCGCCTTGGTTGCGCAGCAGCCAGCCTTCATAGGGTGCCCAGTGCGACGGCTCGTCGACCTCGACGACGTGGAAGATTTTTTGCAGCTGCTTGTCGCCATGGATCAGCGGCGACTGCAGCAAGGCTTCGACTGTCCGCATGCCGCGGCGCTCGGTCAGGGAGATGACCCGGCACAGTTTCGCGAATTCAGCCCGATTCCCGGTCACTGCCTCCTGGTCGAGGTCGTCGACATGGCAACCGAAGGTCAGCCGCACCAGCCGATCGATATGGCCGCAAGTCCGATCGACGCTGAGCGGCATCGCCCCGCGTTTCTCGAACCAGCGCCGGAAAAGCAGGTAATGTTTATGCTCGTCGGCCCGGTGCTTCTCGATCTCGGCGATAAAGCCATTGTCCTCGGGCCAGCGGGCGCGGACCGCAGCGAGCACCCGGTCGAGCGCCGTGTAGCCGCGATGCTCGTTGTAGATGTAGATCGAGCCGAGCACGTCAAGATAGCGATTGCGCAACGCCGCCAGCATGGGGCGATGGTCGGACTCCCTGCCCACCGCGTCAATCCTATTCGATATACTTGGCAGTGGTCTTCGACCGCACTTCCTCCGCCGTCACGCCGGGCGCGAGCTCGATCAGCTTGAACGGCGAGTCATGGTCGGGCCGCTGGAACACGCACAGGTCGGTGATGATCATGTCGACAACATTCTTGCCGGTCAGCGGCAGGGTGCATTCGGGGATGAACTTGGGGTCGCCGTTCTTCGACACATGCTCCATGAGGACGATGATCTTCTTGACCCCGGCGACCAGGTCCATCGCCCCGCCCATGCCCTTGATCATCTTGCCCGGGATCATCCAGTTGGCGATGTCGCCCTTCTCGCTGACCTCCATTGCGCCCAAGACGGTCAGGTCGATATGCCCGCCGCGGATCATCGCGAAACTGTCCGAGGAGCTGAAATAGCTTGAGCTCGGCAGCTCGCTGATGGTCTGCTTGCCGGCATTGATCAGGTCGGCGTCGACCTCGTCCGGATAAGGGAAAGGCCCGATGCCGAGCATCCCATTCTCGCTCTGCAGCGTGACCGTCATCCCCGCCGGGATATTATTGGCGACCAGCGTCGGGATGCCGATGCCGAGGTTGACATAATAGCCGTCCTTCAGCTCCTTCGCGGCCCGCGCCGCCATCTGGTTGCGGTCCCAGCCCTTGGTTTCAACCGCCGTAGTCATCACCCTCTCCTGCGCACCATCACTGAAATTGCTCATCAAATTTCAAGCGAGGGGTATTCCAACTCGATTGGCCTTAATATCTCACTGTACATAGAGCCCATGACTTCCGCACACCTGCGTCGCATCATTTTCCGCTCTTCTTCGTCTTCGATTTCTTCAATAATTTCGAAGATGCTGTTGATGTGCGTGTCGCACGATTTCATATGATCAACGATCTTCTTTGCTATTTCAAAGTTCATGCCGTCACCCGCTCCCGCGTCGTCACGAACTCGATCTTCTTGTCATAGGGGGCGCCAAGGATCAGCCGCTTCACATAGATCGATGGGACATGGATGCAGTCGGGATCGAGGGTGCCGACCGGCACGATTTCCTCGACCTCCGCGACGCAGATCTTGCCACAGGTCGCGGCCGGCTGGTTGAAGTTGCGCGCGGTCTTGCGGAACATGAGGTTGCCGGCCTCGTCGGCTTTCCAGCCCTTGATGATCGACAGGTCGGCGCGGATTCCGCGTTCGAGAATATAATCCTCGCCGTCGAAGTTCTTGACCTCCTTGCCCTCCGCCACCTGAGTGCCGACGCCGGTCTTGGTGTAGAAGCCGGGAATGCCCGCGCCGCCGGCTCGCATGCGCTCGGCCAGCGTGCCCTGCGGGCAGAACTCCACCTCCAGCTCGCCGGCCAGATACTGCCGCTCGAACTCCTTGTTCTCGCCGACGTAGGAGGAGATCATCTTCTTCACCTGCCGGGTGCGGAGCAGCTTGCCGAGCCCCTCATTGTCGATCCCGGCATTATTGGAGGCGATAGTCAAATCCTTGACCCCCGAAGCCACGATCGCGTCGATCAGCCGCTCCGGGATCCCGCACAGGCCGAAGCCGCCGGCGGCAATGGTCATGCCGTCAAACAGGAGGCCGTCGAGGGCATCAGACGCAGTCGAGTAAATCTTCTTCATTGCCGCTCCTAATCACTCCCCTCCCTAGCAGGGAGGGGCTGGGGGTGGGTTGAACGTCGGAGCCTCGGTTCGCTCGGCACCCACCCCTCGATGCCCTCCCTTGCAGGGAGGGGAGGAAATCAGCCCCGCAGCTTCCCAAGCACGCTCTGCAGCTGCATCGCGTTCGACATGTCGCCCTCGACCTTCAATTTGCCGGTCATGAAGGCGGTCATGCCGTCGAGCGCCCCCGTCGCCAGCGCCTGCCAGTCGTCCCAGCTGACCTTGATGGTGGTGTCGGCCGGTCCGTCATTGTCGCTGACCAGCGCATTGACCCCGTCGAGCAGGATCACGCCATCGTCGCCGCTAAAGTCGATCTTGACCGTCTTCTGCGGCAGCCACGCCCCCGCGTCCTGCATCTTCGCCAGCAGTTCCGACTTGGTCATCGATAGTCTCCTTGTGGGCTTTGCGCATCGCCTAGCCGCCTTCCTCCCCTCCCTGCAAGGGGAGTTGCCCTTGACTTCATCCTCCCTGTTGCGAAGCAATGGGGAGGGGGACCATCGAACGAAGATTCGATGGTGGAGGGGCCATGAAAGCCACCCGCAATTCGATGAAGGCTTCTCGCCGGCTGAGGCGCAACGTGAGCCCGCCGGAAGCAAAGCTGTGGCAGCTCCTTCAAGGCTCGCCGGCCCCTCCACCACTCAGCTACGCTGAGCGGTTCCCCTCCCCACCGCTACGCGGCAGGGAGGATGCGAGATGCTTTCCTCGCAGCTACGGCGGGTCTAGAGGAGCGCGTATGAGCTACGACACCGACCTCCAGCTATTCATCGACGGCGCATGGAAAAGCGGCGAAGGCCGCGATGCCCATGCCGTGGTCAACCCGGTCACCGCCAGCGCCATCGCCGAGGTGCCCTACGCCACCGAAGCCGATCTGGAGGAAGCGCTCGCCGCCGCCGACCGCGCCTGGCCGGAATGGCGCTCGACCGATGTCGAAAAGCGCGGAGCGATCCTGCATAAGGTCGCCTCGCTGCTGCGCGAGCGCGCCGACCATATCGGGCGCATCATGACCCAGGAGCAGGGCAAGGTCTTGGCCGAGGCCAAGGCCGAGGTGCTGGGTTCGGCACAGCTGTTCGACTGGTACGCCGAGGAGATCAAGCGCGACTATGGCCGCACCCTGGTTCGTCCGGCCGGGCAGCTGTCGCGGGTCATCCGCCAGCCGGTCGGGCCGGTCGCAACCTTTACGCCGTGGAACTTCCCGATCTATCTGCTCGCCAAGAAAGTGTCGGCGGCGCTGGCCGCGGGCTGCACCGTAATTTCGCGCCCGCCGCACGAGACTCCGGGTTGCGCGACCGAGCTATTCCGCTGTTTGGCCGATGCCGGCATCCCCAAGGGCGTCGCCCAGCTGGTCCATGGCGACGCGAACATGATCAGCACCACACTGATCGGCAGCAAGGAAATCCGCAAGATCAGCTTCACCGGCTCGACCAATGTCGGCAAGCATCTGATGAAGCTCTGCGCCGATAGCATGACCCGCGTGACGATGGAGTTGGGCGGTCATGCGCCGGTGCTGATCTTCGACGACTGCGACCTCGAAAAGACGCTCGACATGGTCGTGCCGCAGAAGTTCCGCAACGCCGGCCAGGTGTGCGTCTCGCCCACCCGTTTCTACGTCCAGGACTCGATCTACGACGCCTTCTTGAAGGGCTTCGCCGAGCGCACACAGAAGGTGAAAGTCGGCAACGGGCTCGAAGCCGACACCAAGATGGGCCCGCTTGCCAACGAGCGTCGTCCTGAAGCGGTCGGCGCGCTGATCGAGGATGCCGCCGCCAAGGGTGCGCGAGTGCTGGCGGGCGGATCCAAGGGCGATGGCGGTTTCTTCTTCCAGCCGACGCTGCTCGCCGATGTGCCCAACGAGGCGAACATCATGAACGAGGAGCCGTTCGGCCCGGTCGCCGTCACCCGCGCCTTCTCGACCTTTGAGGAGGCGATCGAGCAGGCCAACCGCCTCCCCTTCGGCCTCGCCTCCTTCGCCTTCACCGAGAATGGGCGGCGGGCCAACCTGATCGGCGACCTGATCGAGGCCGGCATGTGCGGTATCAACACGTTTGCCATCTCGGTCGCCGACGCGCCGTTCGGCGGCGTCAAGGACTCAGGGTTTGGGTCGGAGGGCGGCAAGGAAGGGCTTGAGCCCTACCAGGTGGTGAAGGCGATCCATCAGGCCTGAGTGACCGACCGGTTCGCAAACCACTTCACGTCCCCTTGCGGGACATGAATTGACCACCCCGATTTTAACCCTTTGGTAGAACCAAGCGCCCAAACTCTGCTCGTCTGAAGCGGAGGGATTGGATGGGTGTGCCCGTTGCCAAGGTAGAGCCGGTCGACAATTCGACTGCGGAGGCACTGCTCAGCTCCCTCGAGGGGCTGGCGGCCACCGAGCGCCGTAAACATGCGTCCATCTTCAATTACTGGCTCTCGATCCGCGGCGACCGCCAATTCCCGCCGATCCGCGACCTCGACCCGCTCGAGATTTCCGACGCCGGCCCGTGGAGCGTACTGCTCGAAATGATCGGAGCAGGCGAAAACGCGGTCATCCGCCACTTCGGCCAGGCCATCAAACTGGGCATCGAAGCGGAAACGATCGCCCGCGCGCCTGAATCCTCGCTCCTGTCCTGCATTCACGCCAAGTTGCCGCTCATCGCCACTTCCATGCAGGCCTTGGCCTTCGAAGATTCCTTCCCGACCGACCGCGGCACGACGCGATGCTGGGTCACGCTGCTGCCGTTCAGCACGTCCGGGGCCTGGATCGACTATGTCTATGGTTTCGTCAGCCTCGATACGAACGCGGCGGAGCCGCTCGACGTGGCGCAACAACCAGTCGAGGAGCTGGAATCATTCCAGGTTCCGTTGCGGCCTTTGGACAAAGATTCGGTAGCTTTGGAAGCGGACGGCCCCGCGATTGACATGGCACCCCCGGCGCCGGAGCCGGAATTCGAGCCGCTGGCCGCCTTTGAGCCTGAGCCGGAGCCAGAGCCGGAGCCGGAGGTCGAGCCTGAGCAAACGGCCGAACTGGAGTCGGCGCCGGAATTTGAGCCTGACCCCCAGCCCGAGCCGATGGCAGAACTGGAGCCTGGACCCGAGCCTCAGGCCGAATCGGAACTTGGGTCGCTGCCTGAGCTTGACGACGCCGCCCCGACGATGAGGGCCGGCTTCTCGGCGAAATTTCTCGAGAGTCTCGCCCATGTCGGCGGCTTTTACGGACGGGTCGTTCACGCGGCACCCGAAGATCCGGTCGAGGAGCAAGTCTGGGACGATGTGCCCGATCCGGTCGAAGAAACTGTCGCGGATGATGTCGGCTATCCGGTCGAACCCCCGATTGCCGAAGACGCCATGGAACTCATTTGCCAAACGGAGGGAACCTTGCAGAGCAAATTGACCGAAGTCCGGGCGATGGCCGAGGAGGCCCGCGAGGCCCAGCGCCGCAGCCAGCTCGCCCTCTATGCAGGTCTGAGCGCGGCCTATGATTTCGCGCTGGACGCGGAGTCCGAGCCTGAGGAATATCTGCGGCTGGTGGAGGGCCAGGGGCTGAAGATCCAGCTCCGTTCGCCGATGAAGCCGGTGGTCAAGCTGGCCTTCGCCGATAGCTGCGACGAGGCGACGATCGGCCAATTGGAAGCGGTCCTCGCCTGGGCGCTGAAAATGGACTTGCCGCGCGGCTCGCTCGCCGAGCGCATCGAAGCCGAGGGCGGGATCGGGCCGATCCTCGAGGGTCTCGGCAAGGCCGCTTGAGAGGTGCATATTCGATGAGCGATTCCGACAAGCAGGCCGAGACTGAGTCCGAGCGCCGCCGAGCGCCCCGGGCCGCGCTTCGTCTGAATGCCACGATCCGCGAACCAGGCCGCAGCAGGGTCGGGGTTCGAATCATCGACATGTCGACTCATGGGTGCCGCATCGAGGCCAGCTCCGGTGCGCCGGCCGAGGCCTGGGTCCTGCTCAGCGTCGCCGGACTCGAATCTCAATATTGCCGGATCGTGTGGCGGGCGCATGAGTTCGCCGGTCTCGAATTTGCATCGCCGATCGCCGAGGCAGTGCTCGACAGGCTGCTCCAGGACCAGGAGCAGCTGACGGAATCGACGGTTTCCGAGCTGCGCAGCATCGCTAACCGAACGCACCGCCTGGCGACCGTCGAGTCAAGCGGCCAAGACAGCAAGACGCTAGTCGAATTATCCCAGAAATGCGCGGTGGACGCGGTGGTTGAGGGACTGCGCCTTGGCGACGCCAAGCACGCCGACCCTCGATAATCTCACGCGACTTTCACCCATCAATATCCCACCCAAGCGCCACCCGGCCCGCGAGGTCGAGCTGCGGCTTTTCCTGCAACGGGTGGAACCGCGCTGCCTGGACGTCGCGGAAGGCCCGCTCCAGCCCGGTCTTGCGATAGAAGGCAGCGCCGCCGGCCACTTCCATCGCCTTGGTCACCGTGTCGATCACCGCCTGCCCCACCAGGGTGCGGCAGGCCATCGCCTCGCTGGTTGTCTCCGGCCCCGGCGTGGCTGTCTCGGCGATTTCGATCATCCGCCGATGCGCCAGCCGCGCCGCGAGCACCCTGTTCTCCATCTCGCCGGCCAGTTGCGCCAGAATTGGATCTTCTGGCCGCTTCCTGGCCAGCTCCAGCGCCCGATCCCGAGCCCCCTCGGCAGCGCCGAGATAGGCGGAATAGATCAGCGCGAAGGCGATCTTGCTGATGATGTGGAACAGCATGTGCCATTGGCCCTGCGGCCGCTTGCCGGCGATCGCCGCGTCGGGAATGAACAGCCCGTCGAACACCACATCGTCCGACCCCGTTCCGCGCATGCCCATCGTCTGCCAGGTCGGCGCGATGCTGACGCCCTCGCCCCTGAGCGGCGCGGCGAAGTGCAGCACGGTCGGTCCCTCGGCGGGGTCGTCATACACCGCGCTGGTCATCAGCAGGTCGCCGACCGGGGACCCGCTGGCGAAGGCCTTGCGTGCGGTCAGCTTGTAGCCGCCTTCGACCTTCTCCATCGTGCCGGCACTCTTGAGCCAGTCCGAGCCGCCGCTCGACACCAGTTTCAATTTTTCCGCGACAACCCGCTTGAGCAGCCCGTCGGTCGGCGCGCCCTGGTTCTTCCAGCGCCACGCCGCGACCGCGACGATATGACTGTGCATCGACGCCGCCAGCGCGGTCGATCCGCAGGCCGCACCGATGATCCGGATCGAGTGGCAGATCTCGCCGAGACTGGCGCCGCCGCCGCCCAATTCCTCGGGCACCAGCGCGGTGAAGAATCCGGCTTCCTCAAGCGCGGCGAAACCCTCCGTGACGAAGCTGTCATCGGCGTCATGCGCCGTCGCGCAGTCCGAAATCGCTATTGCGATCTCTTGCGCTTTCGCCTTCCAGTCGGTCACTGTCTGCCCTTCGACAAGCGCCAGCATCGGCCTTCCCCTTTTCCTGCAATTTCAAGATGATGAAATAGCGGATATGCCCATCCCGCCGGTCCATCCAGTTCAGGAAGTGAATCGCCCGGTACAGAAACTGAAGTGGCGCAACATGTTGCGCTGGATTATGAGGGTTTCGGAGCGCGCGATGGAACGCAGCTACAACCAGTTCTGCCCGGTGGCGATGGCGGCCGAAGTGCTTTGCTCGCGCTGGACCGTCGTGCTGCTGCGCGAGCTGCTCGCCGGATCGACCCGCTTCAACGACCTTCGCCGCGGCCTGCCGCGCATGTCGCCGGCCCTGCTTTCCCAAAGGCTGAAAGGGCTCGAAGAGGTCGGGATTGTCGAGCGCCGGCCGGTGCCGGGAGAGCCGGCCATCCACGAATATGCGCTGACCGAAGCTGGACGCGAGCTGCAGCCGCTGGTCGAATCCTTTGGCAAGTGGGGTCAGCGCTGGATCCCGAGCAAGCTGTCGCTGGAACAGCTCGATGCCCAGCTGTTGATGTGGGACATGCGCCGCGGCCTGCGCTTCGAGCCGCCGCCGAGCCGCCGGCTGGTGATCCAGTTCCAATATCCCGATGCCCGGCCGCGCGAGCGCAGCTGGTGGCTGATTGTCGAGCCGGGTCATCCGGTCGATCTCTGCTCGGTCGATCCCGGCCACAATGTCGATTTTTACGTGACGGCGCCACTGCGGACGATGACCGCCATCTGGATGGGGATCGAGACGGTGCGGGGCGCGCGGGCTAGCGGCGATCTCATGCTGACTGGAGATCGCGAGCTGATTGCCACCATGGAGCGCTGGCTGGGCCTCAGCCCGTTCGCCGCCGAGCAACGCCGCGTCGCTTAAGCCTTGCTGATGCGTCAGCAAGCAGCAAGTCGCTCCCCGGCGGGAATTTGCACCACAAGTTGAATCTGCCATGATGCTGGCTGGGGCATGCCAAAATTCCTGTCGCTATATTTGGTCGTTACCGGCGGGCTTGCCCTTCTCGCCCTCGCCGCCCCGTGGCTGGTGGTGGCCGGCCTGTTCCTCGGCCTCGTCCCCGGTATCGTGCTTGGGCTGGCACCGACCGCGTTCTTTTGGGGCTGTGTCTTCACCGGCAGCTGGTTCGCCACGCGCACCGTGCTTGGCGACGGCATGCTCAGCTTCATAGTTGCAGGCGTCGTCACCGCTGCCCTGCTGGTGGCCGCCACGCAGCCGAATCGCGCGGCCAGCCGCGCCCTCTACGCGGCGTCGCTGTTGCCCGACATCACGCCGCCTGGTCGGCTCAGGATGGCAGGCGACGTGCGGATCGACGTGCCGCGCCCGCCCTGGGACAATGAGAACAACCGAGGCCAGGGGGGCTTGCGGGGCTTTGCGTGCGACAACCTATGCGTCGCGCTGCTGTTCACGCCGGGCGTGACGAGCGTCACCATCAACAGCTTGAAAGCGGTCAGCGATGAGGACCATCGCAATGGCGGGGGCGGCTTCGATCCGGAGGCGCGGACCTACCGATTGGTTCCCAAGCCCGACTGTCCCGGCGGCCTCAAGCCCAGTCTCAGTTCGCGATCGGGCTTGTACCCGGCCGACCCGAAGGCCGGCGCGGCACTGACCGCCGAGTGGAACCTGCGGTTTGCCGAGGACGTTTGCCTGACGCGCTCCGACCCGATCGGTCGCCACGACATCCTCATCCGCCACGGCAAATATGGCGCTCCGGCCTATCTTCATCAGCGCTGGCGGCTGGCGCCCAGAGCGCCGAGTCTCGAATATATCGATATCCGCACCGGCCATGGCGAGGTCCTGCTCCGGCGGTTCAAGAGCAGCATCCGAATGCTCGGCCCGCTGCTGTACATCATCGGCGAGGGCGACATGCAGAACTTCGCCTTCGGCTGGGGAACCAGCGTCATCACCAACAAGCGGCAGTGGGATGCGATCGACCTGCTGCGCGAACTGGAGGCGCACACCAACACCATCGGACGCTTCGGCGGCGCGGACATGCTGCCTGCGATGCGCAAGCAGCTCAATGCGGCACTGACCAACCCGCAACTGGGGCCGGACGCGCCCGCTTTCCAGTTGCTGCCCGCCTATTTCGACGCCTTGCCCGATGAGCTTTCCGACGAGGACCTGGCAATCGTCACCGGGCTGGCCCGCGACCAGCGGATCGCCGATTACGAGGGGATTTGGGAGATGACAAAGCTCCCGCTCGATCAGCAAGTGGCGATCCGCTCCGCGCTGGTCGAACGGGCGCTACTGGCCGACGAGCCGATCCGGCTGCAGAGGAGCAGGGCTCCACTGTTCATCGAACGGATGCCCCAAGGCAGCTTCGCGACGCTGACAACATCGGAAGAGCGGCTGCTGACCCTGGTCGACAAGCGCCCTGCCCTGCCCTCGCTCGTCGCGCGGCTGGATGAAGCGCCTGGCGACCGCGTGCCTTTGCTGCTGTCGATCATTCGCGAGCACAGTCTCCGCGACCGCCGCCACAACGAGGCGCAGAAGGGCTCCGAAAACAGCCAGAAGATCGACGCCGAACGATATATGGTCATGGCCGCGCGTACGGCGCTGTGCCGCATGGGACCGCGGGCCGGGACGGCGCTGGCGCCACTGCGCAAGATGGTCGCCGACGGCATCATCTACGAAGCCAAATACTCCGGAAGCAGGGGGGAGAAATGGGATCTGATGATGGTCCGCATCGGCCTTCCGCTCTGGGCGCTGAAGAAGAAGGAGGGTGCGGGTGGTACCGACGACAGCTACCGCGAGCGTGTTCGGCGGAACCTAGAGCGGTTCGACCCGGACCGGGATTGCTGACCCGTGCGGGCCTTCTTCTCGACCTTGTGGCAACTCGCCTCGACCGCACTTGGCGCCGCGCTGTTCCTCGGCCTGATGTGGTATATCGCCAGGATCCATTCCTGGCAGTGGCGAATCGCCGCGAGAAGCTACGCGGGGCGGCCGGGCTCGCGGCCGATCGCGACGAAGGGTCCGGAAACGATTGTCATGACCGGACGAGGCGAGACCAAAGCGTCGCCGGGCGGCATCGGCTACCGCGTGCATGTCGGGGTCAGGATCGCGGTTCATGCCGATGGCCTGGCGCTTTCCCTGATCCCGCCCTTCAGCATCATGTGCCCGCAGCTCTTCCTGCCCTATGAGGAAATGGAGGTTGCTCCGACCTGGTGGGCATTGTGGCCCGATCCGTTCGCTATCCGCATGAAACGGGCGCCGGAGCTGGACATCATCCTCGCCCAGGACCTGGCCCAATGGCTCCGCGTCCACAGCGAATATGGACCTTTCGGACGAGCGACTTCGTAACCGGATTGCGGCTTCGTACGCCCGCCGGCCTTACCAGAGCGGGCGCCTCGGACGGTGGCGAGCGCGGATGACATCACCCTTGAGCAGTTTCGACTTGAGCTTGCTGCGGAGCTGCTCGGCACCGATGCTGCTCATCGTCACGAGCCGAACGCCGCCGGCCGGCAGCGCTTCAAGCGCGGACACGCCGATATCGAGCCGGTGACATTCGTCGGTCGCCGCCTGGGTCGACATGTCAAGCAACAGCACGCGGCTCATGCGGTCACCGCCGGGAACGGGCTGCGGGCGCCGAAATGGTGATTGATGACCCGGCGGATCATCCGAGCGTCGAGCCGGTGCCCTTCACGGCGTATCGCGCTTGGCGCCGATGTGGCCCAATGAAGCGCAATCTGTTCGCGCATGAGTTGGAAATTGAGGTCCATGGAATGTTCGTTCCTGCAGCAAAGCGAGAGCACCACGGGTCTCTCAGTCACAGGAAGGCTTCGGATCGGGATCGAGTGATGCGGGTTGCTTAGCATATCCCGGGCTCGCTGTCCGATTTATCTCAGACTTTCCTCCAAGCGTTCCCGTCAACGATACGCTCCGTCCCTCAGGTTGATGCCATGCTCAACCCACATCTTGAGCGCGGCGAGCATCTGCGACCAGCCCATGCAGTTGCCATAGCTGGCCTGCAGCCCGGCCTCGCTCTCGCGCCAGCCCTTTTCCTCGATCTCGACCAAAGTGCGGCCATCGTCGGTCGGCTTGAACCACATGGTGACGGTGGTTTTGTATCCCGCCGGCTTGATGTCGATGCCCTTGTCCGAGACCTGCTCGCCTTCGGCTGCTTCCCAGCGCAGCACGATCTTCTCATTCGGCACTACCTCATCGACCTCGACCGGGAAGGCGCCGGGAAAGTCGTGGAAGTCCCACATCACCGTCTTGCCTTCCTCCAGCCGGCCGCTGGCGCCGCCCGTGGCGAAATAGGACGACAGCTGCTTGGGGTCCGCGACCGCTTCGAACACCTCGCCGACCGGTCGGCCGACATGGATCATCACCTTGAACTTGAGGTCCATCGACTCGGCTCCTCTCTTGATGTCGCGCCAGATATGTTATAAATCTATAACATATCAAATGTTCTCACACTTAGCGAGCAGCAGGATCGGGTCTTTCGCGCCCTCGCCTCTCCTCACCGTCGCGCCATCCTCGACGTACTGCGCGACCAGCCGCTCACGACCGGAAGCTTATGCGCACAGTTCCCCGAGCTCGACCGCTGCACGGTGATGCAGCATCTCAAAGTGCTGGAAGCCGCCGACCTGATCATCGCCGAGCGCCGCGGCCGCGAGCGCTGGAACCACCTCAACCCCCTCCCCATCCACGCCATCCACGAGCGCTGGATCGGCCCGCATGCGAAACGGGCGGTGGCGATGCTGGCGAAGTTGAAGCGGGATTTGGAGAAAGTGGGTTAGCGAAAGCGTGGCTGCCTGGATCTCCCCTCCTTGGAAGGGAGGGGCTGGGGGTGGGTAGCGCCGTCAAGGCGCTCAGCACAGCGGCCAAGACAAACTCGGCGGCCCCGTCTGGATTCTCTACGACCTCGTTATTCCAAAGGCGCACGACGACCCAGCCTTGGCTTTCCAAAAAGTCAGTCCGTCGATTGTCATATGCAATGGCTACGGCGTGCTGGCCGCCATCCAACTCGATCGCCAGCTTGGCTTCGCGGCAGGCTAGATCGACGATGTACGGCTCAATTACGTGCTGACGAGTGAAGCGCGGTCGATTTCCGCGCAATCTCAACCACAGCAGTCTTTCGGCCTTGGTCGAGTTGTTGCGAAGCTCGCGAGCGTACGCATTCAGCTCTTCGGGGACGCGCTTAATTTCACCAGCGTAGCAAAGCTCGCTCGCGCTCGCACCCACCCCCATCCCCTCCCTTGCAGGGAGGGGAGTAATGGGGCATCGCGCCTCCTCATGACGACACGCACCGGCGGCCAGATCCTTGTCGAGCAGCTCAAGATCCAGGGCTGCGACCGCATTTTCACCGTTCCGGGCGAAAGCTTCCTCGCCGTGCTCGATGCGCTGCATGACGCGCCCGAAATCGACGTCGTCGTCTGCCGCCAGGAAGGCGGGGTCAGCTATATGGCCGACTCCGACGGCAAGATGACGGGCAAGCCCGGCGTCGCCTTCGTTACCCGCGGCCCCGGCGCGACCAATGCGTCGGGGGGCGTCCACGTCGCCTTCCAGGATTCGACGCCAATGATCCTGTTCGTCGGCGACCTCGACCGCGCCGATCGCGACCGCGAGGGCTTCCAGGAAATCGACATGGCCGCTTTCTTCGGCCCGATTTCCAAATGGGCGGCGCGGATCGACGACGCGCGGCGCATCCCCGAATATGTCGCTCGCGCCTTCCGCGTCGCCACCGCCGGCCGGCCCGGTCCGGTGGTGCTGGCGTTGCCGGAGGACATGCTCCGGGACGAGGTCGAGACGCTCGACCGACCGAAGATCGCGCCGATCGCCCAGCCGCCCTGCGCCGGGGCGATGGAGGCGATGTTCGGGCTGTTGAAAGACGCCACCGATCCCGTGGCGATCGTCGGCGGCGCCGGCTGGGACCGCGACGCGGCGCATCATTTCGCGACCTTTGCATTTCGCTACGGCATCCCCACCGCCGCCGCCTTCCGCCGCCAGGACGCAGTCAGCAACGAGTGCGGAGTCTATGCGGGTCAGCTCGGCTATGGCCCCAATCCCAAGCTGCAGCAGCGCATCCGCGAGGCTGACCTGCTGCTGGTGGTCGGCGCCCGCCTCGGCGAGTCCACGACAGACGGTTACAAGCTCATCACTCCCGACCACCCCGACCAGCTGATCGTTCACGTCCACCCCGACCCCAACGAGCTGGGTCGCGTTTACAAGGCCGACCTTCCGATCTGTGCCGACATGGGCGAGTTCGCCGAGATGGCGGCCGACTGGCATGACCCCGAACTGGTCCGTTTCCACACCGGTGATGAAGCTCATCGCGAATGGCTCGAATGGAGCGAGCCCGCGCCGCGCGAGGGCGTCAAGCTCGACCTCGGGCCCTGCGTCAAGGCAATGCGCGACGCGCTTCCGGCCAACACCATCATCTGCAACGGCGCCGGCAACTTCTCCGGCTGGTGGCACCGCTACTGGCGCTACGGCCCGATGCCGACCCAACTTGCGCCGACCAGCGGCACCATGGGCTACGGCCTCCCCGCCGCGGTCGCGGCCGCGATCCGCTTCAAGGACCGGCCGGTGGTCTGCGTCGCCGGCGACGGCGACTTCCTGATGAACGGGCAAGAGCTGGCGACCGCCGCCCAGTACGGCGCCGACCTGCTGGTGATCCTGGTCGACAACAGCGCCTACGGCACCATCCGCATGCACCAGGAGCGCGACTATCCGCAGCGGGTCAGCGCAACCGAGCTCAACAACCCCGATTTCGTCACACTGGCCGAGGCTTATGGCGGTTGGGCCGAGCGCGTCGAAGGAACGGAAGAATTCGCCCCGGCGCTGGCGCGAGCGGTGGATCGCAAGGGCGTCCGCCTGCTCCATTGTGTCACGGATGTCGAAATCATCACCAACCAGACGACGATTTCCGCGCTCCACGCGCGATGAAAGGTCTTGCCTGGCAATATTGACTGACTAAAGTCAGGTAAATGACCGACCCGCGGATCCCGCAGATTCGCCGCTTCAACCGCGCCGTTACTCAGACCATGGGCGCGCTTAACGACCATTTCCTCGGACGCGATCGACCGCTCGGTGAGGCTCGGCTATTGTTCGAGATCGGCGAGAATGGTGCCAGCGTCGCTACACTCCGTGACCGGCTCGAGCTCGATTCCGGCTACCTCAGTCGACTACTCCGCTCGCTCGAGCGGCAAGGGTTGGTCACTACCATCCCAGGCTCGGACGACAGGCGGGTGCGTCAGGCCAAGCTGACGGCGGCGGGGCGGACGGAGCTGAAAGAGCTCGATCGCTGCTCGGACCGGCTCGCCCAGTCGATTCTTGATCCGCTGAACGAGACCCAGCGCGCCCGTCTGGGCGAGGCGATGGCCGAGGTCGAGCGGCTGCTGGCTTCCGCGGCGGTGCGCGTTGAGCAGGCGCCGCCAGCCAATCGTGATGTGCAACAATGCCTGGCGCGCTATTTCACGGAGCTGGCGGAGCGGTTCGACAATGGCTTCGACCACGCCCACAGCACGGCGCCGACGCTCGACGGTTTTGAGCCGCCGCGCGGCACTTTCCTGCTGATGCGCCTCCATGGCCAGCCGGTCGGCTGTGGCGGCTTCAAGCCCGACACGCCCGACGCTGCCTATCTCAAGCGCATGTGGGTCGCGCCCGAGGCCCGCGGGCTTGGCTTGGGACGACGATTGCTTCGGGAGCTGGAAAATCGCGCAAGGTCGCTCGGCTATCGCCTGCTACGCCTTGAAACCGAGAAAAATTTGGGTGAGGCGCAGCAGCTGTATCGAAGCTCCGGCTATCGCGAGGTTCCGCGCTTCAACGACGAGCCTTACGCGCACCATTGGTTCGAAAAGCTGCTAGCCTAGCGGTTCGCACCCGCGCCGGCTCGGTCCTAAAAGCGCGGGGACATCCGCTTGCCTCATCGCGTGACCGACGTCGAGGTGATCACGAATCAGGCGAGGATCGCCGCGGTTCACGCGCTATAAAAATCTTCCCCTGCTTTGGCTTCTCGGGGCGCTGGCCGAAACTCTGCTGCCACTTACCCTCCTCTCGCTCGTCCTGGTCTGAGAACAAAGTAAGCAGCCCGTCGCGCCGGTCGGCGAAATTGCCCTTCTTGCCGCCGTGCCCAGCAGCTCGTGGCTTGGTCTTGGGCATATTCAAAGAACGTCAGCACAACTGCGTTTCTTCCCCAAAACCGCGACATTCTGATAGAATTTACAGCCCGAATGGCCAGGTTTCATCGGCGCTGGCCTGCTCGCCCGGACGCGTTTCGCCGGGCAATGGCGTGACCGCCTCACTCTCGTCGAACCACACCCAGCCGTCGAACTGGTGCGGCAGGATCGCCTGACTGTAATGGCTCCAGCGCTCCGTCTCGGGCCGGTAGATGACGCCGATAAACCGTTCGAGATGCGGCTCCTCCAGCAGGTCCGCGACGCGCCGGTTCTCGCCTTCGCGCAGGTCGAGCAGGAAGCGCGGCTCGCCGCTGTCATGGCTCAGCCGCTCATAGCTTTCCGACAATGACGGCTGCACCGCCTTGACCCGCATCGGCGAGTCCCAGTCATCCGCCGCGGCGACGGTTCCCGAATGGGTACCGAAGCCGATGCAGTGCGCCTGATCGCCGAACCTCTCCTTGGCCAGCTGGCCGATGTTGAGCTCGCCGCGGACCATGCCCATCTCGGTGAAGCGGGCATCGCCGATGTGGCTGTTGTGCGCCCAGACGATCGCCTTGGAATCCGGCCCGCGCGCCTCCAGCAATGCGCAGAGCGTCTCGAACATGTGCGTGTCGCGCAGGTTCCAGCTTTCTTCCGACCCTTCGTACATGACGCGGTAGTAAGCTTCGGCATTCTTGACGAGCCGCGCGTTGGCCGCGGCATCCAGCCATTCCTCCCCGTCACTCGCCGCCAGCTCCAGCCGCTTGGTCATCAGATCCTGGAGCATGGCGACCGCATCGTCCTTGCAAAAGGCATAGCCGGACGAGGTGGCCATACGGCCATATGTTGCCGGGTTGCGGCTGAACGGGTCGAGGCAGGCGTAACGCTCGCGTGCCTCGTCCGCGAGCTTGGGATCGACTTCTTCCAGATAGTCGATCACGGCGCGCATCGAGCCGTGCATGTTGTAGAGGTCGAGCCCGAACAGGCCCGCCATTTCGCTCTCTGCACGTGCCTCATTGCGGCCGTGCAGCCAGCGCACGAAGCTGTCGAACTCGCGGTTGCGCCACATCCAGGTGGGGAAGCGGGCGAAGGCCTTCTCCTCGCCCTCCCGCCACTCCCGGTGGCGCACGATCCGATCGAGCGTCGCCGCGTCGGGCCAGTCGGCCTCCAGCGCGACGATGGTGAAGCCGTGGCGCTCGATCAGGCGGCGGCTGATCGCAGCGCGCGCCCGGTAAAATTCGCTCGTCCCATGGCTGGCCTCGCCGAGCAGAACGACGCGGGCGTCGGCATAGCGGTCGAACAGCGCCGCAAAGCCTGGATCTTCAATGTCGGGCAGCGGCTCCGCCGCCTCGGCGATCATCTGCGGCAGCGAGCGGACCAGGGCCTCGCTGCCGCCGTCCCTAAAACCCTCCTTGCCGATCAGCGGCACGAACCGCACTCCGCCCAGATCCTCGCGATGGAGCGTTCCATCCTCGTCCTTGGTGACCTTGATCAGCGACTGGACCGCGTGCGGCTCGCCGATCGGCATGACGATCCGGCCGCCGGGCCTGAGTTGCGCAATCCAGCTTTGCGGCACGTGGCTGCCGCTGGCCGCGGCGACGATCGCGTCATACGGCGCCTCCTCCGGCCACCCCAATGTGCCGTCGCCCTCCACTATCTTGACGTTTGAATAGCCGAGCCGGCTCATCCGCTTCTGCGCCAGCTCGACCAGCTCACGATGACGCTCGATCGCGATCACATCGCTGGCGATCCGGCCGATGACCGCGGCGGCGTAACCCGATCCGGCACCGACCTCGAGCACCTTATCGCCTTGCTTGATCCCGGCCGCGTCAATCGTCAGCGCGACGATATAGGGCTGGCTGATGGTCTGGCCGCTTTCGATCGGCAGCGGCGAATCCTGATAGGCATAGTCGGCATAGTCGCCGCTGATGAAATCCTCGCGCGGCACCGCGCGGAAGGCGGCGAGCAATTTGGGGTCGTCGAGCCCGCGCGCCGCGATCTGCCGGTCGACCATCCGCTCGCGAAGGGTGGTGAAGTCGCTCATGGCGCACCTCCGTCTTATCAAACTCTTGGGCTTGCTCGGGCGTTCCTGCTAAGGCCTGAGCGGAGAGACGGAGGTTGCCATGACGGCGACGGACACCATTTTCGCGGGATCTATCCCGGCGATTTACGATCAATATATGGTGCCGCTGATCTTCGCGCCTTACGCCAAGCTTGTCGCGGAACGGGCGGCAAGGCTTCAGCCTCGCCGGATCCTCGAGACCGCCGCGGGCACGGCCGTGGTTACCGAAGAGCTGCATCGCGCCCTGCCCGATGCGGAAATCACCGCCACCGACCTCAATTCGCCCATGCTCGAGCAGGCCGCACGCAGGATCGGCGCTTCAAATGTCCATTTTCGGTCGGCTGACGCCCAGGCACTGCCTTTCGAAAACGCCAGTTTCGACCTCGTCGTCTGCCAGTTCGGATTGATGTTCGTTCCCGACAAGGTGCGCGCCAACGCCGAAGCGCACCGAGTCCTTCGCGACGGTGGGCGCTACTTGCTCGTCATCTGGGACCGCATCGAGCACAACCTCGCCACCATGGCCGCCGGGCGAGCCGTTGCCGAGCTGTTTCCCACCGACGCGGCGCGCTTCTACGAACGGGTGCCGTTCCGCTACCACGACGTCGGGCTGATCGAGCATGACCTGCTGGCTGCGGGCTTCACCGACGTCGAATTTGAGACGGCGGAATGTCGCAGCTGGGCTGCTTCCGCTCGCGACGCGGCGATCGCCCTGGTTCAGGGCACGCCGATGCGCAGCGACATTGAGCAGATCGATCCCGGCATGCTCGGCCGAGCCACCGACGTCGCCGAACAGGCATTGCGTCAATATGAAGGGCCGAGCGGCTTCGACGCGCCGATGTCGGCCCGCCTGGTGACAGCGATTAAATAAGGCCAGCCAGCGGGCTGCTCGGATCGGCATATCGGCGCTTGGCCATGCGCCCCGCAAGGTAGGCCAGCCGACCGCTTTCCACTGCGAGCTTCATTGCCCGCGCCATGGTCACCGGATCCTTGGCCTCGGCGATGGCGGTGTTCATCAGCACCCCGTCGCAACCCAGCTCCATCGCCACTGCCGCATCGCTCGCCGTTCCAACCCCGGCGTCGACCAGCACCGGCACCTTGGCCCCTTCGACGATCAACCGGATGGTGACGAGGTTTTGGATACCGAGCCCGGAGCCGATCGGCGCCCCTAGCGGCATGATCGCCACTGCGCCGGCCTCTTCGAGCTGCCTCGCGGCGATCGGATCGTCGACGCAATAGACCATCGGCTTGAAGCCTTCGTTAGCGAGCACCTCGGTCGCGCGCAGAGTCTCGCGCATGTCTGGGTAGAGCGTCTTGGCTTCGCCTAGCACCTCCAGCTTGACCAGGTCCCACCCACCCGCTTCGCGCGCCAGCCGCAGCGTGCGGATCGCCTCTTCCGCGGTGAAGCAGCCGGCGGTGTTGGGCAGGTAGGTGATCTTCTTCGGATCGATATAGTCGACCAGCATCGGCTGCTTGGGGTCGCTGATGTTGACCCGCCGCACCGCGACCGTGACGATCTCCGCGCCCGACGCCTCGACGGCCGCCGCGTTCTGCTCGAAATCCTTATATTTGCCGGTGCCGACGATCAGCCGCGAGGTGAAGGTGCGGCCTGCAACACTCCATATATCAGTCAAAACTCAACCCCCGCCAACGAAATGGACGATCTCATAGGCATCGCCATCCTCGACCAGTACCTGGCCGAAGGTCGAGCGCGGCACGATCTCCAGGTTGCGTTCGACCGCGACGCGTTGCGGATCCAGGCCCACCTCTGCGATTAGCTGCGCGAGCGACGTACCCGGCGGCACGCGGCGGTGCTCTCCGTTGATCATGACGCCTGCGGTGCCGTCGAGGGACATAGCTACTCTTCGCTTCACGGATGAACCTGGGGCCCATATAGGACCTCTCTATGCCGACGCCACCGCTGATCTTCGTGCTCAATGGGCCGAACCTCAATCTGCTGGGCACGCGGGAACCCGAAATCTACGGATCCGACACGCTCGACGACATAGCCGCCCGTTTAAGCAACCAGGCGGAACAGCTCGGGGTGGCGCTCGACATTCGTCAGTCGAATCATGAGGGGCATCTGATCGACTGGCTGCACGAAGCGCAGGATAGGAAAGCCAAGGCGGTGATCCTCAATCCCGGCGGCTATAGCCATACATCGGTGGCGCTTCACGATGCGGTGAAGGCGATTTCGACTCCCGTGATCGAGGTCCACCTGAGCGATCCCGAAAGCCGGGAAAGCTTCCGCCATACGGATTTGGTCGCCCTCGCGGCCACCAAAGTGATCAAGGGGGAAGGCGCACGTGGATACACTCTGGCACTGGACGAGGCGGCTCGGCTCTGACAGGAGCGCCGCTACGGAAAACAAGGGGTTACAGATGGCCGAACCGAAGGAACAGCAGCCAGCCATGCGCGTCGACAGTTCGCTGGTGCGCGAGCTTGCCGAGCTGCTGACCGCCAATGAGCTGACCGAAATCGAGGTCGAGGACGGGGACCGGAAGGTGCGAGTCCGCCGAGATTGCGCTCCGGTTATGCACTATGCTCCGGCGACCGCCCATGCGCCGGCCGCCGCTGCCGCACCCGCCGCCCCAACCGCCGAAGCCGCGCCGACCGCTCTCGCGGATGCGGTCAAGTCGCCGATGGTCGGCACCGCCTACCTGTCGCCTGAGCCCGGCGCCAAGCCGTTCATCGCCGTCGGCGCGCCGGTCAAGCAGGGCGATACGCTACTCATCATCGAAGCGATGAAAGTGATGAATCCGATCACCGCGCCCAAGGCCGGTAAGGTGTCGCAAATCCTGGTTGGCGATTCCCAGCCGGTCGAATTCGACCAGCCGCTCGTCGTCATCGAGTAAGCTGTCGTGGCCATCCAGAAATTGTTGATCGCCAACCGCGGCGAGATTGCCCTGCGCATCCATCGCGCTTGCCACGAACTCGGCATCAAGACCGTCGCGGTCCATTCGACCGCCGACACCGACGCCATGCACGTCCGCCTGGCCGACGAGGCGGTGTGTATCGGCCCTCCGCCGGCCAAGGACAGCTACCTCAACATCGCCAACATCATCTCGGCGGCCGAGATCACGCATGCCGACGCGATCCATCCGGGTTACGGCTTCCTGTCCGAGAATGCGCAGTTCGCCGAGATCGTCGAGAGCCACAATCTGATCTGGGTCGGGCCGAAGCCCGAGCATATCCGGATCATGGGCGACAAGATCGAAGCCAAGAACAGTGCCGCGAAGCTCGGGCTGCCGCTGGTGCCCGGCTCGCCGGGCCCTCTGCACAGCGTCGAGGAAGCGCGCAAGATTGCCGCCGAGATCGGCTATCCGGTGCTGATCAAGGCGGCCTCGGGCGGCGGCGGCCGCGGCATGAAGGTGGTGCAGTCCGAAGACGAGCTGGCCAGCCTGATGAGCCAGGCGTCGTCGGAAGCAAATGCCGCCTTCGGCGACCCCACCGTCTACATGGAAAAATATCTCGGCGATCCGCGCCACATCGAGTTCCAGGTGTTCGGCGACGGCAACGGCAAGGCGATCCATCTTGGCGAGCGCGACTGTTCGATCCAGCGCCGTCACCAGAAGGTGATCGAGGAGGCGCCATCACCCGTCATATCCGCCGAGCAGCGCGCGGAAATGGGCGCGCTGGTCGCCCAGGCGATGGCCGAGATGGGCTATCGCGGCGCCGGGACGATCGAGTTCCTCTACGAGGACGGCCACTTCTACTTCATCGAGATGAACACGAGGCTGCAGGTCGAGCATCCGGTGACCGAGCTGATCAGCGACATCGACCTGGTCGCCGAGCAGATCCGGGTCGCCCAGGGCGATGGCCTGTCGGTCACCCAGAGCCAGGTCGTGCTCCACGGTCATGCGATCGAATGCCGGATCAATGCCGAGGACCCGCAGACCTTTGCCCCATCGCCCGGCCTGGTGAAGAACTATGTCGCCCCCGGCGGGATGCACGTCCGCGTCGATAGCGGCCTTTACGCCGGCTATAAGGTGCCGCCCTACTACGACAGCATGATCGGCAAGCTGATTGTTTACGGAACCGATCGCGACAGCTGCATCCGCCGCCTCAAGCGCGCGCTGGAGGAGTTCGTCGTCGAGGGGATGAAGACGACGGTGCCGCTGCACCAAAGAATCATCGCGACGGATGAATTCCGGGCCGGGGATTACACGATCAAATGGCTCGAGCGCTGGCTCGAAGAAACCAGGGAAGCGGAGGCGGCTGAATAGCTGCATCCTAACCCCGGCCATGGGCGTTGCTTTCGAGCCATGTCGTATCGTGCTGCTCCATCCCGGCCCGACAAGGTCAAGGCTATCGCCGGCATCGTCGTCGTATATGCGGTGGTCGTAGGCGCGGCGCTGATGATGCCGTCGGATTCGCCGCTGCGCATTGGCGAAAGCCGGCCGACGGTCCTGATCGACGTCAAGGAACTGCCCGAGCCGCAGCCGCCACCACCGGAAGAGCCGGGCAAGGCCGCAGAGGAGGAAGGCGCGGCAGGCAAGAAGGCCGAGCCCACTCCCGTCGTAGCGCCCAAGCCCAGAATCGTCGTGCCCGCCACGCCGCCGATCGCGGCCGCGCCGATCGCGGGCACGGGCAGTGCAACGACCGCCGGGGCGGCAACGGCCGGTACTGGCCCAGGAGCCGGAGGGTCCGGCACCGGCCGGGGCGGCGGCGGAGGCGGCGGGGGTGGCGGCATAGGCTCCGAGGCGCGCTTGCTGGGCGGCAATTCGTCAAGGCTGTCGTCGAGCTTGCTGCGGGGGTTTGCTGTCGATCAGGGCTACGGCCATCTATGGCTCACCATATCCGAACGCGGCCGGGTCAGCCGCTGCAGCGTCATGCAGTCGACCGGCGATGCGCAGGTCGACCAGGCGCTTTGCAATTTGATGATCAGGCAAAGCCGCTGGGCACCGGCCCGCGACCGCCAGGGCCGCCCAATCAGCGTGACGCTCCGCTACACGGCAACCTGGCGTAAATACTAACGCGCGGCGACCTGGTCTGCGTTGGAGCCGGCCAGCATCGACCGATCCTTGCCGTAAATATCCTGGTAAAAGACGATGTCGTCCCCGCTGGGAACGGCCGTCTGGTAGATCAGATAGACGCGCGTGGGGGTCGGCACGTCGACCGGCTGTTCGGTGCTCGCGCCTCGCCAGTCAAGCGGTTCGCCATAGATCCATTGCGCCAGCCGCGGGGCGTCCTCCAGCCGCACGCAACCACCGCTGAACAGCCGTGCCTCCTCGTTGAGCAATTCCTTGTTCGGTGTGTCGTGAAGATAGATGCCCTGCGGATTGGGGAACATGAACTTCATCCGCCCCATGGCATTGTGAGGCCCCGGATTCTGGCGCAGCCGGACCAAAATCCTGCCTGCGGCGACCGCCTCCCAGTCGATGGTCGACGGGTCGACCGGCAGCGCCCCCTCGCCCCAATCGGACAGGACCACATATCCGTTATCATGGAGGTAGCCGAGGCCCAGCTTGACCACATTGGGCGCGACCCGCTCGGCGGCCAGGTCGGCGGGAACTTGCCAATAGGGGTTGAGCGCGGTGAATTTTATCGTCGCCGCCATCATCGGCGTGGGCTGATGCGCCTTGCCGACCACCACGCGCATTTCATCCACCACCTTGCCGTCCTCATACATGTAGAGCTTTTGGGCGGCGGTGTTGACCAGTACGTAGCGGCCTTCCGCCGGCAGCAATCGAACGCGCTGGAGGTTGATCCGCAGCAAATCGGCGGAGTGGCGGTCGCCAGCTTCCTCGGCGCGAGCCAGGGCGCGGCGCAGCTCGGCATAGCTGGGGTGCAGGAAGGGCATGGCCTTGAGCCATTGCTCGAGCGACGGCGCACTCGCCGCCTCGGCCAGCAGCTCGTCCGCGGACGGTGCGGTCGGAATCGCGTCACGATCGTTGATGATCCAGTCGCCGGTCGGCGCCTGGCGAAGCGCTTTCACATAGGACAGCAGCGCGCGGTCGAACATGGCATTCGCGCTGGCCACTGTTTCGGGCTCACCGTTGCCGGCGTCACCTATTGCGCGGCTTAGCGCCGCGATATTGAATCTCTTCGGATCGAGGCCGTCGAGGGTCGAGCTTTGCAGCAGGGCGAGAAGCTGGATTGCGGCCCGCGCATCGCCCTCGCGGACCCACTGCGGCCCGCCGAACCCTTCTTCTAACTGAGCGTAAGCGGCAGCCGCGGCGACCGGTTGGGCAGGAACCACCGAAAGCAGCGCGCCTGCCGCCAATAAGGCGAAACCCGCCGGGCGCACGAGGCGTCCGGCGGGCTTCGGGAAGGATCGCGAAGCGATCTTTGCTTCCATTTAGCCCCTCTCGCCCGGCATCGGCGGAGGCGCAGTTGTCGGGGCATAGCCCGATGGCGTGCCCTGATAATATTGGCCGTTATAGACATAGCCGTCGGCCCGTCCGTCACGGTCGTTATCAGCCCAGATGGCGCCGGCAAGGCCGCCGACCGCCGCGCCGATCACGGCGCCTTCGATCGGGCTCAGGCCGCCGATCACCGCACCGGCCACAGCACCAAGCGCCGCACCGCCGAGCGCACCGGTCGCGACGGTGCGAAGCGTCGGATCATATCCCGGCGGGGTGCCTGGATAATAGGTGCCGTTCTGGACATAGCCGTCGGCATAGCCGTCGCCATTATTGTCCGACCATACCGCGCCGGCGAGACCGCCGACCGCGGCGCCAATCGCCGCGCCTTCGATCACATTGACGCCGGGTACTACCGCACCAACCGCCGCACCGCCGGCCGCGCCGACTGCCGCGCCCTGCGCAATGTCGCCAGCTTGCCGGCTGTCGGTCGCGCAAGCGCTTAACGACATCGTACCGGCGAGCAGGACTGCGATCATCGATTTCCGCATCTTCTGACTCCCTTTCAAAACTCAGTAAACGGACCGTGCCCCAGGACCCGGCGCCCCCGGCAGCGGTGCACAAGTCACGTCGGCCAAACGACAGTCGAAGAAAGAGGTTCCGCAGGTTCAACGATTCAGGAAATCCGCTCACCGATACCGTTGTTATGCACTGCCCCTCTGTGGCACCTTTGCAAACGGCAAATAAATGAGGACCGCATGAAGGCGACCATCTACCACAACCCGATGTGCGGCACGTCTCGCAAGACGCTGGAAATCCTGAACAATGCGGGCGCGGACGTGACCGTGATCGAGTACCTGAAGGCCCCTCCGAGCAGGGAAGAGCTGAAGCGGCTTTATCAGCGTGCCGGCATCAGTCCGCGCGAAGGACTGCGCGCCAGGGAGGACATTGCGGAGGAGCTCGGATTGAACCGGCCCGAAGTCAGCGACGATGAAATTTTGGACGCGATGATGGAACATCCGATCCTGATTCAGCGTCCTCTGGTCGAAACCGAAAAGGGCGTGCGACTTTGCCGCCCGCAAGAGGAAGTGCGCCAGATTCTGTGAGCGCCAAGGAATGAGCGAAGGCCTGGATCCGCGGATGCTGCTGAGGGGCTATGCCGCCGGCATATTCCCCATGGCCGACAGTCGCGAGGCCGGCGATATTTTCTGGGTCGAGCCCCGCAGCCGCGCGATTATCCCGCTCGACCGGTTCCACCTGTCGCGTTCGCTGTCACGACGCATCCGCTCCGGCCGATTCACGGTCACCCGCGACCGGGCGTTTCATCAGGTCCTCTTGGCTTGCGCCGATCGCGACGAAACCTGGATCAACTCGACGATCGAACGGGCCACGCTTGGGCTTCATGCGGTCGGTCATGCCCATTCGATCGAATGCTGGCATGATGGCAGGCTGGTCGGCGGCCTTTACGGCGTGAAGCTGGGCCGGGCCTTCTTCGGGGAATCCATGTTCAGCCGCATGACCGATGCCTCGAAGGTCGCACTCGCCTGGCTGGTAGCGCGGCTTCGCATCGGCCATTTCACCCTGCTCGACTGCCAGTTCATGACGCCCCACCTCGCCTCGCTGGGCGCGACGACCGTCAGCCGCGATCGCTACGTCGGGTTGCTCGGTACTGCATTGTCCTCGACGGGCGTGGTGGGCGGCGGCACGGTTTCTTCAACCGGCACGGAATCGGTTTCCGCCGGCGCAGCGTCGCTGGCATTGCCCCCGCCGGAGTTCGAAGCGCTCGACCGGTTGCTCGATGCCCGGGGCGCAGCCGGCGCCGCCGGCCCGGCGGGCCAGCTCATCGCGCAGCTTTTGGGCCAGACGTCATATACCGAATCCTCGACCACATTGAGCGACGGGCTTTCCTTGTAGAGCCAGCCGGAGAAGCGCCGCACCCATTGCCCGTCGGGCCTCAGCCGGTCGACCTGGACAAAGGCGCCGGTCAGCTTCTCACTTTCCCACGGCGCGGTCGCTTCGCACGCAAGCAGCCGCACCGTAACATCCTTAACCCGCATCGCCTGGCCCGGCCGCAGCGTCAGGTCGCGGACAATCCCGTTGCGCTTGTTGAGCAGCCCCAGCACCGCGACGCGCTGGGCCATTGGGGTGACCCCGGGCTGCTCGGCGGCAGCGCGCGGCACGTCGATTGCGATGGGCTGGTTCTCCGTCTCGCCAGCCTGGTCGGGGAGGTCGCAACCGCCCGCGGCCAGCAGCAGGGCAAGCGGAAGAATGGCGGCGGAACGGGTCACGCCTATTCGGGCTTCCACGCCTCATAGTCCCCGGTCGATGCCGGCCGGACGCCCTGCGAAGCCAGCGACCCGCCAGGACGATAGGCGGCCATGGTTCCGGTCAAATTCGGCTGCGGTGCCTGCTCGAACTTGCGGCGTTGCGGCAGGGCCTTTTCGGGCAGGTCGTCGATCGTCCCGCGAAGCCAGGCATTCCAGCCCGGCGGAACGCGGCTGCTGTCGTTCGAACCGTCATAGATCACCCAGCGGCGCCTCGGATCCTTGCGATGCCGATAATAGACATTGCCCGCATCGTCGCGGCCGACTTCCTCGCCGTGGCGATTGGAGGTGAACAGCGTGCCCCAGGAGGCACCGTTCCACCAGGTGAAGGCATTTGCGAACAATCCCATGGCCGCGCCTTTGCCGCGTTACGCCGGGCTAGGCAAGCGCTCCGAACAGCTTGTCCGGGGGACAAGCTACTTCGGAATGCTCCATTTGACCTGGTCGCCGGGCTTGATGCCCAGCTCGGCCGAGCGGCCGCCGGGGATCTCCAGGACCGCCGTCACCGGCTCGTAGGACATGACGGGTTCCTCGGATAGCGGGACGGTGTTGGCCTCGATGTTGGTGATGCTTCCGTCCGCCCGGACGAAGATGATGTCGAGCGGGATCAGCGTGTTCTTCATCCAGAAGCTGGCTATTCGCTCATCCTCGAACGGGAAGATCATGCCGCGGTCCGGCGCCAGCTGCTGGCGGTTCATCAGCCCGACGCGCTGTTCCTCGGCGGTTCGCGCCACTTCGACCGTAAAGCGATGGGTCCGCCCGCTGGAGCTGATCGTCAGCGGCACTTGCTCGAGCCCCGCCGCAGAGCGTCCCAATTCAGCGGCATTGGAAGTGGAGGGTTGGCATGCCACCAGGCTGACGGCCATCCCGAGCGCCAGCGCCCGAGCGATCAGGGCTCGCGCAGTTCGACCGCGGTGAGGCCCTTGCGCCCCGTCGCGATCCGCGCCTCGAGCTGCTGTCCCGGCTCCAGATCGACGATCTGCGACTGGCGCACCGTTTCCATATGGACGAAGATATCCTCGCCCTCCTCGCCTTCTCCGGCCCGGTTGAGAAAGCCGTAGCCCTTGACGCGATTGAACCATTTGACCTCCACCGGCTCATATTCGCCCGCGGAATCGGTCAGTGCCTTCCGGTCCGCGCGCTCGGCGGTAGGATGGACCGGGCGGGGCGACATCGGCAAGGCCGTTGACAGGTCGACCGACAATATCTTGCGCGCCTGAAAGCCACGGTCCTGGTGGGCGGCGATGCATTCCACCGTCGCGCCCTCCGGCAGCGACCGCCGGCCATGTTCCTTGAGCACGCTGAAGTGGACGAGGATATCGCCGTCGCAATCCTCGGAAATCAGGAATCCGAAACCGCGGGTCGCGTCAAACCATTTGACCCGGCCCGTGCAATGCATCCCTTCAGGAAGAGATTCCGCCGCCGTGGACATAGCCACCTCCGGCACTCCCTCCTGAGTCGTTTCGACACTCAAACGCTGCACGCGGTCTCCTTACCACCATCCACTCTGTCGTGGAACCGACATACGGATAATTAATGCAGATTAATAAGGGCTTCTGTATCAGGATTTTCACCGGGTTTCAGGTCAATTATCGCCCGGGCGATCGGGAAGCGATGGCCCGCCCGGATCATCGCCGCCAGCGCGCGTTCCCGTTGGGCCTGGTCCGGCGTCCGGTCGGCGTAGGGCCCGATTGCCCGTCGCCTGGCGAACCGGAGGGCCGCAGCCACCGCTTCCTCCTCTGCCAGATCGCGGGCGGCGACGCCGTCCTCTTCGCCGATGCCGGCCAGGGTGAGTGCCTGGTTCACTCTCCGCTGGCCATAGCCGCGGCCGGTCAGCGATCTGGCCTTCGACAATGCAAAGGCGCGATCATCGACATAGCCCAGCCGCACCAACCGATCAGCCAACTCCTCCACGGCGGGAGCGCCAGCGCCTTCCCAACCGCGTTCGCCAAGCTTTCGGCCAAGATAGGCGATAAGTTTTGCCCGGCTGGTAGCGAAGCGGCCGACATAGTGCAGCGCCATCTCTTCCAGCTTGGCGGCGGTCAGTGGAGGGCGGGTTTTGCGCCTTTGTTGCATCGCCATGGCCATGTTTGTGCCACACTCCCCCACCATCAGGCAAAAAGGCCCGCTGGGAGACGGGTCCGCCGGCTGCCCGCTGGCTCCATAAGACCAGAAACAGGAATTGCCGAGTGCTCGACCGCCAGGACAGGATCGACGCCAGCCTCGCAGCCGAGGGCTATACCCCGACGCTCGACCGCTTGCCTCGCCGCTTTGCCGATTTCGCGACGCTTGGTGATGCGCTCGATTATGCCGCCAAGGGCGGCCGCGGCATGAATTTTCACGATGCTCGCGGGACGTTGGTCCGGGCCTATCCCTATGCCGAGTTGCGTGAGGATGCGCTGGCCAATGCCCGGCGATTCATGGCGCTCGGCCTGGGCAAGGGCGACCGCCTGGCGCTGGTGGCGGAGACCGGCCCCGAGTTCGCCGCCTGCTTCTTCGGAGCCATTTATGCCGGCCTGTGGCCGGTGCCGCTGCCGCTGCCGACCAGCTTCGGCGGGCGCGAGGCCTATGTCGACCAGCTGGTGGTCATGCTGACCAGCAGCGATCCGCAACTGTTCCTCTATCCGGAGGAGCTAGCAGAATTTGCGACGTCGGCAGCCGAAAAGCGCGGCATTGCGGCGCGGTCGTGGGAGAGCCTGGGCGAGGTCGATCCGATCGACGTGCTGGCCTTGCCGCAGGCCGATCCGGACGAGATTGCCTATCTCCAATATTCCAGCGGTTCGACCCGCTTCCCGCACGGTGTCGCGGTCACCCATCGCGCGCTGCTCGACAATCTTCACGCCCACGGCGTTGCCGCCGAAGTCCAGGAATCCGATCGCTGCATCAGTTGGCTGCCCTGGTACCATGATATGGGCCTGGTCGGCTGCATGTTGTCGCCGCTCGCTTTGCAGGTGTCGGTCGATTATTTGAAAACCGAGGATTTCGCCCGCCGCCCGCTGGCCTGGCTCGACCTCATCAGCCGCAATCCGGGCACCTCGCTGTCCTATTCGCCGACCTTCGGCTACGACATCTGCTCACGCCGGATGAGCTCGCAGACACGCGCTGCCGACCGCTTCGACCTGTCGCGCTGGCGGCTGGCCGGCAACGGCGCCGACATGATCCGGCCCGACGTGATGCAAGCATTCGTCGACAGTTTCGCCGACGCCGGGTTCAAGGCCCAGGCCTTCTGCCCCAGTTACGGCCTCGCCGAGGCCACGCTGGCGGTTTCGATTATGCCGCCGGGGGAGGGCATCCGGCTCGAGCTGGTCGAGGAAAGCGAATTGTCCGGCGTCGGCACGCCTTCGCAGGAAAGGCCGCGCCGTTATCGAGCGATCGTCAACTGCGGCAAGCCGGTCAAGGGAATGGAGATCGAGGTCCGCGGGCCCGACGGCGAGGCGCTGCCGGACCGCGGCATCGGTAAGGTCTGGGTGCGTGGCAGCTCGGTGATGGTTGGCTACTTCCGCGATCCGGAATCGACCGAGGCCTGCATGAAGGACGGTTGGTTGGATACCGGCGACATGGGCTATTTGTCGGGCGGCTACATTTACATTGTCGGCCGCGCCAAGGACATGATCATCATCAACGGCAAGAATCACTGGCCGCAGGACATCGAGTGGGCCGTCGAACAGCTTCCCGGCTTCAAGTCTGGCGATATCGCCGCCTTCGCCATCACCGGGCCGAGCGGCGAGGAAACGCCGGCGGTGCTGGTCCATTGCCGGGTCAGCGACCCCCATGAGCGCGGCCGGCTGCGCGACGACATCCGCGAGCGGGTCCGGGCGATCACCGGCATCACCCCAGTGGTCGAGCTGGTCCCGCCGCGCACCCTGCCCCGTACTTCGTCGGGCAAGTTGTCGCGGACCAAGGCGCGCAACTTGTATCTCAGCGGTGAGATCCAGCCTTACGATATTGCTGCCTGAGCCTCGGGCTGTTTGATCAACAGTCCCGGCAGGTGCGAGCTGCAGGCCATCACCCAGGTGATGGCCTCGCGGTCATATTCGTCGCCCGATCGATAGGCTTCGAAATAGGCGTTGAGCCGGTTGACGCGATCGGGCCAGATATCCGCCGCCTGCAGGCCGACTGACACGCCATAATTGGCAAAGGCGATCCGCACGTGCGGCGCATAGCTGGCCCGTCCGAAGAAACCTTGCGGCTCGGTCCAAAGCCGGTCGAGCGCTTCGAGCGAGCGCATCGTCTGATGCCTCGCCCAGTCCTCCTCAGGGAAAAAATGGGCCAGCCACAGCATCATGCCGAGGCCCAGGTCCTGGTCGACGTCGAGCGTGCGGTACTGCTGTTCGATCAGCGCGCGCATGTCGCCGATCTCCGGCGCCAGCTCCGCGTCGCCGAGCAGGCGGTAGGCGACGTAGCCATCGAACGCGTCGAGGGCACCGAAGCCGTAGCCGGGATAGGGCGCGCTCAAATCCTCGCGCATCTTCCAGATCACGCCGACGCCTGGAACGGCAAAAGCGCGATGGATGTCCCGGGCAATCGCGATGCCTTTGGCGCGATATTCGGGCTCGATGTCGCCGAACCTGGCCAAGGCCGTCAGCCACATCGCCAGATAGTGGAAATATTGCCCGTCGCGGTCGGGCGCCTCGCCGATCCTCAACCCCCTGGGCCGGCCGAGCACGCGCTCGACGTCGGCGACCAGGGATGTAGCTCGCTCGATCCACCGGTCGTCCCCAGTCTCGCGGTGAAGCGACAAATAGAGCAGGACTCCGAACGCGTCGGTCCACAGATATCGCAGGCCGTTGGGCCAAATATACTCGGCTTCCATCCAGTCGAGCTTGGCCAGCACATAGTCGATGTCGCGCAGCATGGATTTCCTCCATTGCTTAAACGCTTGAGTTCAGGCGATAGCCACGCCCCTTGCGTAGCGGGTTTCCCATCGCTACTTCGCCGCTCGGCCTAGGGGTATAGCTCAGTTGGTAGAGCATCGGTCTCCAAAACCGAGGGTCGTGGGTTCGAGTCCCTCTGCCCCTGCCAGCCTAAGGCGCCGATCGCAGCGTAGCAGCGCGAAGAGCCGCCGAAGGCCGGCCGGCCTGCGGCGCAGCCGACAGGACCGACGTCATGGGATTTACTCCCATGACGGCCTAAGTTAAGGCGGCACCCGTTCGAGGTCCGGCGGGGTGTCCGCGGACCTCGTTTTTCTATCAGTTTTGAAGGCAGCAGCAGTGGCAAAGGTTACTCCCGGCGAATTCATCCGGCAGGTGCGCGCCGAAGGCAGCAAGGTCGTCTGGCCGTCGATGAAGGAAACCCGCACCACCGCGATCATGGTGCTGATCATGACCACGCTGCTCGCCCTCTTCTTCCTGGGCGTCGATTCGGCGTTCAGCGCGATCGTCCAATGGCTGCTGAGCCTGCTCGGCTAAGAATTTACACAGGAACCAACATGTCCCGCTGGTACATCATCCACGCTTATTCCGGCTTCGAGAACAAGGTCCGCGAGTCGATCATGTCCGAGGCCAAGCGCCTTGGGCTCGAAAGCCTGGTCGAGGCGGTCGAGGTCCCGACCGAAACGGTGACCGAGATCAAGCGCGGCAAGAAGGTCCAGTCCGAGCGCAAGTTCATGCCGGGTTATGTCCTCGCCAAGCTGGCGATGAACGACGACGTCTATCACCTGGTCAAGAACACCCCCAAGGTGACCGGCTTCCTCGGCCCCAACGGCAAGCCGCAGGCGATCCCCGACGCCCAGGCCCACCGCATGCTCGACACCAAGGAAGAAGCCGCGGCCTCGCCCAAGCAGAAGGTCAAGGTCGATTACGAGATCGGCGATGCGGTCAAGGTGCTCGATGGGCCGTTCGCTAGCTTCAACGGGGTGGTCGAGGAGCTCGACTTCGACCGGGCGAGGGTCAAAGTCAGCGTCTCGATCTTCGGCCGCGCCACGCCGGTCGAGCTGGAATTCGAGCAAGTTGAGCGCGTCAAGTAGCGGCAAGCCTCGCACTGCAATCCAAGAGGGTCGCCAAAAAGGCGGCCCTTTTTTGTTGCTTGCACGACTGAATTTGATCGCTTAATAACTGACCGGTCAGTTAGGAACGACTCGTGGGACAGCCCAAATTTCAAAGGCGAGCAGAGGATCGACCCCGCGAGATCTGCGCGGCCGCGCTGGAGGTGTTTGCCGAGAAGGGCTTCGCCGCCGCCAAGCTGGACGAGATCGCGAAGCGCGCCGGCGTGTCGAAGGGGACGCTCTATCTCTACTTCAAGGACAAGGAGGAGTTGTTCCGCGCCGTCGTGCGGGACACGGTTGCTCCCAACATCGACGCCGTCAAAGCGGCCGTGATGGCGGCGGACCTGCCATTCGCCCAGATCGCGCCAATGTTCCTCGCCCGTTTCGCCGACCTCGCCACCCGCCTGCCGGTGGGCGCGGTCGCCAAGATGGTCATCGGCGAATCCCGCAATTTCCCCGAGCTGGCCAAGGTCTGGCACGACCAGGTCGTCGGCCCCGCGCTCGCCATGCTGACCGGACTGATCGAGAAGGCCCAGGCCAATGGCGAGGTACGCCCCGGTGACCCGCGGCTGCACGCCTTCACCCTGATGGGGGCGATGCTGATGGGCGTCATCTATCGCGAGACGCTGGTGCCGGTCGGCGGGGCGCCGCTCAATATCGAGGCGCTGGCCCGGCAACATGCCGATACGGTGCTGGCGGGGCTGCTGACGGAGGGGGCGAGGTGAAACGCGCCCCCACCTCCGTTCGTCCCGAGCCCTTCGGCGCCGCCTGCGGCGTTGCTCAGGATAAACTGCGTCGAGGGGCGTGGCGCCGCGTGTCTCGACTTCGCTCGACACGAACGGGTTTGTATTGCTCTATAATCGCCCTTGCCGGCTGCACCACCGTCGGCCCCGAGTATCGCGAGCCACAGGTGACGGTGTCTGCCACCTTTCTCGAGCCTTCGATCGGCGGCGAGGCGCAGCTTGACCAGTGGTGGCGCGGGTTCGGCGATGCCCAGCTGGCAGGCCTGGTCGAGCAGGCGCTGCAGCAGAATCTCGATATCGAGATGGCGGCCGCGCGCATCCGCGAAGCGCGCGCGCTGGAGCGTGCCGCGGGAGCGAGCGGATCGCCGCAAGTCGCAGCCGAAGCATCCGTCACGCGCCAGCGGATCAGCGAGAATGCCATCCCCGCCCCGCCCGGCTCGGGCGGCGGCGGTGGTGGCTCCGGCTTTGGCCTGCCGGGGCAGGAATTCACGACCTGGCGCGCGGGCTTCGATGCCAGCTGGGAGATCGACCTGTTCGGGCGCAACCGGCGCGAGCGCGAGGCGGCGGCGGCGCGGACCGGCGCAGCGCTGTGGAACCGGCGCGACATCGAGGTGGCGGTCGCGGCCGAGGTCGCGAGCGCTTACCTGCGCCTCCGCACTCTGCAGGGGCGGATCGCCAATGCCCACTCTGAGGTGGCGAGGCTGGAGCGGTTCGAGCGGCTGGTCGGCGCGCGGGCGCGCGGCGGCCTGGTCACCGGCCAGGACCTTGAGCAGCAGCGGTCCGAACGGTCGGCCGCGGCGGCGGCGATCCCCGCGTTTCAGGCCCAGGCCAAGGCCGAAATTCATGCATTAGGCGTGCTCACCGGACAGGCGCCCGGCGCGCTCGCCAGCCCGTTGGCGGCACCGGCGGAGCTTGCTCCCGTCCCGCTCGTGCCCCCCGGCCTGCCGTCGGACTTGCTCCGGCGGCGGCCGGATATCCGCGCCGCCGAGCGCGAGCTGGCGGCCGCCACCGCCGACATCGGTGTGGCGGTCGCCGACCTCTATCCGCGCATCTCGCTGACCGCCGCGCCGGCGCTGGTCAGCACGGCCCTGGGCTCGCTGCTCGACTGGGGCAGCCGCAGCTTTACGGCCGGTGCCGCGCTCGACTGGCCGCTGTTCGACGGGGGGCGCAGGCGCGCGAACATCGCGGTCCGCAATGCCCGCCAGGAGCAGGCTATGATCGCCTATCGCAAGGCGGTGCTGACCGCGCTCCAGGACGTCGAGGATTCACTTGGCCGGGTCGACGGCGACCGCCGCCAGCTGGCCGAGCTGGAGCAGGCCCGGGCCACCGCCGCCCGAGCCGAGGAAATCGCCCGCACCCGCTACCGCGGCGGCCTGGTGACCCTGTCCGACGTGCTGGTGGCCCAGCAGCGCCGCCTTTCGCTGGAGGAACAAGTGATTGAAACCCGCGGCGCTCTGGCGCGCGATACGGTGGCGCTGGTCAAGGCGCTCGGCGGTGGCTGGCAGGAGAATGGGTTATGAACCGGGCCCGGCCAATCATTGTCCTCATCCTGCTTATCGGTGCCGCAGCACTTGGCTGGTACCTGCTTCGCGGCTCGGAACGCGAGCGGATGCTGTCGGGCTACATCGAAGGCGAAAGCCTGTTTCTCGCCGCGCCGGTCGCCGGGACGGTCAGCACGATCGCCGCACAGGAAGGCCAGCGTGTCCCGGCTGGCGCCCAGCTGTTCACCATCGACCCCGCCACCCTCTCTGCCCAGGGCGAGCAGGCGCGCGCGCAGGTCGCCGAAGCGCGGACGCAGATCGCCGCCGCCGCCGCCAATGCCCAGCAGGCGGAAGCCGAAGCGGTCGCCGCCGCGGCCGATGCGGACAGGGCGCGCCACGACCTCAATCGCCTGCTGTCCGTGCGCCGCGACGACCCGGCCGCCGTGGCGGGCAAGGACATCGATGCCGCCCAGGCCGCGCTGCGCGAAGCCAATGCGAGGCTCGATGCCGCCCGCGAAGCCGCCCAAGCCCGCCGCGCCCAGATCGCCGCCGCCCGCGCCCGGGAAAGCCAGGCCCGCGGCGGCGAGCGCGAAGTCGCGATCCGGGTCGGCCAGCTGGCCCCGCCCGCGCCTTCCGCGGCGCGGGTCGAGGAGGTTTTCTATCGTCCGGGCGAATGGGTCGCGGCCAACCAGCCGGTGGTCAGCCTGCTGCCCGACGACCGGGTCAAGGTCCGCTTCTTCGTGCCCGAGCAGCAGGTCGCGCGCTATCGGCCCAGACGCACCGTCCGCTTTTCCTGCGACGCCTGCGCAGACGGACTTACGGCGAGGATCAGCTATGTCAGCCCGCGTCCCGAATTCACCCCGCCGATCATCTTCAGCCGCGACAGCCGCGACCGGCTGGTGTTCATGGTCGAGGCGCTTCCGGCGCGTCCTGCCAACCTGATGCCGGGCTTGCCCGTCGACGTCGAGCCGCTGCCATGACCCTCGCCATCGACGTCCAGGGGCTGAGCAAGCGCTTCGGCGCACTGCAGGCGGTCGACAATGTCTCGCTGCAGATCGAGCAAGGCCATATCACCGGGTTCCTCGGCCCCAATGGCTCCGGCAAGACCACCAGCTTGCGCATGCTGTGCGGCTTGCTCACGCCCGACGAAGGCACCGGCCAGGTCCTCGGCTTCGACTTCCCGCGCGAGGCCGAGGCGATCAAGCGCCAGACTGGCTACATGACGCAACGATTTTCGCTCTACGAGGATCTGACGATCGAGGAGAATCTGGCCTTTATCGCCCGGGTCTACAGCCTCGACCAGGTCAACCTCCGCGTCGATGAAACATTGGAAAAGCTCGGTCTCACGCACCGCCGCAAGCAGCTGGCGGGCAATCTGTCGGGCGGCTGGAAGCAGCGGCTGGCGCTGGCCGCGGCGGTGATGCACCAGCCCAAATTGCTGCTGCTCGACGAACCGACCGCCGGCGTCGACCCGCAGGCTCGCCGCGACTTCTGGGACGAGATCCACCAGCTGGCCGACGGCGGCATGACGGTGCTGGTGTCGACCCACTACATGGACGAGGCCGAGCGCTGCCATGAGATCGCCTATATCTTCAATGGCAAGCTGATCGCTCGCGGCACCGGCGATGCGCTGATCGCCGATAGCGGGCTGGTCACTTTCGAGGCGGAAGGCCCGCGTGCCGACCGGCTGGGCCGCGAGCTGGCAGCCAAGCCCGGCATCGAAATGGCCGCCCCGTTCGGCGAGGCACTGCACGTCAGCGGCACCGACCGCGCCGCGCTGGAGGCCGCGATTCAGCCATACCGCCGCGATCCCTATCGCTGGGCGGAGGTCCAGCCCACGCTGGAGGACGTGTTCATCCACCTGATGCGGGTCCACGCCCCGCCCGAGGCCAAAGCGGCATGATGGGGTTGTCCTTCTCGCGGATGATGGCGGTGCTGGCCAAGGAGTTCACCCAGCTGGTCCGTGACCGGCTGACCTATGCGATGATCATCGGCGTGCCAGTGTTCCAGCTGCTGCTGTTCGGCTATGCGATCAATACCGACCCCAAGCATCTGCCGACCGCGGTGCTGGTCCAGGACCAGGGCCAGTTCGCCCGCTCGGTGATCGGCTCGCTCCAGCGTAGCGAATATTTCAGCATCGACCATGTCGCCCGCTCGCCGGCCGAGATGGACGAGTTGATCGAGCGCGGTGCGGTCCAGTTCGCGATCACCATCCCCGGCGACTTTACGCGAAGGGTCGTACGCCGCGAGCAAGCGCAGATCCTGGTCGAGGCCGACGCCTCCGATCCCGCCGCCACCGGCAGCGCCGTCGCGGCCCTGGCCTCTCTTCCTAGCGAGGGCCTCAAGCATGATCTAAAGGGCCCCCTCATCGCTCCGGCGCCGACTGCTGCTCCGTTCGAGGTGGTGATCCAGCGCCGCTACAATCCGGAGAGCATCACCAGCTACAACATCGTTCCCGGCCTGGTCGCCACGATCCTGACCATGACGCTGGTGATGATGACGTCGCTCGCCATGACCCGCGAGACCGAGCGTGGAACGATGGAAACTTTGCTGTCCACCCCGCTACGACCGCTCGAAGTGATGGTCGGCAAGCTGACCCCCTTCGTGCTGGTCGGCATCCTCCAGGCGACGATCATCATCTCCATGGCCTGGCTGTTGTTCGGAGTGCCGATGGCCGGCGGCTGGGCGGCGCTGATCCTCGGCTTGTTCCTGTTCATCGTCGGCAGCCTGGCACTCGGCTTCCTGGTCTCGACCGTCGCCCGCAACCAGCTGCAGGCGATGCAAATGAGCTTCTTTTACTTTCTGCCCTCGATCCTCCTGTCCGGCTTCCTGTTCCCCTTCCGCGGCATGCCCGAATGGGCGCAGTGGCTCGGCTCGATCCTGCCCGTCACCCACATGCTGCGCGTGGTGCGCGGGGCGATGCTGAAGGGCGTCGGCATTGCAGAAGCCGCGCCGAGCCTCGGGGCGCTGCTGCTGTTCGTAGTGCTAGTCGCCGGGATTGCGGTGAAGAAGTACCGGACGACGCTCGACTAGCCTAATGACCGGAATGGGTGGAATGCGGACATTGCCGAAGCTCTAGCCATCCTTCGCAAACTGGGTAAGCTGCTCTTTCTTCGGGTGGGGCAGAGCGCGTCGGGGAGGGTGGCGATGATGAGTGGGCGATCAGGGGTGCTACGTCAGCAGCGCGCGGTGGGAACTGCCTGCGCACTAGCAGCCACCTGCCTCGGCATATTCTATCTCATGGCGGCGGGAGCGCCAGCAAGCCGCTCAGTGGTCAATGGAGTAGCGTTTGTGCTCGGGGTGGTGGCACTGGTCGGGGTTGGTGGAGCGATGCCGCAAATTAGTCGCTACTCGGGACCGGTGCTCCTCGTGATGGGCTTATCCCTGCTGGTGACAGCCATGCTCGGAGCAGCTGCGGACGGTGCATCGAGATGGATCATGGTCGGTCCATTGAGCGTGCAGGTGAGCCTCGTCTTCCTTCCGTTCATGGCCGTGACCTTCACTCGCTATCCCTCTTTACCAGGTTGTATCGGAATTGCTGTAGCCGCGGTCGCACTGGCCCTTCAGCCGGATCGAGCGATGGCCGGGGTGCTTGCGTTCAGCATGGCAGTTCTGGCGATCACAAGGCCCAGCAGATTGTCTGCGGGCGTGCTGATGGTTGCCTTCACTGCTTTCCTCGTATCGCTGTTGCGACCCGATACACTGCCAGCCGTCCCCTATGTGGATCAGATCCTCTTTACTGCGTTCGATGTTCACGTCTTTGCGGGTGCGGCGGTTTGGTTGGGGGCCTTGCTACTGCTTGTGCCGCCGATAGTCGCCTGGCGCCGCAATGCTGAGCTTGGTCACGTGCATCTTGTGTTCGGCGCAGTCTGGCTTGGCTGCATTGCTGCCGCCGCCTTGGGGAACTATCCTACTCCTGTAGTCGGTTACGGAGGCAGCGCCATCTTGGGCTACCTCCTCACCTTTTCGCCCCTTCCCGCCAGCACTAGGTCGATCAGCGAGCACGCAGCCGCTGCTGACGGAGATGATGCGGCCCCGAGTGACCAACTTCGCAGAAGCGCTTCATTGGCATAGCCGCGCTCGGAGAGAGCACCGGTAAATGTCTGAAATGGGTCTATTTAGACAGATGCTGCCGCAAGAACTCGACTGTCTTCGGCCAACTGTCTTGTCGAGCCGCCATGTTGGCCGTCTCGGTTCCGCCCATCATGCTCCAGTATTGGGCGCTGTCGCTGCCAGACGGGAGCGCCGGTCCAAACACGCCGTGCCCAGCTTGCGGATAGCGAAGAAGAACCGGTGCTGCCTTGCCCTTCTGCAAGAGACGCGCCCCGATCATCTCCGACATTTCGCAACTCGGCCAGACTAGATCGACGTCGCCACAGGTGAGGAGGATCGGGGCTGCAGTTCGCTCGACTGGGATAACGGCCTCGGGATGCTCGGCGACCTTCTGCAAGCCATTCGAATGCATCCCGTATGTTCCACCTCTCGGGTGCGACCATGAGCCATAGGGCAGACTTGGCACGTCATTGCCGCGTTCTGCCCATGTCGATCGCAGACCGCCGGAAATCATCGTCAGCGGGCTCATCCCGTCCCAGACGACAGAAGACGGCATACCTACCGCCACCGCCCGAACATCTGGACGGCGGACGGCAAGCGCGAGCGCAGCTTCGGCACCCTTTGAGTAACCGATGATGCCGATACGCCCCGGGTCGACCTCGGGACGCGCCTTGAGCCAATCGATGGCCTCGGTGAAACGCTCCAGCGGTAGGCGCGACATCTTATTAGGAAGCGTATCGGCACAGTGATAGGCGACCTGCAACGCGCTGAAGCCTGCTGCCTGAAGCGCGAGCGCCTCCCGCTTGGCCTCGGTGCCGAGACCGCCATCATAACCGCCAATAACCACGACCGCGGGGCGGCGCCCCTCGCCCCGACCGGGGAAATAATTTGCGAAGATGCTCTTCGTCTGGATGCGCTCGCCGGTCGGGCCAGGCGCAACCACTGCACAAACGCGTGTTTGGTTCATAGCCCACGCGGCATAGCCGACGAAGGCTAGGACGAGCACGCCGAGCGCGATGAAGATCCGCTTGCCCCAAACCCTCCAGCGCGGACGCTGCTTCGTGGCGTCGGCATTCGCTATGGCCGTTCCTGTCATCGAGCCCTCTCCCTTATGGCGCGGCGCTCGACATAATCTCGGAATGTCGGCTTGCTCATGTTTACGGGATACGCGCTACGCCAATATCCGCAATGGGTCGAAAGCGGTCATTGGCATTGCCGGCAGGACCATCGGATCCCCCCTAACCTGAAATTGCTGTCCTGCGCGCCTTTCAAATCGGCTCAAGCCGGGCAGCGACCGCGGAGCAGCTCCCATGGCTTCATGGTCGTGGCTCGTCGCGCTGCTGCAGTTCGTGGCGCCGGTCGCCGGGATTGCGGTGAAGAAATATCGGACGACGCTGGACTAGCCCTCCAACTGGCAATCGGGCCCGCCGGCGGTGCCGGCGAGCCCTCTTGCCTGGTTACCTCAGGTCAAACCAAATATTCGTGCATGAGCAACGACTCATGACCGGTCGCAAATTGCGGTCCGCCAGCGTCCTGGCCATTGCTGCTCCAGTCCTTCCACTCCTGCAGGCTCGATTTCTTGCCGCCGCCACGACCGCCGCCGCCAGTGGTGGCGGTGCCGTCGATCTCGAGGCCGAGGAAGTCGCCAAACCGCAACGGCACCGAACCGTGGAGCTCGAGCTGGAAGTCAGCCAGCCGATCGCCATTTGAGTCCAGCTCGACGATCGTCGTTCCGTCGAAGCTGGCGTAGCGGACCTGTCCCGCCTGTCCGGAGAACAGGCCGGTGCCGATGAACTTTGACGCGTTGAGCGCCGACAGGTCGATCAGATCGCTGCCCTGGGCGAAGTCGGTGATGACGTCGCGGCCGGTTCCGACCGCGCTGTCAGCATTGGCCAGATAGATGAACCGGTCGGCCCCGGCCCCGCCGGTCAGCGTGTCGGCCCCGGACCCGCCGATCAGCAGGTCGTTACCGCCATCGCCGTTCAACAAGTCGTTGCCCGCACCGGAGTCGAGCCGGTTGGACGCCTCGTTACCGTTCAGGAAATCGTTTCCGGCACCGCTGCGGGCATTCTCGATGGTGACGCCATTGGCGATGGTGAAGCCGCCGTGGAGGCCATGGGCATAGGACACACGGCCGCCGCCGCCTTCCTCATATTGTAGGGTGGCGGCACGAAGGTCGATCAATGCGTCGGCCGCGCCATTATAGACGATCTCGTCGGTTCCGCCGGCATCCCAGATTGACGAATAAAAATTGCCGGGGCCGTTGAAGTCGTTGATCGTGTAGCTGTCGTCACCGGTCGCCCATTCTTCATTGACTCCATATTTGTCCTGCATGACGGCGATATCGAGCGGGCTCAGCGACGCCACCCAGCCATAATGGTCGACCTGGGTCCCGGTGATCCCGCCGGAGCGCGGCTGGCCATAGGGTGAGGTCGCCCAGCCGTCATTGTATGACATGATGGTGTGAACCTGCTGGCTGAGGTCGAAGTCGCCGAGGCCGCCGCCGATGCCGGCGGTGCCGCCGCCGGCGCCGCGCATGATGCTGCTATGTCCGCCATTGTCATGCGGATGGGCCATGCCCAGTCCGTGGCCGAATTCGTGGATCAGGGTCGGGAAATAGAAGCCGCCCGGCTGCAGCCCTTCTTCGGTCCAGCGGACATCACCGGCGTTGAACTCGGCCTGGCCCTCATTGTCTGTGTCGGGCGGGCTCATCCGCCCAAGCAGCGAGGCGCCGACGCCGGGCGTGCCCATATAGGTGATGATCTTGAAATCGGCCTCGGCGCGGTTGTCGACGACGACGAAGTCGATGTCCGCGACATGCTCATACAGCTCGAGCGCGGTCAGGAAGGCGTTCATCTCCCAGTCGGCCAGACCCTTGGCGACCATCGTCGTGGTGAGACCCGGGTTGGCCGGATCCTCAGCGACGAAGATATCGCCGGCTTTGGCGAAATAGACGGTGATGACGTTCTTGCCCTCGATCCCATAGGGATTCCAGGCGGTACCGGTGAACTCGTTGCCGGTGACCCGCGGCCCTTCCTCGCCGTCCGGATTGCGCGAGGTGCCGTCGACCTGGGTGCCCCAATCGATCGAATGCAGCGGGCTGTTGATGTCGTAATAGGGGACGTAGGTGGGCTGGTCGGTGACGTCGCGGACGAACAGCTCATAATCGCCGACCGAATCTCCGGTGGTACCGTTTGTGCCGTCCTGGTCGTAGGCGCGCGCGTTGATGTAATAGGTGCCACTCACCTGCGGGATGAAGGTCAGCAGCGCGTCCAGCCCGGAAGGCGTGTTCGGCCCGCCGCCGTCGGCGCTGGTCAGCAGATTGCCGGCCGCGTCGTAGATCTCGATGTAGGCATCGGACAGCGGCACTCCGCTCGGTCCGCCGGTCACCAGATACTGGGCGATGTCATAGATATGGCCGGCCTCCAGCTGGACGCTGAAAAAGTCCTGGTCGCCGATCGTGTCGATGGTCGAGACGACCGAGGGACCGTCGACCGTGACCGTCGCGGTGGTGCTGGTGTCGTCGGCGATCGTGTCCGGGGTCAGCAGCAGGACGGTGTTCACGGTGACGGGCTTGAGATCGCCGACTCCATCCCGTGGAAACGCGTCATAATATTTGGCGGTCAGCGCCATTTTGGCGGAAGCACATACCGAACACATCGCAGTCTCTCCTCACATGTGCGCAGCGCCTGCCGGCGCCGTGACGGCGCCGGCAGGTGGCTGCGGCTGTTGGTTGGAAGGCGCGGGGAGCAGGCGGTCGCGCAAAGCCCGACGGGGTCGCGCTGCCAGGGCGTTGGCCAATATTTTACCCCTGTTCAATGCCGGAAATCCGGCGCCTCTGCGCGGTTAACGACACAGGCCGCGGTTTTTATTCCGTGATAAACGACGAATTGTTGGAAAAGGGGGGCTACCGGAGGACCCTTAAGATTCCAGTGACCCAGCGTCCCTCGGCGACTTGCGCGAACGCGAGAGGGATGAGCGGCGGCCAATTCCCTTGTGTTACGATCCACCATCGCCCGGCTAATTTGATGCGAGGAGACCCACATGAACCGATTCACCGGCGGCTGCCTGTGCGGCGATGTCCGGATCGTGGCCAGGGGACGCTCGGGAGTCGACGGGCCGGCTTGGGGGTGTAGAAGGGGTTGAAGTGGCGGTTGGAATAGGGGGCCGAGATAAGGAGTCAGTGCATTCAGTAAACTTTCTCAGCGCCTTCTCTCCTTGCCGCCAACCGCTGGTCGATCGCGATCCCGCTGCCTGCGATAATCGCGAACACGGCCAATGTGCCGACGATGCTGACCGCAAGCTCTGCCCCGGTCTGCAGCGTCGGGTTGAGGAAATAATAGGGGTACCAGCCATCGAAGGCTCCGCGCGTCATGGCATAGGCGAGGTAAAGCGCGGGCGGGGTCAGCGCCCATTTCATGTCGCTCCATTTGAGCTCGCCATGCGGCGTCAGCGCCCATAGGATCGCGAACAGGATGGGCGTCCAGTCGTGCAGCGCGGCGTCGACGAGCTTCTGAAGGCCAGTCGGGTTCCACTGCGAGCGAAGCAGCAGCGAATAGACGAAGCCAACCGTGACAATCGCCGTCAGCCCCATCAGCCGCGCCCGCGAGCCCGCCAGCCGGCCCTCGCGGCCAAGCGCGATGGCGGTAGCGATGCAAGCAATGCCGATGTTCGACAGCACGGTGAAAAAGCCGACGAAGCGCCATGTCGCCAGGCCCAGCCCAACCCGCTCCGCGAAGATCACATATTGCAGCAGCAGTCCCGCCCAGCCGACCAGTGCCGCGATTGCCGCAACAATTCGACCCGCCCCCATATCGCTCCCCTCGCCGAGGTCCGCACTCACGGAATGGCTACGGCTCGCAACTTGCACCTCGCGCAGTAGGCGATGCAATGGCGAACTGCCCTGGACCGGCTCACGAGAAGGCGCGGGGCCGCCCCCGCAGCCCCGCGC
>JALYNQ010000003.1 GCA_030773115.1 Pseudomonadota bacterium
ATCCACGACGACATCGCCCGGATGCCGATGGGATATGAGACGCTGGTCGGAGACATGGGGTCCAGCCTGTCGGGCGGGCAGAAGCAGCGCGTGCTGCTGGCACGGGCGCTTTATCGAGCTCCACAGCTGCTGGTGATGGACGAAGGTACCAGCCACCTCGACAACGACATCGAGCAGCGCATCCTGTCGCTCCTCGAACAGCTTAAGATCACGCGCATTGTCATCGCCCACCGCTCGGCGGCGATCGCTTCAGCAGACAAGAGAATCTTGGTCGCGGAAGGGCGGGCATTGCCCGTTCCCGATGTGGCTCAAGATAGGAGGATGCCACGGCGCCAGCATTCTCCAAACAACCGGGGGGCGCCGAATTAAGGAGTGAACCAAATGATCGTTGAGTTAAGTTCAGATGAAATCAACCAAATCGAAGGCGGTGCCATCGGCTGCCTCATCGTTGCAGTCGCCGTGGGCGCCGTCTTCCTAGCCGGCTATATTGGCTATCAAGCGGAACATAACTCCGACAATCAGAACGAAACCAACAGGTAAGGATTGCGACTATGAATTCCGAGATTATAGAACTGAACAACGACGAGCTCCAGTCGGTCAACGGCGGCGCTTGGCAGCTTTTGATGGTCGTCACGGCGACGCTATACGCCGCGACCGAGATCGGCAGAGCCGTTCACGATGCGACATGTGATGAGCATGACTAAGATCGACTTGAACGACAGCTTGAGGGCGATACGGGAAAAGATTGGCGACAAGACATTAAATCTCTTGTTCGCCCTGCTCACCATCTTGTTCTCTCTGAAGCTCTATATTGCGGTTAAACAGGCCTTCTTTTAAGCGATTGAATCGCCTTTCGAAGTTTGTTTGATCGATCCTTTCCCGCGCGAGCTCGGCGCGCGGGCTTTTTTGAGATTTTCCATCTCAACCATTGCCACAGAGCGAGTATTTTCAATGAGGTCTATTACCCGTTCCGTCCTTCTTGCCACCATTCCAGCCCTGCTCTGCTCGGCTCAAGTCCATGCCCAAGCCGCCCCGCCGGCCCTGCCCGACGCCGATCCCGCCATATGGGTGGTCAAAGACCCGGATACCACCATCTACCTGTTCGGCACCTTCCACGCGCTGGACGGCAAGGCCGACTGGTTCAACGATGAGGTGAAGAGCGCATTCGACCAGTCAGGCGAGATCATCCTGGAAATTCCGCCGGCCGAAGACCAGAGCGCGATGCAGAAGGTCATCGCAAAATATGCCCTCGACACGAGCGGCAAGCCGCTGTCGGCCAAACTGTCGCCGGCATCACGCGACAAGCTGACCAAGTTCCTGGCCGGCATGGGCGCGCCCCCGACCTCCTTCGACAAATTCAAACCCTTCTTCGCCGCAGTCATGCTGGTGATGACCAGCACCCAGAAGCTGGGCCTGACGGGCGAGAAGGGCGCCGAAGCGGTGCTCACCAAGGCGGCCAAGGAAGGCAAGAAGCCGATCAGCGGGCTGGAGACCATCGATTACCAGATGTCGCTGTTCGACAAACTGCCCGAAGCCGAGCAGATCGAGATGCTCGAGGAGACGCTCGACGAGCTGGATCAGGTCGAAGCCATGTTCAAGAGGATGAACGACGCCTGGACCAGGGGCGATGCCGATGGTTTCGCCACGCTGATGAACGAGATGAACGCCGACTCCCCGGCCGCCTACAAGCTGCTGATCTCCGACCGCAACACAAACTGGGCCGAGTGGATCGATGAGCGGCTGGACAAGCCGGGCACCGTCTTCGTCGGCGTCGGCGCCGGACATCTCGGCGGCAAGGACAGCGTCCAGGACATGCTCGAGAAACGGCGCATCAAGGCCGACCGGGTGAAGCAGTAGACCGCCGGTTCAAGCTTAGCCTCGGATAAGCGGATCGGCTCAGTTCTTGATCTTCCATCCGCTCTTGAGGACCGCGTAGCAGATCGCGAACAGGGCGATGTTGATCAGCAGCAGCGCGGCGCCACCGACATAGATCGGCGAATCGGCTTCACTCAGAAAGCCGTGACGGAAGCCGGAGATGACGTAGAAGAAGGGGTTGGCGTGGCTGATCGTGCGGAAGGCGGGAGACAGCTGCTCGACCGAATAGAAAGTACCGCTCAAGAGCGACAAGGGCGCAACCACGAAATTGCTGACCACCGCGGCATGATCGAACTTCTCCGCCCACAGCGAGGTGATCAGGCCGAGGAATGCCAGCATCAGCGAGCCCATCAGCCCGAACCACAGCACCGACAGCGGATGAGCGACGGTCACATGGACGCCCGGCCACAGCGCCATGATCAACCACACCGCGAAGCCGACCAGCACGGCCCGCGTCACCGAAGCGCCGATCAACCCGGCGATCAGCTCGCCGGTCGACAGCGGCGGCATCAGATAGTCGACGATCGTCCCCTGCATCTTGCCGACCAGCAGCGAGAAGCTGGAGTTGGCGAAGCTGTTCTGGATCATCGCCATGACGATCAGGCCCGGCGCGATGAAATCGGCGAAGGGAACACCGAGCACCAGCTTTCCCTCGCGGCCCAGCGCGACGGTAAAAATCACCAGGTAAAGCAGGGTCGTGACCGCCGGCGCCCACACGGTTTGCATCTGCACCTTGAAGAACCGGCGCACCTCCTTGATATAGAGGGTCGAAAGGCCGCCCCAATTGACGCCTTCAAGGCTAGGCTTGCCGGGTTCGTTCCGAACCCAGGATGGAGTCTGGTCGTTCACGGGACAATCGCCTATCGGCAGCGGCGCCATTGCACAACTGGGGCATGCAACAACGCGTTTACGGCCAAGAATTTGGGAGTTTGATATTTCATGAGCTGGACCGAAGAGCGCATCGAGCGCCTCAAAGCGATGTGGACCAAGGGTTCCACCGCCAGCCAGATCGCCGAAGAGCTGGGCGGCGTCAGCCGCAACGCGGTCATCGGCAAGGCCCACCGGCTGGGCCTGGAATCGCGCCCCTCGCCGGTCAAGCCGGGCGAGGAGAAGGAAAAGAAAGCCAAGCCCGCCCCCGCGCCCAAGGTGGCGAAGCCCGCGGCGCCCAAGGCTGCGCCGGCCGCCGCCGCGCCGCGCGAACCGGCCGCCGACGCTCCGGTGGCCGCAGCCCCCGCCGCCCCCGGCCAGCAGCAGCAGCGCAAGCTTGACCCCAAGGAAATGCAATATCGCTCGGTCGGCCCGGGCGGCTTTATCCGCCAGGGGCCGGGCGACACCCAGGCGCCGATCCCGCCCGCGCCGCCGCGCCGCCTGGTCCCGGCCAAGCCGTCGGCGGAGGTTGCCGACAAGACCTCGCTGCTCGACCTCAACGACCGCGTCTGCCGCTGGCCGATGGGCCATCCAGGCGAGCCCGACTTCCACTTCTGCGGGCAGCCGGCCAATCCCGGCTATCCCTATTGCGTCGACCATTGCGGCGTCGCCTATCAGGCCCAGCTGCCCCGCCGCGACCGCCGCCCGCCCCCGCCGCTGCCTTATGGCGGTCCGAGGGTTCGATAAATGCGCATTCGCTGACGTGTTGGAAGATGGCCGGCAGGCTTTCCAGCTGGTGGCGCGCGCCTTGGTGGCTGCTGCAGCTTGTAACCGGCGCCAAGAGCTTCGTCGATAACCCGATCCTCGGTTCCGAGGTACTTAATCGCCGCGGCCTTCATGGCGCGCGCCTTCGCGCAGCCCACCGCCTCGCCTGGTGGCGTCGCGGGAAGCTGGCCCGCGACGTCGACCCCGCCGACCGCGCGGCATTCGATCGCGACGGGTTCGTTTGCCTCCCCGATTTCCTCCCTGCCGACCAGTTCGAGCACCTCAGACAAGTCCTGCTGGGCACCGAATGGGACGGTCGCGAGCAGCGGCAGGGCGATACTATCACCCGCCGGGTGCCGATCGACGCCGCCCTGCTCGACAGTTCGCCCGAGCTGGCCCAGCTGCTGGCCATGCCCCGCTGGCGCTCGCTGATGCGCTATGTCGCCAGCACCGGCGGCGAGCCCATCTATTATCTCCAGTCGATTGTCACCGGCCTCGACGGCCCGCCCGACCCGCAGGTCGACCTTCATTCGGACGCCTTCCATCCGTCGCTCAAGGCCTGGCTATTCCTGACCGACGTGGCCGAGGATGCCGCGCCCTTTACCTATGTTCCGGGCTCGCACCGCCTGTCACCGCAGCGCCTGCAATGGGAACAGCGCAAGAGCGAGACGGTCGCCGTGCAAGGCGACCGGCTGTCGCAGCGCGGCTCCTTCCGTGTTTCGCGTCAGGAGCTCGCCGAGCTTGGGCTGCCCGAGCCGGCCAGCTTCGCGGTTCGCGCCAACACGCTGGTCGTCGCCGATACCTTCGGCTTCCACGCCCGCGGCCCATCGCAAGGCCCGACCGTCCGCGCCGAGCTCTGGGCCTACCGCCGCCGCACACCCTTCCTCCCCTGGACGGGGTTCGACCTATTGTCGCTGCCCGCCATCGCCCCGCGGCGCGCGGGCTGGGCTTACGCGCTGGTCGACCGGCTGGCGGCACGCGGCCTCCGCCAGCAGCACTGGATCCCCTCTGGTCGCAAGCGCGCCACCGATCGCTGATGCGCCAGCAAGCCTCCTGAGTTCCGTTTCCTCGCCACTGTGGCCCGCGCGCCGCTTGGCATGGAACGCCACCCGCCCTTATAGCCGTTCCTATAATGTCCGATCTTTTCGCTGCCGGTTCCGCACCTTCATCCGACAATTACGACGCTTCCGCGATCGAGATCCTCGAGGGGCTCGAGCCGGTGCGGCGGCGGCCGGGGATGTATATCGGCGGGACCGATGCGCGGGCGCTGCACCATCTCGCCGCCGAAGTGATCGACAATAGCATGGACGAGGCCGTTGCGGGCCATGCGACTCGGATCGAGGTTACGCTCGAGCCGGGCAACCGGCTGACGGTCACCGACAACGGCCGCGGCATCCCGGTCGATCCCCATCCCAAATATCCGGGCAAGTCGGCGCTGGAGGTGATCCTGACCACCCTGCACTCCGGCGGCAAGTTCGAAGGCAAGGCCTATTCGACTTCGGGCGGCCTGCACGGCGTCGGCGTTTCAGTCGTCAACGCTTTGTCGACCGAGACCATCATCGAGGTGGCGCGGGAGAAGAAGCTTTATCGTCAGAGCTTCGCCAAGGGCGTCGCCACCTCGCAACTGGAGGAAGTCGGCGCCGCGCCCAATCGCCGCGGGACAACTGTCAGCTTCACCCCCGATGCGGAAATCTTTGGGTCGGACGCCAGCTTCAGTCCCGAGCGGCTGTACAAGCTCGCTCGATCCAAGGCCTATCTCTTCGCTGGCGTCGAGATCCGCTGGCGCTGCGATCCGTCGCTAGCCTCCGCCAATGTTCCCGAGCAGGCGGTGTTCCAGTTCCCCGGCGGCCTTTTGGATCACCTCAACGAGCAGCTGGCCGGCCGCGAATGCGTCACATCGCCGCCCTTCGCCGGCCGGCAGGACTTCCCCGACGGCCAGGGCTCGGCCGAATGGGCGGTGGCCTGGCCGGTGTGGAGCGAGGGGTCGAACGAGAGTTATTACTGCAACACCATCCCGACGCCCGACGGCGGCACCCATGAGGCCGGCCTTCGCGCCGCGCTGACCAAGGGGGTTCGCGCCTTCGCCGAGTTGATCGGCCAGAAGAAGGCCAAGGACATTATCCCCGACGACGTCCTGAACGGCGTCGAGCTGATGCTCAGCGTGTTCATCCGCAACCCGCATTTCCAGAGCCAGACCAAGGATCGCCTTACCAGCCTTGAGGCCGCGCGCTTCGTCGAGGCCGCGGTACGCGACCATTTCGACCATTACCTCGCCGACAATATGGACCGCGGCCGGGCCTTGCTGGGCGCGATCCTCGAGCGGATGGACGAGCGGCTGAAGCGCCGCGCCGAGCGCGAGGTCAAGCGCAAGACCGCCACCTCGGCGCGCAAGCTCCGCCTGCCGGGCAAGCTGACCGACTGCGCCAATGACGACGCCGAGGGCACGGAGTTGTTCATCGTCGAGGGCGACAGCGCCGGCGGGTCAGCCAAGCAAGCGCGCGATCGCAAGACCCAGGCGATCCTGCCGATCCGCGGCAAGATCCTGAACGTCGCCTCGGCCACCGCCGACAAGATCCGCGCCAACCAGGAGATTGCCGATCTTCAGCAGGCGCTGGGCTGTGGCATTCGCGACAAATGGGCTGAAGAAGCGCTTCGTTACGAGCGCGTAATAATCATGACCGACGCCGACGTAGATGGTGCTCACATTGCAACTTTGCTGATGACCTTCTTCTTCCAGGAGATGCCGGAGCTGGTCCGGCGCGGCCATTTGTTCCTCGCCCAGCCGCCGCTTTACCGGCTCACTTCTGGCTCCAAGTCGGCCTATGCCCGCGACGACGCCCACCGCGCAGAGCTGGAGCGGACCGAGTTCAAGGGCAAGAAGGTCGAGGTCGCGCGGTTCAAGGGCCTCGGCGAGATGAACCCGCAGCAGCTCAAGGAAACCACCATGGATCCGACGAGCCGGTCGCTGATCCGCATCACCCTGCCGGCCGAATATCAGGACCGCCAGCCCGTCCGCGACCTGGTCGAACGGCTGATGGGCAAGAACCCCGAGCACCGCTTCCAGTTCATCCAGAGCCGGGCTAGTGCCTTGAGCGACGACGAAATCGACGCATGACCTCAACGAGAGTCAGTGAGTAAACGCCTAGCGTCCGCATCCATCTCTGCCGATGTTGAAAAAGACATTCTTGGAGAGATTCAGCCGCTGTGATTCCGAGAGAGACGTCTCGAGGACCCCGAGAATAAAAGGCCGTTGTTCATCGTATCCGCGCTCGTGATGCCGACGCGGCTAAGCACTCTTTCCACCACAGGATTGGTAAACCTTTTCGAAGCAACGCCACCTCCCCTGACTGACCCCCGAGAACCGCCCCCTTCCTACCACCGTACCACCTATGGATCGCAATCACTGCGGTCTGCATGGCATTTACTAAACGTGTGTTATGTCGCCTTGTTAAGCTTGTTAACGTCTGTTAAGCGGGCGGCTCGGGGTAGTTGAGTCGAGGGTCTAGCGTCGTTTCATCAAAGCTTCTTGCATGGGAGCACGGGCCGCGCGCTTAGAACATGAGCCGCGTGTCCATCTGGTGACTGGCAACCGAACAATTCTCAGCTGCGCCGAAGAACAACTTGGGGGTAAAGCGCCATGCCGACTGTCACCTATGATTGGACCAACATCGAAGACAGCTTCTTCGTCAACAATCTCTTAACCCCCGGTAATCAGACCTTGCCGGCCATCGCCAGTGTCAGCGGAGGCTCGCGCTACTTCACGGCATGGAGCGAGCCCGACGGATTCGTCGAAGGGCGGATGATCGAAAATGACGGCGACCCGACCGGTGACGAATTCCGGGTCAACAGTACCACTACTAACGTTCAGACCGATCCCAGCATCGTTCAGCTGACGGGCGGCAACATCATCGTCACCTACACGGATTTCAGCGTCGATCCCGGCGGTGATCTCCTTGCTCGAGTGCTGAGTTCGGGCGGCACTCTGGGCACGGAACTCATCATTTCTAATGCGGGCGCCGACGACAGCGATTCCGACGTCGCCGCTCTCGCCGATGGTGGATTCGTTGTCACCTGGACAAGGGACTTTGGTACAGATCTCGATGTCCGCGCCGCTATATTCAACGCTGACGGTTCGGTGCGCAACTCACTGGTGATCATCGATTCGGCTGCCGACAGCGCCTCCCACACCCAGGTGGCTGGACTGGCAAATGGAAATTTTGTGGTCGTCTACGAGAAGGAACCTTCCGCCGGCGGCGACAGCGAGGTTTGGTTCCAGGTGCTCAGTTCGACCGGCGCGAGCGTCGTTGCCGCAACGCTGATCGACACCTTCGGCTCTATCAACGAGGATATTCAGGTCGTTGCCCTTGCTGACGGCGGTTTCGCCGTCGCCTACACCGACAATGGTTGGACCATCGACCAGACGGAGATTACCCTCCGCTTCTATAATTCCAACGGCACTGCCCGGACCGGCTATATTCGGGTCAATTCCGCCACTACAGCTGTACAAGAAAACCCCTCTCTGACCACCTTGTCCAACGGCTATGTTGTCGTCAGCTGGAGCGATGGCGATGCGCTTTACTATCAGGCTTACACCCCGACTGGCGTAGCAGTTGGCACCAACTTTTTCGCTCAAGGTTCGGTGGTTGAAGCTGAAATCGCCGGCCTCACCGGCGGGCTGCTTGCCAATGTTCGCGAGAGCACATTTTCGGACGGCAGCGGCAACTCCATCCGATCGCAAATCGACGAGCTGACTCGCACCACCACGGGGGACGGCACGAGCGAGAATTTGGTTGGGGATGGCCTCAGGGATGTCATGATCGGCGGCGGCGGAAACGACACCATGATCGGCGGCGACAATTCCGACACTTATGAGGTCGCCGAAGCCGGCGACGTCGTCTTCGAGCTGGCAAACCAAGGCACCGACGAGGTGTTCGCCTATGCCAACTTCACCTTGCCGGACAATGTCGAAAACCTGTTCATGAACTATGGCAGCCAGACCTATGGCTACGGGAACGGGCTGGGCAATACCATCATCGGCAACAGCCAGGCCAACGTCATCGAAGGGCGCGGGGGTGCCGACATCATCGATGGCGGGCTCGGCGGCGATCATCTCGATGGCGGCAGCGGAAACGACACGATCACCGGCGGCGAGGGCACGGACGTGCTGCTGGGCGGCACCGGCACCGATACGATGATCGGTGGCGTCGGGTCGGACATTTACGAAGTCGACAATATCGGCGATTCAGTCGTCGAGCTGGCCGGCCAGGGCACCGCGGATAACGTCTTCGCCTATGTCAACTACACGCTGCCGACGAACACCGAAAACCTGCTGATGAACTATGGGCTTCAGACCCATGGCTACGGCAATGCCGGCGACAATATCATCGTCGGCAACGATCAGGCCAACGTCATCGAGGGCCGCGCAGGCTACGACACGATCAACGGGGGTGGTGGCTCTGACCTGTTCATCGTCAATCCGGGCTTCGGCGTGGATGTCATCAACGATTTCGTGGCTGGCGCCGGCACTCCGGATGCAGTGCTGTTCTCGCAGCTACTGTTCAGCAACTTCGCGCAGGTGATGGCCAACTCGGCCCAGGTCGGGGCCGATACCTGGATCGGCGACGGTTCCGGAAACACGGTCGTCCTGGTCGGCGTCCAGCGCACCAGCCTTCATGCCGACGACTTCGGCTTCTTCGCGCCTCCAGCCCAGGCCCCGCTCGACCCGAAGGCGAACTTGGCTCAGGTTGCAACGGACATGTGGATGAGCGATCACAACGACGGCGCTACCCCGACTGTCGACACGGCCTGGCGGATCCATTTGTCCGACATCGCGCTGGTTTAGGGAACTCGGAGGAGGCGACGCCGCCGCCGCCGCCTGGGCGACCGGTTGATCAAGTCTGGGTGAGTAAGATCGGAGCAGGAGCGGGGCCGGGCGACAGATCCGGCCCCGACCCTCTGAACGCCAGGGCCGGCGGCCGGTCTTTGCGCTTGCCACTCGCGTGCGGGCCAAGGCGTCTTTAGCATTGCCCGATGATTCTCCGGCCACATGATCGAGAGGCTGCCTTGAAGGGCATTTCCCGCGGCTCGCTCGCCATCGCGGCCTTCTCGACGATCGTCGAATGGTATGATTTCACGCTCTATCTCTATTTCGCGACGGTGCTGTCGCGGGTATTCTTCGGGCCCGGCGAGGCGTCGCTGCTGGTGACGCTTGGCGGCTTCGCAGTCGCCTATCTGATGCGCCCGCTTGGAGCGATCTACTTCGGCCATATCGGCGATCGAACGGGACGCCGCCGAATGCTGCTCTTCTCGGTCGCGCTGATGACCGCGGCGATGCTGGCGACGGCGGCGCTTCCCACCTGGTCGCAGATCGGCGCGGCCGCCGGCTGGCTGCTGTTCCTGCTGCGCTGCGTGATGGGCTTCTCAGTGGGCGGCGAATATACCGGGGTGGTCGCCTATCTGCTCGAAGGCGCGCCGCCGCACCGGCGCGGGCTGATCGCCTCGCTGGCTTCGGCGGCGAGCGAGATCGGCGCCTTGCTGGCGGTCGGAATATCCGCCCTGACGGTTGCGCTGCTGGACGAGGCCAGCCTGCAAAGCTGGGGCTGGCGCATTCCCTTCCTGTTCGGCGCTGCCCTCGCCGGCACCGTGTGGATCGCGCGGTCGACCATGGAGGAATCGCCCGAGTTCAACCGGCAGGTCACGGCCGGGACCGTGCCGGCCAGCCCGCTGCGCCATTGCCTCGGCAATCATCGCGGCGCGGTCGGCCGGGCGTTTGCCATCTCTGCGCTCGGCTCGATCACTTACTATGTCGGTATCACCTATGTCCCGGCCTTCCTGACCACCGCGGGGGCGCTGACCGAGGAGGCGTCGCTGTGGCTGTCCACCGCGGCGGCCGTGCTGGTCATCTTGGTCACGCCGTTCGTCGGCCTTTGGTCCGATCGGGTCGGCCGGCGGCCGGTACTGGTCGCGCTGGCCTTGGGCAACGTCATCCTGCCGATCACCATGTTCTCGCTGATGGCCAGCGGCTCGCACGGACAAGCGCTGGCCGGCGCGTTCATCCTCGCCGCGCTCGCGGGCGGGGTCAGCGCGGTTGGTGCGGTGGCCACCGCCGAGCAATTCCCGGGCGAAGGGCGCGTCACCGGGCTGGCGCTGGGCGCGACGGGGGCGACGGCGATTTTCGGCGGCCTGACGCCCTTTGTCGCCCAGTTGCTGGTCGAGCGCACCGGCTACGCCGTCGCGCCGGGTGTCATGATCGCGGCGGTCGGGCTCTGCGTGCTGCCGCTATTCCTGCTGATGAAGGAGACGGCGCCGCTCAGCCCCTCCGGGCAATGAAGCGCGCATCGAGGGCGTACCGTCCCCCGCCTCTCGCGAAGAAGTAGAACCCCAGGAACACCAGCACTGCCGCCGGCCACCACAGCGCATAATCCTGGCTCCAATGGACCATCCACAGCGCGACGATGAACTGGATGGCGGTGATCAGGCCCAGCGGTCGGACGAATAGGCCGAGGATGAAGCCGATGCCGGCGGCGACCTGCCAGAAGATGGCGAAGGGGGCGAGGATGTCGGGCCGCCAGAAGCCGAACTGGGCCATGAAGCCCTGAAACTCGTCCATCCGCGCCGCGCTCAGCACATTGTCGTGGCTCTGATAGAGGAGGAACAGGCCGGTGGCCGCACGCAAGGCGAACAGCGCAGCGTCCTCGTAACGGTCGCCGAGCCAGTCCAGCGTGAGCTTGCGAATGAGGCTGGTCATGTTGTGCCCTCCCTGCCGGCGGCCGGGGTAAGCGAGCGGCAGGAGGAAGGGCAAATGCGCTTCGACAGACGGGCTCTCCGCAACTACATGTAACGCTGCCGAATCGATCCAGTGGGAGAGGCGGGAGATGCCGTTCCTGGACGACGATATTGTCGATTTGCGGCGCGATAACGGGACCAGCTGGCAATATTATTGGGGCGATCCGCTCGAGCGGGTGCCGGCCAAGGATAGCGCCAAGGCGATGTGGGTCAGGATGATCGGCCGAACCGGCCGGGTCGACGAGGGCTTCATCAAGAAAGGCGCCAAGCTGCGCGACAAGCCGGTCACGCGCTTCTCGATGATCGACGTGCAGCAGGGCGACGGAATGATCCTGGAGACGGCCGGGGGCAAGGTGATCTTCATCGACGCCGGCGAGATCAAGCTGTTCGCGCGGCACGCTGCAGCGCGCTATCCGGAGACCAGCGAAGCCAAGCCGCTGATCGTCGACGCGGTGATCGTAACCCATGGCGATGCCGATCATTTCGCCGGGCTGATGGAGCTCCATCGATCCGAGACGCATGGCGATCCGGCCAAGCGGATCTTCGTCGCGGCGCGGCGGATCTATCACAACGGGCTGGTCAAGCGGCCGGGCAAGCTGCCCAACAAGAAGAGCCGGCCGGATACCGAGATGTTCGGCAAGACCGCGACCAGCGACGGGCGGCTGTACGTGACCGGGCTGGTCGACGATCCGCGCGACGCGCCGGAAGCGGAGCGCAACGAGCATTTCGCCGATTGGTGCAGGCTGCTCGACCTGTGGGCGGCGCGGCTCCAGGCGGCGACCGGCGAGACGATGGAGGTGCGGCGGATCGACCATCTGGCGACCGACGCGTTCGACTTCCTCAAGGGCGAAGGAATATCAGTCGATCTGTTCGGGCCGGTCACGGAAACCATCGGGGGCAAGCCGGCGCTGGAATTTCTGCGCAGCCCGAAGAAGGATGTGTCGATCATCCTCGGCAGCACGCCGGCGGAGCGGGGCTCCTTTTCGGCGTCGCACACGGTCAACGGCCACTCGATCAATTTCCGGCTGCGTCAGGGCAATGTCCGCTTCCTGTTTACCGGCGACATGAACCAGGAATCGATGCAGCGAATGCGCGAGCAATTGCCCGACCTCGCCCTGCGCAGCGAGATATTGAAGACGCCGCATCATGGCTCGGCCGATTTCGACTACACTTTCCTGCAGGAAGTCGGGCCGGTCGTGTCGTTGGTGTCGTCCGGCGACGAGAGCGCAAGGCACGAACATATTCATCCGCGCGCGACCCTGATGGCGGCGCTGGGCAGGGCCTCGCGGCAAATGCCCGCGGTGCTGTTCTCGACCGAGCTGGCGGCCTTTTTCGCCTATCGCGGGACCAGCATCGACCAGCGCGTGTCGAAGGGGCAGCGGCCGGTCTATGAAGGGTTTGAGCGGACCAACTATGGCGTCATCCACGTCCGCACCGACGGGGAGCGGGTGCTGGCCTTCACGCACAGCGGCAAGAAGGGGCTGAACGAGGCATATCGGTTCCAGGTGTCGACCACCGGCGAGGTCAGCTTCGCCGCCGAGGCGAAACAGCTGTCGGCACCGCCGAAAGGATAAGGAGCGCCGGATCGGCTTCAGCATACTCGTCGGAAACTGCGCCCAAAACGGTTCTGAAAAGCCGACAATCCTAATCTTCGTTTACACGACCTTTACTCCCTTCGGATATGGAACCGCGATGGGGGTGCAATGCGTAAAAACTTGATCAATCTTGGAGGCACGACGCGTCAGTTGGCCAGCAGCCACCTGATCACGACCTGTGCCACGCTGGCCGCGCTGATCCTGTTCGTGGCTGTCGGTGCCAAGGTCTTGCCCAGCGCCATCGGCCTGGCCGAGGCAGGGCAGCCGGCGTTGGCGGTCGCCTTCCTGCTCAACATAGCCATCATCCTGTTCGGCTGGCGGCGCGCGGCCGACATCGACCAGACGCTGTCGGCGCTCAAGGCCGCCGAGCAGGAAGCGCTCGACAATGCCTACACCGACCATGCTACCGGCCTCGGCAATCGCCGCGCCATCCTGCGCGAGCTCGAACGCCAATGCCGCGAGGGGCAAGGCAAAGGCGCCTTGATTCTGTTGGACCTCGACCATTTCAAGAAGGTCAACGACCTCTATGGCCACTCGGTGGGTGACGAGTTGCTCAAGCTAGTCGCGGACACGATCCTCGCTGAAATCCCGCCCACTTCGTTCGCGTCGCGGATCGGCGGCGACGAATTTGCGGTGATCCTCGCGGATCACGCCAGGGCCGAGGAAACGGCCCAGAATATCGTGACCGCGCTGGCGCCGCCGCTGACGCTGGGAACTATCAGGACCCAGATTTCGGCGTCGGCCGGAATGGCCCGGCTCGATCCCGCCCTGTCCCCTGCCGACATGCTGCGTCGCGCCGATGTCGCCATGTACAGCGTCAAGCGGTCCGGCCGGAACGGCATTGCCTGGTTCGATGCCGAGATGGAGCGGCAGCTGCATGACCGCGTGGCGCTGGAGGAAGAGATTCGCCTGGCGATCGAGGCGGACGAGTTCGTGCCCTTTTTCCAGCCGCTGATCAGCCTCGACACGGGCGAGCTGAACGGCTTCGAGGTGCTGGCCCGTTGGCGTTCTCCGACCCGCGGAATCGTCGAACCGGCCGACTTCATCGAGGTCGCCGAACAATCGGGACAGATCGGCGCCCTGTCGATGCGGGTGATGGAAAAGGCCTTCCTGGAAGCGAAGGACTGGCCGACCGAGCTCAAGCTGGCCGTCAACATCTCCCCGATCCAGTTCCGCGATCCCCAGCTGGCCGAGCGGATCCTCAAGATCCTGGTCGAAACCGGCTTCCCGGCCCGCCGGCTTGAGGTGGAGATCACCGAAAGCTCGCTGATGGAAGACCGCGCCCAGGCGCTCACCATCGTCCAGAGTCTGCGCAACAACGGTATCACTATCGCCCTCGACGATTTCGGCACCGGCTACGCCTCGCTCAGCCAGCTGCAGGCGCTGCCGTTCGACCGGATCAAGATCGATAAGAGCTTCATCAATGCACTTGGCGATAATGAGCAGAGCGCGGCGATCGTCGAGACCATCACCGCTCTCGGCAAGTCATTGAAGGTACCGATCACTGCCGAGGGCGTCGAAACCAGCGCGATCCGCGAGCAGCTTGTCGCGCTGGGATGCTCGGATGCGCAGGGCTGGTACTTCGGCCGCGCGGTCGCCGGCCACGTCGCCAGCATGAAGTTCGCCAAGACGCTGGAACCCCTCGACCCTCCCGCCGACCGCGACAGCCGCGCCGCCGGGAAGAAGTGGTAGATGATCCGTAACTGGTGGGTTTGAAAATCCTTCCCAGGCCCAATCGACCTATCCTGGACATCAGACTGAGCCAATCAGGCGATATCCGACGGCAGGCTCGTTGATGATGATTGCCGGGTGAGCCGGATCGGCTTCCAGCTTCTGCCTCAGCGCCCGCACCGCCACCCGCAAATATTCGATCTGGCTTTCCTGCGCAGGTCCCCAGACGGCGCGAAGCAACTGGGCGTGGGTCAGCACACGGCCGGCATGCTTGGCAAGCTCCGCCAGCACGGAATATTCCTTCGGTGTCAGATGGACGTCGACGCCATCCCTGCGCACCGATCGTCGGTAAAGGTCGATGATGATCGGCCCGACCTCGATAGGTTCTTGATCGGAACCGGGGCCGAGATCGACGAGGTTGTCGATATAGCGCGCCAACATGGCGGCTTCGGAGGCGATGCTGGAGACCAGCGTCTTGTCGCTCAACCCGGCTCGCCTCAAGGCGCGGGAGGCGCCGAGGATGGCCGTCAGCCGCGGCTTCACGTCCTGCCCGATCGAGGCGAGCAGCGCGGAGCGGATCCGGTCCCGCTCGCGCTGTGCGGCGAATTCCCGCGCCTCGCGCTCGAGCCGTGCGCGCACGAGGGCCAGCGCGACCTGATCGAGCAGGTTGCCGAGCAGTGCGAGCTGGTCCTCGTCGACTGGCGGCATTCCATCATTCCGGGCCAGGCCAATAGCGGCGATCACTTCCTGGTCCGACGCGATAGCATGGAATTGCCAATCGGCCAGATTGGCCTGGCTCACCCCCCGCCCAGCCGCCTCGCCGGTGCCGAGGGTCAGCACCGCCGCCGCGGTGTCGCTCGGGTTAAGCGCCATCTCCGGCGGAGCGCTGGCAATCAGCTGCGGATGGTCGCCACCGGTCACGAGTAGGGCATTGCAGCCGAACAGCCGGGACAGCTCGTCGACCGCAACTTGCGCGATCTCGGCTTCGCCAGCCTTAGAGAGCAGCCGCCGCGCGAGGCCGGCGATGGTCGCATTGCGCGCGGCGTGCGCTTCGGCCAGCGCCGCGTGCTGCCGCATGGAGCTGGCCAGCTGGCTGGTCACCAGCGCCACCAGCAACAGCAGCATGACCGTCACCGCATCCGCCGGGCTGTGGATCAGCAGGGTGCGATAAGGCGCGGTGAAGAAGAAATTATATGCCAGGGTCGAGGCCACGGCCGCCACCAGTGCCGGCCACAGCCCGCGCCATACCGCCGCGGCGAGCACCGGCGGCACGTAGAGCAGGACGACAGGTGTGGTGCCCCATAGCGGGGCGATGGCGAGACCGACCAGCGTCGAGCCTGCCACCATCAGCAGCGCCTCGGCATAGCTGCGGACGCTTGGGTCGGACCGTTTCGCGCCATCGATCGTCATGTTCGCCATAGCCACAGTTTGCGCTCCGGCGTGCTTCACGTCGAGAGGTCATGATCGGCGGTTTTCCGCGGCTTCCGCTCACCCGTGAAGTCAAATCCACATGGAATCTTTATGCGCTTCGCGTTCACATGGCGTGCATGACTACACTCGCCAGCACGCCGCCGGTCGTTGACACCGCGCCAGTTGCCCACGGGCCGCAGGAAGGCCTTCCCAAGCTGATGCTCGGCGCCATCGGCGTCGTGTACGGCGATATCGGCACCTCTCCCCTGTACACGATGAAAGAGACCTTCGTCGGCCCGCATCCGCTCGCGGTGGACCCGCTGCACATCTTCGGCGTGCTGAGCCTGATCTTCTGGTCGCTGATGCTGATCGTGACCGCGAAATATGTGTTCGTGGCAATGCGCGCCGACAACAAAGGCGAGGGCGGTTCCTTCGCGCTGCTGTCGCTGATCGCTCGCAATATCGAGGGCAAGAAATGGACGGCGGGCCTGGTGTTGCTCGGAGTTCTCGCGACCTGCCTGTTCTACGGCGACGCGATGATCACCCCGGCGATCTCCGTCCTGTCGGCGGTGGAGGGATTGACGGTGGTCGAGGCGCGGCTCCAACCGCTGGTCATCCCCATCGCCATCGCGATTCTGGTCGGCCTGTTCCTGGTCCAGCGACACGGCACGGCCCGCGTCGGCGGCTTCTTCGGGCCGATCGTGCTGATCTATTTCGCGACGCTGGCGACGCTGGGCGTGGTCAACATCGCCGCCCGGCCGGAAATCCTCGGCATCCTCAGCCCGCACTGGGCGGTCGAATTCTTCTTCTACGACCCGCGGCTGGCGTTCCTCGCGCTCGGCTCGGTGTTCCTCGCCGTGACGGGCGCCGAAACGCTCTACGCCGACATGGGCCATTTCGGCCGCAAGGCGGTCGGATTCTCCTGGTTGCTGCTCGTCTACCCCTGCCTGATGCTCAACTATATGGGCCAGGGCGCGCTGCTGCTCGGTTCCCCCGAAGCGGCGACCAACCCCTTTTATCTGATGGCTCCGGAGTGGGGCCGCCTGCCACTGGTGTTCATCGCCACCGCCGCGACGATTATCGCGAGCCAGGCGGTCATCTCGGGCGCCTTCTCGGTCACCCACCAGGCGGTCCAGCTCGGCTTCCTGCCCCGCCTTCGGACCGAGCACACCAGCGAGAAAGCCGCGGGCCAGATCTACATCCCGGCGGTCAATTGGGCGCTGCTCGCGATGGTCATCTTGCTGGTGCTCGGCTTCCAGGAATCGACCCGGCTGGCATCGGCCTATGGCATCGCCGTCACCGGCACCATGCTGATCACCACCATCATGCTCGGCGTGCTGGTCTTCCATGTGTGGCGCTGGAACCGGTTCGTCGCGGCCGCGGTGATCGGCCTGTTCACCCTGGTCGATGGAGCGTTCTTCGCCTCGAACATCACCAAGGTCGCCGACGGCGGCTGGTTCCCGCTGCTGGTCGCAGCTATCGGCTTCACCATCCTCACGACCTGGGCGACAGGACGAGCGCTGATGCGGGTCCGGCTCGCGGAAGGTGAACTGCCGCTGCCGGTGTTCATCAAGTCGGCTGCAGCCTCGGCGCATCGCGTTCGCGGCACGTCGGTCTTTTTATCGGCATCGCCGGACGGCATCCCTTCCGCGCTACTGCACAATCTCAAGCACAATCAGGTGCTGCACGAACGGGTGCTGATCCTCACCGTCAAGGTGGAGGAAGTGCCATACGTGGAGCCAAGCAACCGGACCGAGGTGCACGACGCCGGCCAGGGCTTTTATCGCGTGATCCTCCACTACGGCTTCATGGAGGAAGTCGACATCCCGCGCGATCTCGCGCTGATCGACACCATCGGCGAGCCGTTCCACATGATGACCACCAGCTTCTTCCTCGGTCGGCAAAAGCTGATCGTCTCCAGGGAAATCCCGGGCATGGCGCCCTGGCGCGAGCGGCTGTTCGCCTGGATGATGAAGAACTCCGAAAGCGCGATGGAATTCTTCAAGCTTCCGACCAATCGGGTGGTCGAGCTCGGCAGCCAGCTGAAAATTTGACGATGGGGCGCATTGCAATCCTGACCGGCGCGGAAGCTGTGCTGCTCGCACCGGAAGCGGCCCTTGCTGAAGAAACGCCGATCTGCACTGACCGCCCGACCAATGCCAATGCGGTCTGCACCGTTCCGGTCGGCAAGTGGCAACTGGAAAGCTCGGCGATCGGCTGGTCGCGATGCCAGGGCGGTGGGGTCGAGACCATCACCGCCCTCGGCAAGTCATTGAAGGTACCGATCACCGCCGAAGGCGTCGAAACCAGCGCGATCCGCGAGCAGCTCGCTCAGCTTGGCTGTTCGGATGCACAGGGCTGGTACTTCGGCCGCGCCGTCGCAGGCCATGTCGCCAGCATGAAGTTCTCCGAGACGCTGGAACCCCTCGATCCCCCCTGCCGACCGCGACAGCCGAGCCGCCGGGAAGAAGTGGTAGCTGATCGGTAACTGGTCATTTCGATACGCCGCTACCGTCTAGAAGCGACCCATTGCGGACATTGAACGATCACGACATTAGTCACGCTGAGTGCGGCTTTGGCAGGGGTGGTTCGTGTTGCGTAAATTATTCTTGGCGGCCGCCTTGGCATTGGCCACGGCACTGGCTCCCGCCTCGGCGCAGGTCCAGCCGGCTTCGACATCGAATCCATCCGCAACTGCTGCCGAGACAGCAACAACTGCCCTCCTGCGCGCCCTGAACGGTAGCGAGGCCGAGCGGGTAGCGCTGGTGAAGTCTGCATTTTCCAAGCGATCGCTGAACAGAGAGGATGACGACGCGCGCCTGAGGTGGCTGAACAAGATCGCCGCCGATACTGGCGGATTTACGATCGCATCCCAGTCGCCTCAGGGCGAACGGATGGTCGAAGCGATCCTGAGGTCCAAGCACGGCGGCAAGTTCGGCAAGCTGGTCATATTTATCAGCAAGGAGGAACCCGGGAAGATCAACGACCTTTTCCTGTTGCCCGCCCGCGACCCGGCAAAGGTAAAGGGCGAAGCTTGGCCGGTAGGGCCGCTATCGCTATCGCGCATCGGCCTTGAGATCGAAAAACGCGCCTCGGCGTTGGCGGCGGAAGACAAGTTTTCGGGCGTGGTGCTGGTCGCCAAGGATGGAAAGGTGATCGTCAACCGCGCCTATGGTCTGGCCGATCAGCAATGGCGCATTCCGAACAGGACTGATACCGCATTCCATCTCGGATCGATCGGCAAGATGTTCACCGCTACGGCGATCATGCGCTTGGCGGCCGAAGATAGACTCTCGCTTGACGATCCGCTCGCCAAATGGGTGCCCGAATATCCTTCCGCTGAGGGAGCCCCAATCACACTCCGGCAGTTGCTTACCCATAGCGCGGGCATTGGGGAGTGGGACGGGCGGGCCATTAGGCGGCCGCTAACGGGAGCAGAGGCGGCCGCTACCATGACGACCCCGCTTCAGTTCGCGCCAGGTGAGCGTTTCAGCTATAGCAATGCGGGCTTCGTGCTGCTCGGTGCGGTCATCGAAAAGGCCACCAGCTTGCCGCTCGCGGAAGCCCTGCAGCAGCTGGTATTCGATCGAGTGGGCATGAAGCGAACTGGTCTGTGGCCAGTGACTTCGATCGTTCCGAACCGCGCGACCGGGTACCTTCATTCGGAGGATGATCCGCTGGGGCTTGCTCCGCGCTATTCGAACGAACAGTTTCTCGGGCATGGCGCGGACGGCTCCGGCGGCGAATATTCGACCACCACCGACATGTTTGCCTTCCTGTCGGCGCTTGGCGAGGGGCGGCTGCTCGGCAAGCTGACCGATGAGATGCTGACGCCTCGCGTCAACTTCGCGGGAGCCTCCAGGCCCTCAAAGTACGGCTACGGCGTCGATCGCGGTAGCTGTGCCGGCCATCCGATGTTCGGTCACGAAGGAGGCGGGCCCAACAGTGGGGTCTCGTCGCTTGCCTATCGGACCGTTGACACGCGCTGGACCATAATCGTCCTGTCGAATTACGATCCGCCATTTCCCGGCGACCTGGCGATGTCGATCTGTGAGTTTGTCGCTGGCCGATAACGAGTAGTTTGCGACCGTATTTCCGCATCATTCACTGCGTGCTCCCAAACACAACTGCGGAAATATCGTAGCCATAATTGGCAGACCAACGTGAGGATTGGGTGACAGCACCAATCCCAAGCAGCTGGGACGATCTTGACCTACCTCGACCCGAACCCCGTCATCATCGTTCGGATCGTGCGGAAGGTGATGAGGATATCCAGCCAGGCCGAGAAATATTTCACATAGTAGAAGTCGTACTGCAGCTTGGCATGGACCTCGTCGACCGAGGCGACATGGCCCTGGTTGACCTGCGCCCAGCCGCTGATGCCCGGCCGCACCACATGGCGATAACGGTAGAAGGGGATTTCGCCGGTGTACCAGGCCGACAGCGCTTCCGCCTCCGGCCGCGGGCCGATCCAGCTCATTTGCCCCATCAATATGTTGAAGATCTGCGGCAGCTCGTCGAGCCGCGCCTGGCGCAGCCGGGCGCCGACGCGAGTGATCCGCGGATCGCCGTCGGTGGTGATCACCTCGTCGATGTCGCCATTGGCCTGGCGGTGGACCATGGTCCGGAACTTGAGCATGTCGAACGTCACGCCGGCATGGCCAACGCGGCGCTGACGGAACAGCACCGGTCCGGGGCTATCGAGCCGGATCGCCAGTGCAACCGCGGCCAGCACCGGCAGCATGACCGGTAATACGGCCAGCGCGAGCGCCAGGTCTGCCACCGACTTCAGGTGGAAATAGGCCCGCGCCGGGACCAGGCTGCCGAAGCTGTTCTCCGACAGGCGGTCGATCGCCACCCGCCCGGTCAGCGATTCCTGCAGCTGTTTGACCTGATAGACCATCCGCCCCTGGACCGCGGCGTCGGCCAGCAGCGCCTCCCATTCGGGCGGCATGTCGGGCGCGGCGAAATCGGCCACCAGCCCGTCGCACAGCACGGCATCGTCCAGCGTCGGCTCGCGCATCATGTGCCAGTCGACATTGTCGATCGACTTCAGATGATCGACCTCGCCGAACGGAACGATGGCGATGCGGTGGCGGATCAGGCGGTGGACCGCGACGTAGAGCCCATAGGCCCACAGGATATGGGCGACGAACCCGGCCGCCAGCGCCAGCCGGTCGTAAGGCAGGCGAGTCATCAGCAGCCCGGTGACGATGACCGCATGGGCCAGCACGATCGACGGCAGGATGACGTGGGTCGACCGGTTGCCGGGATAGGTCTCGATCGACAGCCGCACCCAGAAGGCGATCAGTACCGCCAGCACGTTGCCGATCAGCGCGTTGATCGACGCCGCGTAGAAGGTGTCCTGGGGCAGGATTGCGGCGCGCAGCAGGAACGGCAGCAGCGCCACCGCGACCAGCGCGCCGAGCAAGTTGAACCGCTGCCGCGATATGAAGCGGCGCTCGGTCCTGAGCGTGGTGGGCGGGGCGTGAAGCATTCGCGGCCAGCTAGCGCCTGTCTGTTAAGGACATGAAACGCGCAACGCTGAACCGTGGCAGAATGTCCGTCAACTGCTGCGCCAACCGCTTAGGCGCGCCCGCGGCCGACGCCACGATAGGCCAGACCGGCCTCCTCGGCGTCGCGCCGGTCGTAGATGTTCCTTAGATCGATCAGCAGCTTGCGCCGCATCCGGCGGGCGATGTCCTGGAGGTCTAGCGCCCGGAACTCGTCCCACTCGGTGACGATGACCAGCGCGTCGGCGCCGTCCGCGGCTCGCTCGGCCGATGCGGCGAACTCGATTCCCGGGAGCAGCGGCTCGGCCTGCTCGCGGCCGACCGGATCATAGGCGGCCACGCTCGCCCCGCCGGCCAGCAGCCCCTCGATCAGTGGGATCGACGGCGCGTCGCGCATATCGTCGGTGTTGGGCTTGAAGGTCAGGCCGAGCACCCCGATCCGCTTGCCCGCCACGCTGCCGCCGAGCGCCTCCCTGACCCGGTCGGCCATCGCCTTCTTGCGCCGGTCGTTGACCTCGACCACCGTCGACACGATCCGCTGCTCGATCCCCGCCTCGTCGGCGGTGCGCAGCAAGGCCAGCGTGTCCTTGGGGAAGCAGCTGCCGCCATAGCCTGGGCCGGCATGGAGGAACTTGGCGCCGATGCGGTTGTCGAGGCCGATGCCCCGAGCGAGGTCCTGCACGTCGGCGTCGACCGCCTCGCACAGGTCGGCCATCTCGTTGATGAAGCTGATCTTGGTCGCGAGGAAGGCGTTGGCGGCATATTTGGTCAGCTCCGCCGTCCGCCGGCTGGTGAACAGCATCGGCGCGCGGTTGAGGAACAAAGGCCGGTAGATCTCGGCCAGCACTTCCCTCGCGCGGTCGTCCTCGGCGCCGACCAGGATGCGGTCGGGATGCTTGAAGTCGGCGATCGCCGCGCCTTCGCGCAGGAATTCGGGGTTGGAGGCGACCGACACCTCATCGGGAGCGCCATTCTCCTCGAGCAGCGCTGCAATCTTGTCGCCGGTTCCGACCGGTACGGTCGACTTGGTCACGACGACGATCGGGCCCTGCAACAGGCCCGCCAGTTCCTCAATCGCAGCAAATACATAGCTCAAGTCGGCATGACCGTCGCCGCGGCGCGACGGCGTGCCGACCGCGATGAACACCGCTTCCGCCCCCTCGACTGCCCTGCCCAAATCGGTCGTGAACCCCAGCCGTCCGCGCTCGCTATTGGCCTTGACCAGCGCCTCCAGCCCCGGCTCCCAGATCGGCATGCGGCCGGCGAGCAGCCCTTCGATCTTGGCCTCATCCTTGTCGACGCAGGTTACCTGATGGCCGAAATCGGCGAGGCAGGTGCCCGAAACCAGGCCGACATAGCCGGTGCCGATCATCGCGATGCGCATGCTTTACTCCAGCCATGGACAGGGGCTGCGGCATAGCGGGCGCGGCGGACAGGGCCAAGCGCCTAGTTTTCGCCGCAAAAATCGCTATATGCCCGCCACCTCCCATGGCTACCAAACTCCCCTCCCCGCCGCGCGTCGGCATGGTGTCGCTCGGCTGCCCCAAGGCGCTGGTCGATTCCGAGCGTATCCTGACCAAGCTCAGGGCCAACGGTTATGACATGTCGCCCGACTATGCCGGGGCCGACGTGGTTTTGGTCAACACCTGCGGCTTTCTCGACAGCGCCAAGGAGGAAAGCCTGGAGGCGATCGGCGAGGCCATTGCCGAGAATGGCAAGGTCGTCGTCACCGGCTGCATGGGCAAGGAAGCCGAGGTCATCCGCGCCCGCTTCCCGGAGGTGTTGGCCATCACCGGGCCGCAGCAATATGAGGAAGTGGTAGGCGCCGTGCTCGAGGCCGCGCCGCCGGTTCCCAACGCCTATCTCGACCTGGTGCCCGAGCAGGGCCTCAAGCTCACCCCTCGCCACTACAGCTATTTGAAGATCAGCGAAGGCTGCAACCATCGCTGCAGCTTCTGCATCATCCCCTCGATCCGCGGCGACCTCGCCAGCCGCCGCCCCGACGCCATCCTGCGCGAAGCGGAGAAGCTGGTCGCCGCCGGGACGAAGGAGCTTCTGGTCATCAGTCAGGACACCTCGGCCTATGGCGTCGACATCCGCCACCAGCCGCGCGCATGGAAGGACGGCGAGGTCCGCGCCCACATGACCGACCTGGCGCGAGAGTTGGGCAAGCTCGGCGCCTGGGTGAGGCTCCACTACGTCTACCCCTATCCGCACGTCGACCAGGTCATCCCTTTGATGTCCGAGGGACTGGTGCTGCCTTATCTCGACATCCCCTTCCAGCACGCCAGCCCGAACGTGCTCAAGGCGATGCGCCGCCCGGCCAATGAGGCCAAGGTGCTCGAGCGGATAAAGAACTGGCGCGCGCAGGTGCCCGACATCGCCATCCGCTCCAGCTTCGTCGTCGGCTTCCCCGGCGAGACGAATGAAGATTTCGAATACCTCCTCAGCTGGCTGGAAGAAGCCCGGCTCGACCGCGTCGGCGCCTTCCGCTTCGAACCGGTCGAGGGCGCCGCGGCCAACGCCCTGCCCGACCATGTGCCCGAGGGCCTCAAGGAAGAGCGCTACCTGCGCGTCATGGAGCTAACCGCCCGCATCAGCGCCGAAAAGCTCGCCGCCAGGGTTGGCCAGCATATCGAGGTGCTGGTCGATCGGGTCGACGACGAAGGCGGCGCCACCGGCCGCTCCAAGGCCGACGCGCCCGAGATCGACGGCGAGGTCCACCTGCGCGACGCCGGCGGATTGAAGCAGGGCGACATCGTCAAGGTGCTGGTCGAGGACAGCGACGAACACGACCTCTACGGCGTGCCCGCCTAAGCTGCCGGGCGCAGTGAAGCCGGCGCGAAGCGCCGCCTGAGCAGCGCGAAGAGCCAGCGCAGGCCGGACGGCGGGTCGGCGCAGTTGAACCCGACCGACGTCACGAAGTAAGCGTCAGCAATGCGCAGCATTGCGAGAGCGAACGTCAGTGACGGCCCAGCCCCCCCTTGCCGCCTCGCGCCTTCGCCTGAAACAATTCCGGCGGAACAGGCGCCCGCAGAAGATGGTTGGTTGCGCCACGAGCAAGCAGGGAGTTTCGACGTGGCCGACGACAACCAACGCGATGCCGATCGCGAGAAGCGCACTGTGATCGTCACCACCGATGGTGAGCGCCGTGGCAGCGGCGTGATCATCCTTCTGGTGGCCCTGGTCGTCATCCTCCTGGCGGTGCTGTTCTTCGGCGGTATCTTCGACCGCGATGACGAGAGCGACCTTAACATCGACCTCAACGCTCCGCCGGACATCAACCTGACCCTGCCGGAAACTCAGCCACTGCCGCCGCCCGTGATCATCCCGCCTGACACTCAGGCACCGCCGCCAGACGTCAACGTCAACGTCGCCTTACCGCCGCCAGCCGAGGACAATCTGAGCGATGTTGAGGGTGTGACGACCAACAGCGGCTGAGTACGAGCAGCTAGTCCCGGGTACCGAGCACTGAAATGACGAGCAGGACCCCTGAACTGCTCGAGCCCCCCAACCGCATTACGCCTGAGAGCCATGCGGATCGCATCCCGAAAGCGGGCCCTTGCAATCATGTCCGCGGTGGGCGGAAATCGGAGGTTCTGTGCAAGCTATGAGCATAAAAAACTAGGCAATTTCAAACTCATAGCAACGATTTCGGGACCCGCGCGTTTGGGTGTCTGCGGGGCCAGTATCACCCCATGTTCGCAAAGCGCGTCGAACCCTGGCAGCAGGTTTGGGGCATCGGCGAACGATAGCATGGCGTCCCTTAAACGAGGATTAGGATCGGCTAACAGGAGATCGGCGCCATTTCGGGGGCAGCAACAGCATCGTTCGACAACTTGTCGACCAGATATGCTGGCCGCAGCGCGCAGAATTGCGAACGTCGAAGCTTACGAAAGAAGTGGATTTCTGAGGCCCACGCCCTCGAGCAGGTCCTCGCGCGATTGGACCCGCGGCAATGAAGCCGGACACGCCATCGGAGGTCATCCAGGAGGAGCCGCTCGAAGTTGCGGCTGAGTTGGTCCGCCGGTTGCACGAAGCAGGTGTTCGCTACGGTCTCTATAAGAACACTGGAACTCTGTGCGTGGCTCTTGCCGGACGTTGCGACCTGGACCTGATCGTCGCCTCTGCGGACATGGCACGCTTTCGAACAATAGTTAGGGAGCTATACGGCGTCCGCGGGCTGTGCCATCGCTTCTCCAGCGATGCCGGGGCCGGTCGCGAGGACTGGTTCCTGCCCGATTTTGGCCGTGCGGACTATATCTACCTCGACGTCCGCACTGAATTGTTCTCCGGTCCAAAGTTCGCAAAAAGATATCCGGAAGTGCGATACGAGGACATACGCGCGTGGCAGACCGCGCCGCCCCCGTTTCCGCCAATACCGCTCGTCACACCCGACGAGGAAGCGCGGATCGCGGTACTGAGATCGATGTTTCGCCGGTCGCTGCGCTCGGGCGAGGAGTGGGTGAGGTTGAATGATCGCACGTCGCTTCTCGGGCAGGAGGAGTTCAAATGGTTCTTTCAATATAGATTCGGCAAGACGGCCGTCGTCTGCCCCGTCCGAAATGCCGCCGGGACATTGGAGGTCGACGGCGGAGCCCTTCGCGCCCTGAGGAACGCGTGGCGCGTCAACTACGCCGGGACGCCCCTGGCTGCCGTTGCGGATTTCAGCAGGGGTCAAATGCGTCGCCTCATCTTTTCCGGCGCGCGCAGGCTTAGTCGCTTCAGCCCTGCCCTCTCCGCGGCGAGGCGGCGAATTGACCAGGGCGGTGCCATTTTCGCGTTGGTCGGGCCGGACGGAGTCGGCAAATCCTCTCAGGCCGCGCGAGTGGCGAGCCTGTTCCAGCGTAAATTCAGATGCACGACAGTGTATCTCGGCTCTGGCGAAGGTGGATGGAAGCTTCGCCGACTTTTCCAGCGATGGTATCATTCCTGGCAGAGTGGCCTGCACCGGCGGAGGCCAAGCGCGTCCGCCACTCGACCACTGGCGAGAGCGCTTGCAAGCTTCGCCGCTGCGCTTGAGCGCTATATAATGCTCGCAGTGGCACGAGGACTTGCGCGCAAGGGGGCAATCGTAATCACTGATCGCTGGCCGCAGAACCTCCGGCCCGGATTATTGGATGGCCCGTCACGGATCCCTCTTAACGGATCGGCTATTGTCCGCTTCCTCGGATCAATAGAACGCAGTCTCTATCGCAGAATGGAGATTTACGAACCGGACCTCACGATCCACTTGCTTAGCGACTTCGAGACGTCGAACGAGCGCAAGCCGGGCGCCAGCGAACCGGCCCGCTTCGAACAGCGCCTGGCGGTCATGCGCATGATGCGCGCTCGCAGCTCCCACATACGAACAGTCGATGTGCGGCGCAGCTTCCCGGAGGTCACACAAGATATATTCCGATCTATCTGGCTGACGCTTTGGAGGCGCGCAGGCCGGGCTTCGAACCCGGAAGTTGGGGGCTCGACCCCCTCGGAGCGGACCGCCCCTGTCCGCAAAGGAAAAGTTGACCTTCTATGCGAGTTCGCGGTGGGCCACAGGACACCAGGTCCTGTCAAATTGCCGATGTGCGGCGGACCAGGGGATCGGCCATGATGAACCGCTGGGGCGGCATTGCCCTTCTTCTCGGGAGCTATTTCTTCGTTCCCGTATTTGTCGCAAAGGTGCCAATGGGCGCAAGCTGGAGATGTATCTTCATCGCCTATGGCATTTGGGTGGCCCTGCTTACCGTCTTTGGCCTGACATCAACCAAGACTTGGGGAGAAGCCGCTGTTTGGCCCCTGATAGTAGGAATGTTTTTTACAATTCCATTCATAGTCATCACCGTTTTCTTCCTGAACGTGGCAGGCGTAAGATAACGATGCAGTCCCCTAAGGCGCGCGGAATCTGACAAAAGAGCGCTTTGGTCAGTTGGCGACCAGCTTGCCGTTTTTCATCACGCTCGCGGCTTTGAAGTTGGCCGCGCGAACTTCGGGCGGGGCGTCCGTCTTCGGGATAAGGGCCTCTAGCAGCACGGGCCGCGCGAACAAGGGCTGCCTACAGTCAACATTTTCTTTCCTACACATTCCAATTATGATCCAATATGGTTCGTGTCTAACCAAATAAACGAACCGAACAAGATACCCCTCAGCCAAAATACCCCTTTGGCGAAAATCGATGGGTGGAAGATGACGCTTGCCCTAGGTGCTGGCCGAAACCGGGTGCTCATCAATTGCCGGGCCTGCCCGGACGAGCGCACAGTTGGCTTATGCGGCGCCAAGGCGACATCCCGGCAAGTCCTCGATGCCCGCCCATGTCGAAAAACTCGCGGCACCATCAACTTCATCAACTTCTCCTCCGGCGAAATCCTACCGCATGGCAATCTGGGCGCTGCCGCGGCGGTGCAGGTCAGTGCGAACATTGCGAACATTCGCTTCTCAGTTACGTCGATGGAACAATCTCATTTTCCCGCCGTTCCTCCTGTCTCGATCAGGAGGACAACGCATGACAACCGCCAAGCTATTGGGCTTGACCCTGCTTGGGTCAGCCTCCCTCATCGCTTCCGTGGCCGACGCTCAATTGGTGCAGGAAGGCGGTCGCCCCTTCACGGTCCAGATGACCGGGGCCGCCGAACGGCCGGGTCCGGGCGACCCGGATGGCTCCGGCACCGCCAGGTTCATGCTCAACCCTGGCCAGGGCAGGGTTTGCTTCGAACTTACCGTTGCCAATATCGCGCCCGCGACCGCCGCCCATATCCATGTGGCGGACGTCAACAATCCGGGTCCGGTGGTCGTACCCCTTGCAGCGCCGAGCGATGGCGACAGCGCCGGCTGCGTCGATGCCGACCGCGAGCTGATCAAGGCCATCATCAAGAACCCTGAAAACTATTATGTGAATGTGCACAACGCCGACTTCCCGGCTGGTGCCGTCCGGGGCCAGCTGGCCAAATAGCAAGTTGCAATTTGTCGCCCGCCCAATGCTTCGGCTAGGGCGGGCGCATGACCGATTTCGCTCCCCTTTTGCAGGCCGATCGCGGCGGCCCTGCGCACACCATCCATCTGGTTGACAAGAACAGCTTCGCCGGCTGGTTGAAGCGCCAGAGCGCGGGGCGCCGAGCGCTGCTCGAAGCGGCGCGGTTCGAGGGCAAGACCGGCTTTCAGTTCGCGATCCTGCCGGCGACCCATGGCCATGAGTGGGAGGTCGTCTCGACCGTCGCCAACCTCGCCGAGCTGTCGCCCTGGTGCCTCGCCCGCCTGGCCGAGGCGCTGCCGGAAGGGATGTACCGTCTGGCGGAGGGCGATCCCGGCCCGGCGATGCTCGGCTGGCTGCTCGGCCAGCACCGCTTCACCGCCTACAAGTCGACCAATGACGACCATCGTGGCCCGCGCGTCCTCCTGACCAAAGAAGCCGCGGACATCGAACGGACGGTGCGCATCGCCGAAGCGACCTGCCTGGTCCGCGACCTGGTCGATACGCCGGCCGCCGATCTCGGCCCGGCCGAGCTGGAGTCCGCGACCCGCGACCTGGGCCAGCAGTTCGGCGCCAAAATCGAAGTCACCGCAGGCGACACGCTCGAGCAGGGCTATCCGATGATCGCCGCCGTCGGCCAGGGCGCGGCCCGCGAACGTGCGCCGCGGCTGATCGAACTCTATTGGGGCAAGGATGGCGCGCCGAGGATTGCCATCGTCGGCAAGGGCGTCTGCTTCGACAGCGGCGGCCTCGATATCAAGCCGGCCAGCGGTATGCGGCTGATGAAGAAGGATATGGGTGGTGCGGCACATGCGCTGGCGCTGGCCAGGCTGGTCATGGCCGAGAAGCTGCCGATCCGGCTCCACTTGCTGGTGCCGGCGGTCGAGAACAGCGTATCCGCCACCGCCCTCCGGCCGGGGGACGTGATCGGCAGCCGGAAGGGGTTGAAGGTCGAGATCGACAATACCGACGCGGAAGGGCGGTTGATCCTCGGCGACGCGCTGGCCAGGGCCGGTGAGGCCGAACCCGAGCTGATCGTCGATTTTGCCACGCTGACCGGCGCGGCGCGCGTCGCGCTCGGCCCCGACCTTCCGGCGATGTACGCCAACGACGACGCTCTGGCCGCCGAGCTCGAAACCGCCGCAAAGGAGGTTACCGACCCGCTGTGGCGCATGCCGCTGTGGGATGGATATGACGAGATGCTGAAATCGGACATCGCCGACCTCAGCAACGCCGCGGATTCGCCGTTGGCCGGCTCGGTCACCGCCGCGCTGTTCCTGCGCCGCTTCGTACCCGAGGGAATGCCCTGGGCCCATTTCGATACGTTCGCTTGGCGCCCGTCGGCCAAACCGGGCCGACCGAAGGGCGGCGAGGCGATGGGCTTGCGCGCGGCGTTCGCCATGCTGCGCCGCCGCTACGCGGCGTAACGGCGGCGGACCAACCGGCCTAAGCGCCGGAAATTTCTCCCCTTTGGGCGATCGTTACGCAACCAATCCGCCCTTGCTCGGTTACTCCCATGCTACGCGACGATGGGAGATATCGAACCAATGGCCGATGCTTCGCTGTCGGGCTGGATGCGGGCGTTGATCGAGTATGTCCGCTCGGGCGAGCCGGATCTCACCAACCGGCAGATGGCCCTGCTCATGCTGGTTTATCTCAGCCCCGGGCCGCATACGGTGCGCGGCCTGGCCCGCATGCTGGGCGTGTCGAAACCGGTGGTCACTCGCGCCTTGAACACCCTGGGGGCCCTCGGCTATCTGCGCCGCGAGCGGGATCAGGACGACCGCCGCAACGTGTTTGTCGTCCGCACCAACGACGGGGCACAATTTCTTGAAGGTTTCAAAAAGTATCTGCGCGCCGGCGACGACGACCAGCGCCGCCCCGCCGAGCAGCACCGAAAGGAGCCGGCCTTCATCGGCCATTGACGGCTTCGCGCTGACCGGCGTGTCCGACCTTCCCGACCCCGCCACCCACGCCTATCGCAAGGATCTGGCCGACACCGCCCTCGCCGGACGGGTGATCGCGTCGCATTATGCCGACCCGTTGGTGCGCCACCTCGTTGCCTCTGCCCAACTCCTGACCGAGCCGGCCAATGACTCGCAACCGGTTGCCCAGCTCGTTGCGGGCGACGAAATCCGAATGCTCGACAACAGCCGCGGCTGGGCCTGGGGATATGGGCCCGACGGGCGCGTCGGCTATGTGCCGGCGGAGGCGGTCGGCCCCTAAGCTACATCTAGCTTCGCTGAATTCCGTTCGACCTTGCGGCCTCTCTACATTTCACCTCGGGCGCGGCGGATCGCATACCAGCGCTGCACATTGGCGTTGTGCTGGGCCAGCGTGTCGGCAAAGACATGGCCGCCCGTGCCATCGGCGACGAAATAGAGCGCCTTGGTCGGCACCGGATCGAGCACCGCGGCAATGCTCTCGCGGCCCGGGTTGGCGATCGGCCCGTCCGGCAGGCCTGGCTCACGGTAGGTATTGTAGCCGGTGATGGCATTCAGCTCCGACCGGCGGATTCGACGGCCGAGCGGCTTTCCCTTGGTGATCGGATAGATGACGGTCGGGTCGGCATCGAGCTTCATGCCGATGCGAAGCCGGTTGCAATAAACACCGGCGACCATCCGCCGCTCGGATGGCTTGCCCGTCTCCTTCTCGACGATCGAGGCGAGCGTGACCGCCTCCTGCTTGCTGTTGACCGGGCAATTCCATTTGCGCTTGGCCCAAAGCGCGTCCAGCTCCTTGGTCATCGCGTCGGTCATGCGCTTCAGCACCGCCGCGCGGGTTTCGCCGCGCTGCCAGTCATAGCTGTTGGGCAGCACTGAGCCCTCTGCGGGGAGGGGGGCCGGACCGGTTAGTTCGGGGATCGCCGCCAGCTTTTCCTGGATGAGAATCGACGGCATCCCCTCGGGGATCGTCACGAGCCGAACCACCGGCCGGCCATGCTGGAGAATATCGAGCACCTTGGCGCCGACGGCTCCGGCGGGGATTTCGAATTCACCGGCCTGGATCGGGTCGTCCGAGCCGAAAACCCTCGCCATCGCCCGATAAGTGGTGGCGTTGCCGGGAATGATGCCCTTCGCCTCAAGCTGCTGTGCCACCGAGGCGAGTGTCGATCCTTCCTCCACGGCCACCCAATGCGGCCCGGTCGCCGGTCCGGAGGCGAGCCACAGCCGCCAGAAGGTCGCCGTGCCTGTCACCAGGCCGAGCACGGCGACGAGCAGGATCAGCCGTCTGAGCATGGACTTGAACCTAATTGACCGCCTTCACGATCAACGAGGCGTTGGTGCCGCCGAAGCCGAAGCTGTTGTTGAGCGCGGCGCGCACCTCACGCTTCTTGGCCTGGTGCGGGACCAGGTCGACGCCCGCGGTGCCCTCGCTCGGATTGTCGAGATTGAGCGTCGGCGGGACGATCTGGTCGCGGATGGCAAGGATGCAGAAGATGGTCTCAACCGCCCCCGCTCCGCCCAGCAGATGCCCGATCGCCGACTTGGTTGAGCTCATCGAGATGTTGGCGACCTCATTGCCGAACAGCTTTCGCACCGCGCCCAGCTCCAGCTCGTCGCCGAGCGGGGTCGAGGTTCCGTGGGCGTTGATATAGTCGATGTCGCCGGGGGTCATTCCGGCCTTCTTCAGCGCCATCTCCATCGAGCGATAGGCGCCCGACCCTTCGGGATGCGGCGCCGTCACGTGATGGGCATCGCCCGACAGGCCGTAGCCGACCACCTCGGCATAGATTTTCGCGCCGCGGGCCTTGGCATGCTCATATTCCTCGAGCACGACCACTCCTGCGCCTTCACCCATGACGAAGCCGTCGCGGTCCTTGTCATAGGGTCGCGAAGCCTTTTCCGGCTGGTCGTTGAAGGCGGTCGAAAGCGCCCTCGCCTGGGCGAAGCCGGCGATGCCGATGGGGCAGATGGTTGCTTCGGCGCCGCCGGCCAGCATGATGTCGGCGTCGCCGTCCTTGATCATCCGCGCAGCGTCGCCGATCGAATGAGCGCCGGTCGAGCAGGCGGTGACGACCGCATGGTTGGGGCCCATCAACCCATATTTGATCGAAACCTGGCCGGAGATGAGGTTGATCAGGCGGCCATGGACGAAGTGCGGGCTGACTCTGCCAGGGCCCTTTTCCGCCAGCACCAGGCTTTCGCTCTCGATTCCCGGTAACCCACCGATGCCCGATCCGATCGAGCAACCCGCGCGGAAGCGCGTCCCCTCGTCCATGTCCAGCAGCCCGGCATCCTCGATCGCCTGACCGGCCGCGTCGATGCCATAGACGATGAACGGATCGACCTGGCGCTGCACCTTGTGATCGACGCGCTTGCCGGGATCGAAGCCATATTCATGGTCGGCCGGTTTCACTTCGCAGGCGATATGGCATTTCTGATCGGATGGATCGAACTTGGTGATACGTCCGGCACCAGACCTGGCGGCCAGGATGTTCGACCAGGTGGTTTCCACGTCGCCGCCCAGCGGCGTCACCAGCCCAAGACCCGTCACCACGATACGGCGCATGCGAAACTTCCCTTCAGGTTCACCCCAAACGCAAACGGCCTCCCGAGAGGTCCGGGAAGCCGTTCGTGCCGCCTCACCGGCGGGCGGCAGCCGATCGGTTCCCGATCAGCCCTTGTTGCTGTCGATATAGTCGATCGCGTCCTTGACGGTGGCGATCTTCTCGGCCGCGTCATCCGGGATTTCGACGCCGAATTCTTCTTCGAACGCCATAACCAGCTCGACGATATCGAGGCTGTCGGCGCCCAGGTCGTCGATGAAGCTCGCTTCTTCGGTGACCTTGTCGGCCTCGACGCCAAGATGTTCGACGACGATCTTCTTCACCCGATCGGCGGTCTCGCTCATGTGGACTTTCCTCCGTT
>JALYNQ010000004.1 GCA_030773115.1 Pseudomonadota bacterium
TTCGGGCCGAGCCTGCCTCGGCCCGAAGTCGCTCACATGTGACCTAAACCAAACCGCGCCCGCGAATTCGCAGCACCGGCATCAGGGCACCGCTCCGCGCAGGCGGCAGCGTCAGCCGTAGCGCATCGGCTTCCCGGCGGAACTGGAGCTTCGGGCCGCCGAGCAGGTCCACGCGCTCAACGACAGCTCCGGGGAGAGCGCTGCGCCCAAGCGACTGGATCGCGCTTTCTCCTTGCGGCCAGCCGAGGGGGATGGCGTAGAGCGCGTCGCTCTTGGTCGTAAAGCGGATATCCTGCGCGGTGTAATCGCCGGACTCGGCGAAGGCGCCCGCCTTGGGCTTGGTGGGTCCCTCGCCGTAAATCTTCCACGGGCGCGTGCCGTGGATCGCTTCCGCATTGATCTTCATCCACGCCGCGAGTCCCGCCAGCAGCTCTTCCGACTGCGGCGGCAGGCTTCCGTCGGGATACTGGGTAACATTGAGCAGCATGTTGCCGTTCTTGCTGACGATGTCGGCGAGCAAGCCGATGACTTGCTTCGTCGATTTGTAGGGGTGGTGATCGCTGTAGAACCAGTCGGCGTTCGAGGTGTCGGTCTGCCATGGCAGCGGATTGATCCCCTCCAGAACGCCGCGCTCGACGTCCTGCAGTGCGGCCTTGGGGAGGAACTCGCCTGATCCCAGGTTCTTGTGCGCATACACAGCTTCCAGCTTCCCGCGGCGGGCCATGTTGCTGTTGTAAAAGTGGGCGATGAGCGAACGGCCGACGTCGCCGAATGGAATGCCGCCATCGGAGTAGAGCAGGTCCGGCTCATAGGAGTCGACGAGGTCGCGGATGCGCTCGAACCAGTGGCGCTGAAACTTCGAGTTCTTGGTGTACCAGGTCTGCCCCGTGCCCCGGTACGGCTCGTCGCGATTGTCATGGTAGAGGTCGGCATAGCGCGGGTCGGCGCCGTCATAATCCTTGTCCATCCTTCCCCAGAACTGGTCGAACTGATGGTTGGGGTACCACCAGCGATAGCTGGCCCCGAGGTGCTCGGACACGCCGAAGCGCAGGCCGTGGCGCTTCGCCGCAGCCTTCCAGGCGCCGACGATGTCGCGCTTCGGGCCCATCGCGACGGCGTTCCACCGGTGATGCTTTGAGTTCCACAGGTCGAAATTGTCGTGGTGGACGCCCATCGACACGAAATACTTCGCGCCGGCAGCGGCATATTTGTCCATCAGTGCCTCGGGGTCGAAGCGCTCCGCCTTCCACAGCGGAATGATGTCCTTGTATCCGAACTCCGACGGGTGGCCGTAGTTCTTCACGTGATAATCGTAATGCGGATGCCCGGGCACATACATGAACCGCGCATACCAGTCGCCCTGACGTGGCACGGCCTGCGGTCCCCAGTGTGACCAGATGCCGAACTTGGCGTCGCGGAACCAATCCGGCGTGCGATAGGTCTCCAGCGAGGCGACGCTTGCGTTGAACGGCCCCGGCCGCAGATCGAGAGGGCTGTCCGGTCCGGCCCCACCTGCGCTCTGCGCGCGCGCCGCCGCCTCCATGCCCAAGGCTGCCGCGAACGGCGCGATCAGTACCTCTCGCTTGCTGAAATTCACCAATTCCCCTCTCCCCAATTCTATACGTTCGTGAGTTTGAACATCCCGGCGCCGTGCGGCGGCAGCGGAGCGGCAAACCGCACGCTGGCGCTGCCGATATCCTTGCGCTCCCATAGGTCGCGGACTCGGACCTGACCGGGCACTCCGATCCAGCGGAAATCGATGCCGATCTCGCGTTCCTTGTTGGTGGTGTTAAACAAGGCGAGGTAGCGGCCAGAGCCGTTCGCCGGGCGCGCCGTCCACACGCGCATTCCGTCCTCGACGAAATAGGGCTGGTTGCCGGTGCTCGCCTGATTGACGGCGAGTACTTCCGGATTGGTGAGCAGCGCGAGGGTCGGCGCGTCGAGGTGGCGCAGGTCTCCGCCCATGATCAGCGGCGAGCGGGCGATCGACCACAGGGTCATCACCGTCTTCTGCTCGGCGGGAGTGAATTTGGTGTCGCGCTCTCCCAGCGCCAGCCGGCCAAGCGGCAGCATGTCGGCGTCGGGCCATCGGCCAGGACGAAGATGCGGGTTCCAATTCTCGAGCCTGGTGAATTGGGATTCGAGCAGGCTCCATTCGTCCCAGAAATCGTCGCTGATCCGCCACATCTCGGCATAGCGGCGCACGTGTTCGGCGCGCGGCACCGCCGTTTCGCCGGGCGAGAGGCTGAGGACCATCGGCCGGCGGCTGGCGACGATGGCGTTGTGCGCGGCCTCGATCTCCGGCGCGTGCGAGTCATAGGGGCGGCTCATGTCGTCCATCTTGACGAAGTCGACGCCCCAGGAGGCGAACAGAGCGAAGACACTGTTGTAATAAGCCTGGGCGCCCGGCCTGCGCATGTCGACGCCGTACATGTCCGGGTTCCACGGGCAGATGCTGCTCGTGTCGGCGATGTCCTGGGCGCGATAGTTGGTGCCCAAAACCTTGGTGTTGAGCTTGACCGCATGGCGCGGGATGCCGCGCATCAGATGAATGCCGAACTTGAGGCCCGTCCGGTGAATGTCGGCCGCGAGCGGCGCAAAGCCCTTGCCGCCGACGCTCGAAGGGAAGCGGTTGGGCGCCGGAAGCAGGCGCCCATATTCGTCCATCGCCGGCACGGGATTGCTGTTGTAAGTGTAGCTCTTCGCCTCCGGCTCGTACCATTGGATGTCGATGGTGAAGACGTTGTAGCCCGAGGGCAGCAGCTTCTCGACCATGATCTGCGCGTTTTCGCGCACCTGCTGTTCGTTGATGGTCGGGCCGAAACTGTTCCAGCTGTTCCATCCCATCGGCGGGGTGGGAGCGAGCAGTCGAGGACGCTTTGTGGCGCCTTTTGCGGTCGAAGCAGCGATCAGGGGTGTTGCGGCGGCGAGGCCGAGCGCGGAGCGGCGGGAAAGTTTCATGCTGTGACGGTCCTCAGTTCATAGAATGGTGCGTCGGTGCCGCGGGTTTCGAAGCGGACCCGGACCTTGTCCTTGCCGTTCGTGATCTCGGGCGGGAGCGGATATTCGACGGCGACGAAGCGCTTCACGCATTCGGCCGTGCGCTTCTCGCGCACCAGTTCCTTGCCGTCGATCAGGATGGCGAAATCCTTGTTCACGTCCTCGCCCCAATAGAGCACATGCAAGGCGTTGCCGGCTGGCCGAACCGCCATCGACACCTCGACGAAATTGCCTGGCCCCCACCATGCGTCGCGCATGCCGCGGCCGCCATACTGCCAGAACTCGCTGAAATTGGTCTGGAGGTCGTGCGCGTGCTCCTGGTCGAACTCGCCCGGCTGGAGCAGGTCGACGGTGCGCGCGTCGAGCGCAGCCTTATCTTTCTCTGCCGCCCGATGCGACGCCCATTCCTTCTGCCATTCGGCGTCGGTGTAGAGCGGCAGATAGGCAGACGTGCGGCGGTCGTACTGGTTGAAGAAAGGTTTGAGCGTCAGGGCGCCCGGAAGACCGCCGGATGCGCGGAATTCGTGCTTGCGGATGTCGGCCGGCTGGAGCGTGGGGGAGGTCAGTCCAGGCGTCGGTCCTTCCCACGCCGGCGTGCCAGGCCCGAGGTCGGCCGCGAGAACCACCGGCCCGTGCGTAAAGGCCAGCATCTTCGGATTGTCCGGCGTCGGCTCGACCTTGAGCGCCATCGGCAGAGTCAGCTCCACCTTGTCGCCCACCCTCCAGCGCCGGGTGATCACCGCATAGCCGTTGCGCTTCTGGAAAGCGGTCGCCTTGCCGTTCAATTGCACCGATGGATTGGCCGCCCAGCCGGGCAGTCGAAGGGCGATCGGAAGGGAGGCTCTTGGTGCTTTGCGCACCGTCAGCGACACCGTCTGATCGAACGGAAATTCGGTATCGAGATCCAGCTTTAGCCCGCGATCCGCCCAGTCGAGAGTCGAGGGAATGAACAGGTTGACGAAGAGCATCCCGCCGCCGTGCCAGTAAATGGAATCACCATGCTTCGCATGACTTTCCATGCCCGAGCCGACACAGCACCAGAAAACGCCGTCCGGCGTCGACCAGGTGCGTTTCGATCCCGGCGCGAGGCCCATGTAATAGACGAACATGCCCGTTTCGGGATGCTGCGCCGCCATCACATGATTGAGGTGCGCGCGCTCGTAATAATCGAACCACGACGCGTCGGGCTGCCAGCCATAGAGGTGCCGAGTGAGCTTGAGCATGTTGTAGGTATTGCAATGCTCGCAGGTGCGGTCGCTGAGGCGCGCTGCGATGACGTCGAGCGGTCCGAATCCCTCGCGTTCGCTGTTCCCGCCGATGACATAGCTGTGATGCCGGGTCACTCGCTCGTGAAAGAAGCGCGCTGCCGCGGCATGTTTGGGATTGCCCGACAGCTCATGAAGCCGGGCGAGCCCGATGACCTTGGGGATCTGCGTGTTTGCGTGCAGTCCTTTCAGCTTGTCGACGCCCTCGGTCAGAGGATCGAGTAGGGCGCGATCGCGGAGTCGTTCGGCCAGCGCCGGGTAAGCCGAATTGCCGGTGAGTGCGTAGGCGTCGGCGAAGCTCTCGTTGAGGCCGCCGTGCTCGGTGACCAGAAGCTTCTGGATCTTGGCATCGTCGAGTGGTCTTAGCACTTCGGCCAGATAGTCGCTCATGCCGATAAGCACTGGCTTCGCCTCGGTGACGTTGGCGATGCGGATGGCGTCGATCAGACCGGCATGGACTTTGTGCCAGGTGTAGAGCGGCACCCAACCACCGTTCAGGGTGAAGGGCTCGGCGCGGATGTCGCCGCGGCGAATCTCCTCGAAGACGATCTTGCCGTCGAGCTCCTTGCCGTCGCGGCTGACAGTCGTGCCGCCGACATAGCCATCCCCATGCGCCTTCTGCGTCTCCGCAAGTTCTGCAGCGATGTAGCGTACTCTGCGACGCATCTCGGGGTCGCCGGTCTGCGCGTACATCAGCGACAGGGCCGAGAGATAATGGCCGAGGGTATGCCCGGCGATGCCCTGATTTTCCCATCCGCCATAGCGCGGCGCCTTTGGCTGGAGGCCCGCGCCCTTGCGGAAATTGTGAAGCAGCCGGTCCGGATCGAGCGACAGCAGATATTTGCGGTTGGTCTCTACTGCTGTCGCCCAGATGGATGGCTTCAGCCGCACCGCCGACAGCGGCAGCGGCCGCGCCTTGATCGTCCGGCCTTCCAAAGGAAGCCCTGCCCGCAGCCGGCCGGCAAGAGCGAAAGTGCTTGCCGAAACCAGAAGCAAGCGGCGGGTCAGGAGCATCATTGGACCTCAACAATCACGGCGGATTTCCCCAGCAGGCCGAACGCCAATTTCCCGCCTGAGACCTTGGCGCGAAATTTGATGAAGGGCACTTTGGTGCCGCAGCTCAGGGCTGCACCTTCAGCATCGCCACGCCGTGCGGCTCGACGGTGGCGCTGAAGGTGCCGGTGCGCTGACCGAGATCGCGGTGGGCCCACAGGTCGCGAACTGTTGCCTTCAGCTTGTCAGGATAGCCGAGTTGGCCCCACTCGAAGCGGATGTCGGCGGGCGCCTCGCCGCGGTTGAACAAGAGCACCGCCCGGCCGCCGCCGGAGAGTGGCTTCACCCACACTTCGCGGTCGCCATCCTTCCAGACTCGGCGGCCTTGGACTCCCAGCTGGTCCTGATCGACCGCAATTACCTCTTTGTTGGTCAGGATCTCGCGGGTCGCCGCGTCCATGTTGGCGATGTCGTTCCCGGCTATCAGCGGGGCCGCCATCATCGCCCAAAGCGAGAAGTGCGACCGATATTCGGTTGGGCTCATTCCGCCGTTGCCGACCTCGAGCATGTCGGGGTCGTTCCAATGGCCGGGTCCGGCATAGGGCCACCGCGGCTCGTTCATGTCGACGATGTTCAGGATGCCCCAACTGTAGCTGTACTTGCCCTTCCACTTGTCGGTGATGTCGCCGGTCGTGCGCCAAAGATTGCCGATCTTCTGTCCCCAATGCCACGGCTGGTTGTTGCCCCATTCGCAGATCGACAGCACGATATCCCGGCCCGTCGAGCGCAGCGCATCCGCCATCAGCGCATAGGCTTCTTCGGCGTTGCGTCCGCCGGTGTAGCACCAGTCATATTTGAGATAGTCCACGCCCCAGCGCGCGTAGGTCAGAGCGTCCTGATATTCATGGCCCTGACTTCCGGGGCGCTTGCCGCAGGTCATTCGTCCCGCGTCCGAATAGATACCGAATTTGAGGCCCTTGGAGTGGATGTAATCCGCCAGGGCCTTCATGCCCGAAGGAAACTTCTCAGCGTCAGCCGTAATGAACCCGTTGGCGTCGCGCCTGCCGTGCCAGCAATCGTCGATCACCACATATTCATAGCCGGCGTCCTTCATCCCTGACGCGACCATCGCGTCTGCGACGTTGCGGACGATGCGCTCGTTCACGTTGCAGCCGAACTTGTTCCAGCTGTTCCAGCCCATCGGCGGCGTTTTCGCGAGCCCGTTGGGCGTGCGCGCCGGGTCCATCGAAGGCCGCAGCGTGTGCGGATAGGGTTCCGGGATGGGATCGCCCTGCGCGAGCGCCGGCGCTCCGGCAAGCGCAATCGTGAAGATAAGTCCCAACGCCAAAGTCCGGCGCATAGCAAGTCCTCCCATCGTCAGTTCCGAAAATCAGATCAGCGAGAAATGCACTTCGTGCCCCCCGACCAGTCGAGGATCGATCGCAGTCGCGGCACTTTTATCCACGCTCCCCCGTCTGAGCCGGATTCCCTGCCGTCGGCTCCAGGGAGATCGCCGCGCCTCCCCCGACCGACATGTTGACCGTCAGCGTATCGGCGCTGCCGACGTTGCGCACTGTCCGCTGGACGTCGTTTGGGCCGGCGCCATCCTGCCAAATGGTCGCCTTGAACGTGCCGCGGCCGAGGAAGGCCAACGGAATCTCAACCGTCCGGGCCTGCTCATTGGTCATCGCTCCGATGTACCAGCGCCTATCCTTGCGCCGGGCGAGGACGATATGGCTGTCGGGCGTGCCGCCGATGAATCGCGTTTCGTCCCACGCCGCGGGGACCTCTTTAATGAACTCGAACCCGGCAGCGTTCTCGTAGGCCGACGGATCGTCCGACACCATCTGCAACGGGCTTTCGTAGACGACATATTGCGCCAGGGCCTGGCCGCGCGTGTGTTGGGTCATCGGCTTCACGTCGCGCGCGACGAACGTCCCCGGTGTGCCGTTGCGAAATCCGCCGGGTGTATAGTCCAGCGGACCCGGCAGCATTCGAGTATAGGCCAGCTTCACATTGTGGCCGGGGGTAATCAGGTCCGTCCACTTGTTATATTCCAGCCCCAACACGCCTTCCTGAGTGATATAGTTGGGATAGGTCCGCGACAGGCCCATCGGCAGGAACGCCCCGTGCATGTCGAGCAGCAGCTGGCGCTTGGCAGTTTCCCTGGAGAGCCGGACGTAGAAGTCGACCATCTGTTGATCGTCGCGCTCCATGAAGTCGACCTTGACGCCCTTGATCCCCCAACGCCGATAAGTGTCGAGCACCTCCTCCATGCGCGGCTCGACATGCTTCCAGTGCGCCCAAAGTAGGAGGCCGACCCCTTTGTCGGACGCATATTTGGCCAGGGCCGGCATATCGAGCCCGGGTTCCGAGCGGCTGATGTCGGTCTCGGGCAATGCATCGCAACAGGGTCCGGTCTTGTAGGCCCAGCCCGCGTCGATCAGAAAATAGGGAAAACCGGACGCGGCCGCGAAATCGATGAAGCGTTTGTACAGCTCCATGCTCGGCTTTTCAGCCGTCGTCGCGCCCGACCACCAGTCCCACGCAACAAGGCCGGGCTTCACCCAGGAAAAATCGCCATCGGCCTGGGTCGCCAGATTGCCGATCAGGTTTGACTCGATGAGGTCGCCGGCGCGGTTCCCCATCATCACCACTCGCCATGCGCTTTTGAGGCCGCCCGGCGAGAGGACCGCCACCTCCTTGCGGTCGATGCGCGGAATCATCGAAAGCTTGAGACCGCCGTCGGCCGGCTTCAGGGTCGCGCCGGCATAACCAGCGAGGTCTGACTGGGCGATCGCGAAGTGCGTGCGCCCTGATTTCGACGCGCAGACCGCCAGCACGTCGTAAGCCTTGGCGGGATCGAGCTGCGAAAGCTTGAGGCTATTCCAGTGCTTCTCGTGCGAGGTCGCATGTTCGGTGAACAAGCATGTCGGGTCATACCCGAAGCGGAAAGCGGTCCTTTCATCTTTCACGGCAACCGGCGCGCCGTGGGGCAAGAGGTATCGGAAGGCGATTCCGTCATTGTAGGCCCGGGCTTCGATCGTCAGCGTTCGCCGCGAGTTGCCGGCCTCGCGGAAGTTGATCAGCGCCGAATTATAATGGTCCAGGGCACTCCGGGCCTTGGTCGCAGTGAGCGGAATGGTCCTGCGCTGCGTGTCGCGCTTCACCCCAGCCAGCTTGAGCTTGGCGAAGTTCGGAGCGTCACTTAGCTCCAGACCGAGAGGCGAGGGCGCCAGGATTTGCTCGCCCTTGCGCGAAACCGACAGGGTCGAGCCATCCGATGCAACCTCGACCCGCGTTGTACCGTCCGGCGATGCCAACACTACGGAACCGGCCACCGCCGCTGTCACAAGCATCATTTCCCTTGGCTCCCCGTCCCTTGTTTCTCAATCAAACCAGCCCGCGCCCGCGAATGCGGATCGCTGGCGTAAAAGCGCCGTCCCGTGCGGGCGGTAGCGTCAGGCGCAGCGCATTCGCGTCGCGGCGAAACTGGAGCTGCGGACCGTCGATCAGGTCGACGCGCTCGATCGCTGCTTGCGGCAGCGCATTGGTGCCGAGCGAGGCGATGGCGCTCTCGCCATTCGGCCAGTCGAGGAAGATGGCATAGAGCGTGTCACCCTTCTTCGTGAAGCGGATGTCCTCGCCGGTATAGGGCTTCTGCTTATCCTCGCCGAACGCGCCCGCAGGTGGCGGCTGGGTCGGCCCTTCGCCGAACCTGCGCCACGGCCGGGTGGCGAAGATCGCTTCGCCGTTGCGCTGGGTCCAGGCGCCGATCTGGTCGACGATCGCTTCTTCCTTCTCGTCGATCGTGCCGTCGCCGCGAACCGGGATGCTGAGCAGCAAATTGCCATTTTTCGACACGATGTCGCTCAGCATCTGGACGACCAGCTTCGCCGGCTTGTAGCCACCGTCGCGGTACAACTGCCGCGAATAGTGCCAGCTGCCGATGCAGGTGTCGGTCTGCCACGGCTCGGGGCGGATTTCGTTGAGCACGCCTCGTTCGACATCCTCGACGATAGCGCGGCGCTGCAGGCCCTCGAGCTTCTTGCCGAACACGATCACGTCGAGATCGCCGCCCCTGGCGAGCGAGCGGTTGTAATAATGCGCAACCGCATCCAGCCCGGCCTGGCCGAGCGGCAGGCCAGTGTTGTCGAAATATATGAGGTCCGGCTTGTAATCGGCGACGATCTGATTCTGGCGAAGCAGCCACTTGCGCACGAACTCTTGGTTGAACGGCGGTGCGGCTTCGATCCACTGACCGTCCCGCTTGTCGTGCCACTCGCGCATGGCTTCGTTGGTGCGGATGCCGGGCGGCAGTACGTAATAGGGGCCGGTATAGAGCTCCTGCGGGTCGAGCCCCTCCCAATATTTGCCCCTACCGTGATGCTTCCTCAGCCAATAGGCATCGTAGCGGCGGCCGCGCATCGGCCCTTCGGGATCGTAGCCGTAGGCGGGCTGGTACCAGTGCCAAGCATGGGCGGCGTGGTTGGAAATGCCGAACTTCAGCCCTGCCTGGCGGACCACCGGCTCCCATCCGCCGATAATGTCCTTCTTCGGGCCGACGCGGACGCTGTTCCAGCCATGATGCTTGCTGTCGAACAGGTCGAGATTGTCATGGTGGTTGGCCATCGCGAAGAAATAGCGCGCACCAGCTTTGACATAGCGCCGGATGAGCGTTTCGGGCTCCCAGTTCTGCGCTTTCCACTGGCCGATAATATCGATGAAGCCCGTGCGGCTCGGATGGCCATAATGCTTCAGGTGATGCTCATAGGCGGTTTCGCCTTTGTCCCATGGGGCCCGCCCGGGCATGTACATCGCCCGCGCGTACCAATCGCCATGCTCGGGTTGGCATTGCGGGCCCCAATGCGCCCAGATGCCGAGCTTGGCGTCGCGGAACCAGTCGGGGACCTTGAAGGCCGATGCCAGCGAATTCCAGTCGGCTGCAACCGCCCCGCTCGCGGCGCTATGCGCGGCACCGGATGAGCCGAGGAGTGCGGCGGCCGAGCCGGTCAGAAGTGCTTCGCGCCTCGTCAGCACAGTTGCTCCGTTCTTCCGGGTGCAGCATTTGCAGCTGCTTCGATGATCTTCAGGCCGGCCAACGCATCCGCGGGCGCAACGGGCGACGGCGCGCCATCGGCGATCGACGCGACTACGCCTCGATACAAGCTGAGCCAATCGCCACGCTCGGAGGCAATTGCGGTTCGACTTTCGTCCTCTCGAGTGAGGATTCCGTAAGTCGACGGATCCTCGACACCGAAATCGGCTGCGAACGGGTCCATCCCTGCCCGCAACTGGTCTTCCTGCGGGTCGAGCCCATATTTCACGAAGCTCCCGCGCGTGCCGTGAATCGCAAAGCGGGGACGCGGGTCGGCGACGACGCTGGCCGCCGACAGGATCACGCGGCACGACCCATAATGCATTGTCAGCGAGAAATAGTCATCGACCTGCGAACCTTCGCGCTGCTTCGCGAGGTCGGCGGAAACTGCCTCCGGTTGGCCGAACAGCAACAGCGCCTGATCGATCAGGTGCGGCCCAAGATCGAACATCAGACCGCTTCCAGACTCGGGCCTTTCTCGCCATCGCTCCGCCACCTCGGGCCGGAACCGGTCCCAATGCGCCTCGAAGAGCATGACCTGGCCGAGCATGCCGGAAGCCATCAGCTTGCGGACCGTCAGATAGTCCGAGTCCCAGCGGCGGTTGTGAAACGGCACCAGCAGCCGGCTGATTCGCCTGGCCGCATCGATCAGCCTTTCCGCTTCGCCGCTCGTCACGCACATCGGCTTGTCGACGACGACATGCTTGCCTGCCTCCAGCGCACCATGGGCCAGCTCGAAGTGGCTTTGGTTGGGCGAGGCGATGACGATGAGATCGATCTCGGGATCGGCGATCAGCTCGGCGGGCGAGCCGACTCGAACCCCCTCGGGTGCCTGACCGGCCCGCGACGTGCCCAATGCTACCAGCTCGAGCCCTGTCGCCGCGCAGATCAGTGGCGCGTGGAAGTGGCGGCCGGCGAGTCCGTAGCCGATGATCGCCGTGCGGATTGGCACGCTGCCTGGATGCCGTCAGCGGGTGTAGGGGACGAAGTCCCCGAGCGGGCAGGCGGGGCCGGGAATCTTGCTGACGGCGTTGACCGTGCGCACCAGGTCGCCGCGGCAATATTGGGTTCCGAGCGGCTCGACGATGACGACATCCATCAACGCCATGCGGGCGCATGGGCTGGGAAGCCGATTGACCCAGATGGTCCGGCCGCTGCCGTAAAGGATCGTCTGTGGAGCGGCGATGCGCATGCTGCCGGTGAGGCCGATCGGGACGCAGCGCTGCGGGGCGCCGGCGGTGCGTCCGGCAAGCTCGGCGAGTGGCGCGGGCGCGCCGGCCGGCTTCGACGGCGCGCAGCCGCCGGCAATTACCGCCAATATCGCCAATAAAGTCGTGCGTTTAGCGTCGATCATTGTCGCTTGCCCTCTCCTGGCCAGCAATTCATGATAGCGCTAACGTTGCCGTAAGAGTAGCGCAAAAATCGGAGGGGATCGAAATGGCGCCTAGACGCGTGACGCGGGCTTTGATCGTTGCTGTGCTGGCCGCTCTGGCTGGTCTCTCACTATCTTCGCCGGCAATGGCCCAAGCCCCTCGGCCGACCGTGCACCGGCACTTCAAGACCGCAATCTACATCGCTGTCGGGGACGTGAAGCAATTGGCCGATCGCGCCACCTTCGACCGCGAATTCGCCCGCGCCTCCTCGCAGCTCCGGTTCGACAAGGTGTGGATCGAAACATACCGCGACCGGATCTTCGCCACGGACGCCGAGCTCGATCGGGTCAAGCGCTGGTTCCGCGAGAAGGGCATCGAAACGCAAGGCGGAGTGACTCTCGCGGCGGGAGGAGAGGGCGGGCAGTTCGGCACCTTCGATTATGAAAAGCCCGAGGATCGTGCGGAGGCCGAGCGCGCGGTCCGGCTGACGGCGAAGCATTTCGATGTAGTAATCCTCGACGATTTCTTCTTCTACACTTCGAAGAGCGACGCCGACATCGCTGCCAAGGGCGGGCGCAGCTGGACTAAGTACCGGCTCGAGACGATGCGTGCGGCGAGCCGCGATCTCGTCCTCGGGCCGGCCAGGCAGGTCAACCCGCGCGTCAAGATCATCATCAAATATCCCAACTGGTACGAGCATTTCCACGGGCTCGGTTACGACCTCGATCAGCAGCCCAAGATGTTCGATGCCATCTACACTGGCACCGAAACCCGCGATCCGATCATCACCGATCAGCTGCTGCAGCAATATGAGAGCTATTCGATCTTCCGTTATTTCGCGAACATCCGGCCGGATGGCGGCAATCTTGGCGGCTGGGTCGATACGTTCAGCGTGCGGAGCGTCGATCGCTACGCCGAGCAGTTGTGGGATACTTTGTTCGCCAAGGCGCCGGAGATCACCTTGTTCAACTGGAACCCGATGTCGGAGGCGAAGCCGCTCGACCCGGGCACGCGCCCGTGGGCCGACCAGCCGACCAGCTTCAACTGGAAGGCGATCGCGCGCCAGCATCCCGGCGCGGGTTGGGGCACGGCCGCGAATGCGGCGCTCGACTTCGCCGACCAGGTGCTGGGGGAGTTGGGCAGGCCGGTCGGCGTCGCCAGCTACCGCCCCGCGCATGCGACCGGCGAGGATTTTCTCCACAACTACATCGGCAACCTCGGCGTGCCGATCGAACTTTATCCGGCCTTCCCCTCGAACGCCGACACTATCTTGCTGACCCAGTCCGCTGCGGCGGACGCCGACATTATCCGCAAGATCGAGGAGCGGCTTCGCGCAGGTGCCAAAGTGATTGTGACGTCGGGCTTCCTGAAAGCGATGCAAGGCAGGGGATTCGAACGGCTGGCCGAGTGGGAGGCGACCGGCAACAGAATCGCCATCGACCAATATTTCGACGGCTATGGGGCGGGGAATGGCGTGCCGCTATCCGAAGCCGGCAAGCCCAATAAGCCCATCCTGTTCCCGGAGGTCCGATTCTATACCAACGACAGTTGGGGGATCATCCGCGGCGTCGCGGCAGCCAAGGGATTCCCGATGGTGCTGATGAACCGCTACTCAAAGGGCAGCCTGTTCCTCTGGACCATCCCCGAAAATTTCGGCGATCTCTACAATCTGCCGCAGCCGATGCTGACCCGAATCAAGGATTATCTGTTCGCCGACGCGCCGGTCCGAATCGACGCGCCGCCGCAGGTCGCCCTTTTCACCTACGACAATGGCGCATTCGTGGTCGAAAACTATCGTGACGAGTCGGCTAGCGTAGCCATTTCGGTGGCCGGAAGATCCGCTGCGCTTCGCGAGATGACGCAGGGAAATCGCCTGGCGCCCCAGGCGGAGCGCGCCAGCGTCGACAATTTCGACCGCGGGCAAGCCCAGTCTCCGCGCCGCAGCTTCGCGATCGAGATTCCGCCTCACAGCTTCCGCGTGTTCAAGCCGCAAAATTAAACTGAGGCATAAATCCAAATTGGTTTGTGGCCGCCGGTTTTTTTGGGTGCTGAAATTGTATGACAAACGCTTGACTAGCGCGCACGTTCGGTGGATGGTAGCGCTAACGCAAATGGCCCCGGGCTTCGGCTTGCCGAAGTGAAAAGAGGGTCAAGCGAAAAGGGGCAGGGAGGATCGCGGTCGGCGCCAGCCGGCCGGCGCTTCGTATCCCGCTCCGAATAATCAAAGGCGTCCTCGAAGGGTCGCCGGCGAAGGAGAGGGGTCTCTAATGAACCAAGTCGACGTTTTCGGACTCAAGGGGACTGGCGCAAAACTGCTCGCCAGTGTGTCCATGCTGGCCCTGGGGGGTCTGGCGGCAAGCCCGGCCGCCGCTCAGGAAACCACCACCGCTGCGGAGGAGCAGGCTCCCCCGGCCGATGAAACACAACAGGCTACTGAGACTGGCGATGATATTGTCGTCACGGCTCGGCGCCGCGCGTTGCAGGCCGCGGAACAGCGCAAGAAGAACTCCGAAGGCATCATCGACTCGGTCGTCGCCGACGAGGCGGGCAAGCTGCCCGACAATTCCATCACCGAAGTTCTGCAACGCGTTTCGGGCGTCAGCATCGTCCGCTTCGCCGCATTGAACGACCCCGACCACTTTTCGGTCGAAGGTTCGGGCATCCAGGTGCGCGGCCTGACCGGAGTCGCGTCGCGCCTCAACGGCCGCGACATCTTCAGCGCCAACGGCGGCCGCTCGCTGCTGTGGGGCGACGTTACGCCCGAGCTGATGGCGGCGGTCGACGTCTACAAGGCGGCCACCGCCGACCTGATCGAGGGCGGCACCGGCGGTCAGATCGACCTACGCACCAAGCTGCCGTTCGACTTCAGCAAGGGTTGGCATTTGGCCGGCAGCGTCGAGGGCAGCAAAGGCGACCTCGCCAAGTCTACCGATTATGGCGGGTCCATCCTGGTATCGAATCGCTTCGACACGAACATCGGCGAAATCGGCTTCCTGGTCGACGTGGCGCATAGCCGCCTGACGTCGCGGTCGAACTTCTTCCGCACCGAAACCTATTATGCCAAGCGGCTTCTCGGCGAAACCGAGGATGTGTTCATCCCCGGCGGTTATGATTATGGCGACGAGGAATTCGCGCGCGATCGGACCGGCCTCTACGGTGCGCTGCAATGGGCGCCGAACGATGACCTGACCCTAACCGGCATCTTCTTCCAGTCAAAGTACAAGAACAAGAACAAGTCGCGCTTTGCGATGCAGACGAGCCAGGACCTGATCGTCGACCGGCTCAACAGCGTCTTCGATGACAACGGTCATCTGCTGTCCAGCGAGAGCTTGTTCATTCAAAACAACACGACCTTCCTGCCGACCAACGGCACCATCACGGGCGCTGGCGGCGCCGAAGGAACAACGTCGAAATCGATGACCCGCGACTGGTCGTTCGACTTCGACTGGAACCCAGGCGGTGGGCCGCTGAAGATCGGCGGCGCCTATCAACATATCAAGTCGACCTCGGATCTAAGGCGGCTCGCCATCTTTCGCGACGTGAATTTCCCCTCGACCTTCGGCTTGGATCTGACCGGTGATTTTCCGGAAGTGGACTTGCCCGCGACCGACGAATTCTTCGAGAACCCGGCCAACTATTTCTGGGCTGCGGCGATGCCGCATGAAGAGAAAAATCGCGGCAAGATGGACGCGCTGAACCTCGATGCCGAATATACGTTCGAGGACAGCTTCTTCCGCTCGGTAAAGGGCGGCGTGCGCTGGTCGAACCGCAAGGAGCGGGATCTCAACAACGGCTTCACCTGGTCAGCGCTTGGACGAGGCTGGAACGGCGATCCCCAGCTGACCTTCGCCAACGCGGCGCCCGGCGACGTTGAGTTCTACGAGTTCGACAATTTCTTCCACGGCGACATCGACGTGCCGGCCAACCTGATGTTTCCAACGATCGATCTGGTCAGGAACGCGGACGTGGACGAGCTCCACCAGGCCCCGCCGGCAGGCTTCTGCGGCCCGGCGTTCTCCAGCGCTCTTTGGTGGAACTGCTCGGCCGCCGGGCCGCTCGCGGACAGCACCTATGGCGGTCCGCGTTCGCGTACAGGGCACTTCCTGCTGCCGAACGATCTGCGCGAATGGAGCACCAAGAACATTGCCGGCTATGCGCTGGTCCGCTTTGGCCGGGACTATGTTCCCGGGACGCTGGGCTTTTCGGGCAATGTCGGCCTGAGGCTGGTCAAGCTCAAGAATGAATCGCTAGGATACATCACTCAGAACGGGACGACGTTCCTTCGCAATGGCGTACCCGTGACATTGGCGTCCGTCGCCGTTGCTCGCGGCGGCAGCAAGAGCTTCACCCGTCTGTTGCCTTCAGTGAACTTGCAGCTCCAGCCGCACGAGGATATCAAGGCGCGGTTCGCGTTCAGCAAGACGATGGACCTGCCGACCTTCGACGCGCTGCGCGGATCGGCATTCAATAGTGTAGTGACATCGCGGAATCCGGCCTGTCCCGCCGTAGGGAACTGCAACTTGATTCCCGTCTTTAGCAACTTCACTACGGAAGCCGGCAATCCGTTCCTCAAGCCAACGATGTCCCGCAACCTGGACTTGTCCTTTGAATGGTATCCGAAGCCGGGCACCACGGCCCACTTGGCTCTGTTCCATAAGCGGATCAGCAATCTGCCGGTCCGTTCGCTGACCCAGCGCGACGTAACCTTCTTCTTCACCGACGGCACTTCGGAGGAGGTATCCGCGGCAGCGACCGATGTTCAGAATGCGGAAGTGCCCGCCAAGGTGAAGGGATTCGAGGTCGGTGGTCGCACCTTCCTCGATATGCTGCCAGGGCTTTTGTCCGGGTTCGGCGTGGAGGCGAACTATACCTTCATCGACAGCAAGAATCCGGGCGATCTCTATCGCGACATCTACGGCAATATACGAAACGACGCGCCCCTGCAGGGAATGTCGAGGCATAATGCCAACGTGACTTTGCTTTACGAGAAGGGCCGGGTCTCGGCGAGGGTGGCCTATAGTTGGCGGTCGAAATACCTGCAGTCGGTCAACGCCAACGGGACCAACGCGGCGTATACTTTCTACCACACACCGGGCGTAAACACCGGGGGTGAGGACGCCGCCCAATTCTGTGCCCGACCCAATCCATTCTGTCAGCGGATTCAAACCGCCCTGCCGGTCTACGGCGCCGCCTATGGCCAGGTCGATGCCGGTATCACTTTCAAGGTAAACGAGAATCTGTCACTGACCGCGCAAGGTAGCAACTTGCTCAACGAGACGCAAAAAACGCTGATGGGCGGCTACAAGAATGACAGGTTGTACACCAGGAGCTGGTTCCAGAGCGATCGACGCTTCAGTGTGGGTGCGAACTTCGCCTTCTAGCTTGGTCGAGCAGCCGGTCCGGGGGCCGGCTGCTCAATTGTCCAAGTCATGAGAAAGCGCGTCCTGATCGTCGGCGGCGGAACGGCCGGTTGGCTGACCGCCGGCTATCTCGCCAAGCGGCTGGCCGCCGACCTGCCCCAAGGCGCCGAGGTGCGCCTCGTCGAATCCAGCGCGATCGGCATTCTCGGCGTCGGCGAGGGCACCTTTCCAACCATTCGCTCGACGCTGTCGACCATCGGCCTCGGCGAGGCGGACATGATCCGGCGCTGCGGCGCCAGCTTCAAGCAGGGCGCCCGCTTCGCCAACTGGCGAAAGCCGGCCGATGGCCGCACCCCGCATCATTATCTCCACGCCTTCCAGGAGGCCGATGAGCGCTCGGGTCTCGAGCTCTTGCCCTATTGGCTGCTCGGCGCTGCCGGCAACGAACATTGGGACGAGGTCGCCACCCCCCAGACGAAGGCCGCGGACGCCCACCGCGCACCCAAGTTGCCGACCCACGCGGATTATGCGGCGCCGCTCAACTATGCGTTCCACTTCGACGCCGTGGCGCTTGCGGAATTGCTCCGCGAGCAAGCCGTGGCCAACGGGGTAGGGCACCTGGTCGACAAGGTGACAAATGTCCGTCTAGACCGTGACGGCGCGATCGCCGGAGTGGAGACGGAAGCCAACGGCGAGCTGACGGCCGACCTCTACATCGATTGCACCGGCTTCAGGGCGGAGTTGATCGGCAAGGCGTTGGGCATCCCGTTCAAATCGTGCCGGGATAGCCTGTTTTGCGACAGCGCGCTGGCGCTCCAGGTTCCCCACGCCACGCCCGAGGAAGAGGTCGCCTCCTACACCATCTCCACCGCGCAGCGATCCGGATGGATCTGGGACATCGCCCTCGACCGCCGCCGCGGCATCGGTCACGTCTACTCGTCCGACCATTCAAGCCGCGAGGAAGCGGAACAGGCGCTGCGCGACTATATCGGACCGGCGGCCGACGGGCTGGAGGCGCGGCATATCCCGTTCACGCCCGGCTTTCGCGAAACTAGCTGGCACAAGAACTGCGTCGCCATCGGCCTTTCCAGCGGCTTCTTCGAGCCGCTCGAGGCCACCGGGATCGTCTTTTCGGAAGTCGCGGCGAGCATGGTCGCCAATCTTTTCCCTTGGGGCGGTGACTATGAAACCTCCGCTCGGCAATTCAACGCGAACATGCTGCGGCGCTACGAGCGCGCCTTGGATTTCATCAAACTGCATTATTGCCTGAGTGACCGCGACGACAGCGATTTCTGGCGCGACAATGTGCGGCCCGATACGGTTCGGGACAGCCTTCACGAAATGCTTGATCGGTGGCGCTTCCGTCCGCCCAACGAGATGGATATCGACACCAATGTCGACATCTTCCCTGCGTCCAGCTGGCAATATGTGTTGTATGGGCTGGACTGGAAGACCGATCTTTCCGCCAAGCGGGGCGCTTACCGCTATTTCGATGATGCCGTCGCCGCCTTTGCCGAGGTGCGGCGGCAGGCCGATTTCGCCGTTCGCAACCTGCCCTCGAACCGCCAGCTGCTGACGATCGCCAGGCAACGCGACTTCGGCCCGGGGGATAGCAATCGACCATGACAAATCGCGCCGGAAATCCGATCAAGAATGTCGTCATCGTCGGTGGCGGCACCGCCGGCTGGATGACGGCCGCCGCCCTGTCCCGGCTCACTCTCGGAGGAGTGTCCATCACCTTGGTCGAATCCGAGGAGATCGGGACCGTCGGCGTCGGGGAGGCGACCATCCCCCCGCTCCTCGACTACAACCAGGCGCTCGGCATCGACCAGGTCGAGTTCATTCGCGCCACCCAGGCGACGTTCAAGCTCGGCATCGAGTTCGTCAACTGGGCACGGCAGGGCGACCGCTACATCCATCCGTTCGGAGTTTACGGCCGCGACCCGAACAACGTGAAGTTTCACCAGATCTGGCTCAGGGATCGTCAGCTTGCGGGGTCCCTGGGCGAGCTTGATGAGATCGGCGATTATTGCGTGTCGGTGGTCGCGGCGCGGAATAACCGTTTCACCTGGCCGACCGGAAATCCGGGCGCGGTGCTTTCCACCCTACGTTATGCCTTCCACTTCGATGCCAGCCTCTATGCGCGCTTCCTGCGCGGCTACGCCGAAAAGCGCGGAGTGACCCGGATCGAGGGCCGCATCGAACGAGTCGAGCAGGATCCCGAAACTGGGTTCATCACAGCGGTGCGGTTGAACGACGGGCGGGTGGTCGAGGGTGAGCTGTTCGTCGACTGCAGCGGGTTCCGCTCGCTGCTGCTCGGGGATACGCTCGGGGTTCCTTACCAGAGCTGGCAGCACTGGCTCCCGTGCGACCGGGCCATCGCCATCCCGTGCGCCGGTACGGCCAATCCGACGCCCTACACGCGCGCGACGGCGGGGTCCGCGGGCTGGCGCTGGCGCATCCCGCTGCAGCACCGGATCGGCAATGGTCACGTCTTTTCGAGCGCGCATATCGATGAATCCCAAGCACTCGACGAGTTGCTGCAGGGGCTCGACGGAGCGCCGACTGCCGAGCCGCGGACGTTACGTTTCGTCGCCGGCCGGCGGGAGCGAATGTGGGAAAAGAATTGCGTCGCCATCGGCCTCTCGAGCGGGTTTATCGAGCCGCTGGAATCCACCAGCATTCACCTGATCCAGTCGGGCATCTTCAAGCTGATGAGCCTGTTCCCGGACAGCGGCTTCGATCAAATCGAAATCGACAAGTACAACGCCTTCCTGGTCGAGGAGTATGAGCGCATCCGCGACTTCATCATCCTCCACTATTGGGCGACCGAGCGGGACGATTCAGAGTTCTGGAATCATTGCCGCACCATGGAGATCCCCGACACGCTGGCGCAGAAGATCGAGCTTTGGATCGGCAAGGCGCGGATCTTCCGGGGCTCGGCTGACCTGTTCACCGAGGATAGCTGGATTGCGGTGCTGCTCGGGCAGCGCAAGGTGCCGGAGTCATACGATCCGCTGGTCAACGCGTTCGACGTGGAGGAATCCAGGCGCTTCCTCGCCTCGATCCGCGACGTGATTGGCAAAACCGCGCTCGCGATGCCGACCCACCAGCAATTCATCGACCGCCATTGCCGCGCCGATCCGGTCGAATTGGCACAGGCCGCGACCGCATGAGGGGGTGAAATTGAACAACATTCGACACGTGATCCTGTCGCTGGCAATGCTGTGCCTGACGGCACCGGCCATTGCCCAGACCCCATCGGCGCCATCGCGGCGCATCGAGGTCGATCTTACGAAGGCCGGCAAGCCCTTGGATAGGTCGTTCAATTTCTCCGTCGGTTCGGATTATTCGGCCACGTTGATCCGGCCCGACAGCATGGCGCAGCTCAAGACCGCCGTCGACGAGCTCGGCTTCCGCTACATCCGCCACCACGACATCTTCCACGACGATCTGGGAACGGTGAAGGTGGGGCCGGATGGCCGCGTCAGCTACGACTGGACGAAGATCGACCAGCTGTACGATGGGCTCCTGGCGAGAGGGATCAAGCCGTTCGTCGAGCTCGGCTTCACGCCGCGCGCGATGAAGACGTCGGACAACAGCATTTTCTATTGGAAGGGCAACACATCGCACCCCAAGCCAGAGATGTGGCGTGATCTGGTGGACGCCTTCGTACGGCACCTCCAGCAACGCTACGGCAAGGAGGAGATCCGCACCTGGTTCTTCGAGGTTTGGAACGAGCCCAACCTCGACGGATTTTGGGAAAAGGCGGATCAGAAGGCTTATTTCGAGCTTTACGAGAACAGCGCGCGCACCATCAAAGCGATCGATGCGGCACTCAAGGTGGGCGGCCCCTCGACCGCCGGAGCGGCCTGGGTGCCGGAGCTGCTCGAGTACGCGGCCTCACGCACCGTGCCGATCGATTTCGTCACCACCCATACTTATGGCGTGGATGGGGGCTTTCTCGACGAGTACGGACAGGACGACAACAAATTGTCGAGAAATCCGGACGCGATCACAGGCGACGTGCGCCGGGTGCGCGAGCAGATCGCGGCGTCGAAGTTCCCGCACTTGCCACTCTACTTCACTGAGTGGAGCAGCAGCTACAACCCGCGCGACCCGATCCATGACAGCTACATCAGCGCGGCCTACATCCTCGACAAGCTTAAGGCAGCGCGCCCCTTTGCGCAGGGCATGAGCTACTGGACCTATACCGACATCTTCTTCGAAGCCGGTCCGCCGGACAAACCGTTCCACGGCGGATTCGGCCTGATGACGATGCAGGGTATCCGCAAGGCCTCCTGGTTCACCTACAAATATCTAAACCTGCTGCAAGGGCGCGAACTACCCACCGGCGACGCAGAGTCATTGTCCGCGGCCGAAGGCAATCGGGCTTCCGTCCTGGTGTGGGATTGGGAGCTGCCCGACCAGCCGACCAGCAACCGGCCCTTCTTCACCAAAGTACTTCCGACCAAGCCAGCGCCAGACGCGAACATCCGTCTGTCCGGACTGAACCCCGGAGCCTATCGTCTCCGCGTCTACCGCACGGGCTTTCGAAAAAACGACGCCTATACACGCTACCTGGAGATGGGATCTCCGAAGGAGCTTACCCCGCAGCAGCTCAATGAGCTGCAAGGTCTGACCCGCGATTTGCCGGAAGCTTCGACGAATGTCCGGATTGGCGCGGACGGTCGGTTCTCGACGACCATCCCGATGCGAACCAACGACGTGGTTCTGCTTCAGCTGGAGCCCGTCGCGGGCGGGGGCGCCGGCGAGCGAGGTCGTTGACGATGAATTCGACGCGGCGGGGCGCGTTCAAGGCGTTGCTGGCCGGCTCATTGGCAGTGCCGGGCGTGGCCCGAGCCGCCCAAAATCGATCGCGCGCACCGAGCGGTTCGCCGCCCCCGAAATGCGGGCCCGTGCCGCAGCGGTGGGCCGCAGGGATCGAGGGCCAGCGCAAGGCCGACCTCGGCAATGGCACCTATCTCAACCCGATCATTGCCGGCGATCATCCGGATCCGACGATCCTCAAGGACGGGTCTGACTATTACATGACCTTTTCGTCGTTCGTGTCCTATCCGGGCGTGATCATCTGGCACTCGCGCGACCTGGTGAACTGGGCCCCGATTGGCCCGGCATTGAAGGAGCCACTCGGCAGCGTCTGGGCGATGGACCTGGTCAAGCATGACGGCCGCTATTTCATCTATATTCCCGTAGTTCCGTTCGGCGAGGGTGCGCAGCAGGGCGTCTACGTCATCTGGGCGGACGATATCCGCGGGCCGTGGAGCGAGCCGATCGACCTCAAGCTGCCAGGGGCGATCGATCCGGGCCACGCCGTTGGCGAGGACGGCAAGCGCTATCTGTTCGTCAACGGCATCCGGCGGGTGAAGCTGACCGACGACGGGCTGGCAACCGACGGCCAGCTCGAGCCGGCCTACGAGCCGTGGCGATATCCCGCGGACTGGGTGGTCGAGATGTTCGCCCCGGAAGGGCCGAAGATCCTTCGTCACGGGGATTACTTCTACCTGATCACGGCGGTCGGCGGCACATCCGGCCCGCCGACCAGCCACATGGTCATCGCTGCCCGATCGAGGTCGATCCACGGGCCATGGGAGCATTGCCCGCGCAATCCGCTCGTCCGCACGACAAGCGCCGACGAGCCCTGGTGGTCGAGGGGTCATGCCAGCCTGGTCGAAGGCCCTGCCGGCGACTGGTGGATGATCTATCACGGCTACGAGAATGGCTTCCGGACGCTCGGCCGCCAGACCCTGATGGAGCCGATCGAATGGACCGCAGACGGCTGGTTCCGCGCGAGGGGCGGGGACCTTTCCATGCCGCTACGTAAGCCGGCTGGCGGTACCCCCGGCCTGGCCGGATTTCCGCTGTCGGACGATTTCAACGGCAACAAGTTCGGCGTGCAGTGGAGCTTCCACAATCCCGCAACTGACGAAATGAAGCGCGTTCGCTTCGACCGGGGATCGATCACCGTCGCCGGCAAGGGCAGTTCGCCCGCCGATTGCTCGCCGCTGTCGTTCATCGTCGGTGATCGTGCCTATGAAGCGACGGTGACCCTGGACCTGCTGGGCGGGGGCGAGGGCGGCCTGCTGCTATTCTACAGCGAGCGGGCCTTCGCCGGTGTCGGGTTCACTTCGACCGAGATGCGGACCTTCATCTACGGCGAAGAGCAGAGCTGGATGCGGGCCAAGCTGGCCAGTTCGACGGTCGGTCTTCGCGTCAAGAACGACCACAACATCGTGACCTTCAGCTACACCCACGACGGCGGGGCCAGCTGGACCCAACACCCGTGGCAAATGGAGGTGTCGGGACTGCACCATAATGTGTTCGGCGGCTTCCTGAGCCTGAAGCCTGCCGTTTACAGCGCCGGCGCGGGCAGCGTCAGGATCCGCGATCTCCGCTATCGCGCTCTGCCCGGCTGACGCTCGTCAAGGCGTGGTGAGAAAGCGGTAGCGGATCCGGTTGCGGAACTGGTACCACAAAAATGTAACACAGACCGCCTAGCTCGCACGTTTGGCGGGCGCTGTCGGCGAGCAGGAAAGGCGCAGTCGTGGGTGCAACCCCGTTCAACAGGGAGGCACAAGATGACGGACATGGGCTTCAATCGACGGGCTTTGCTGCGCGGCGGAGCAAAGGCTGGACTGGTAGCGACCATTGGAGGAACCTTTGGTGGGCTGATGTCGCGCCAGGCAATGGCGGCGACCGGAAGCGGGCAGCTCGAGCCGGCGCCGAGCCCTTATGGGCCGATTTTCCCGGTCGCGGACGAGAGCACGGGTTTGCCACTTCTGAAGCTGCCGCGCGGCTTCACCTATCGCACGTTCAGCTGGACCGGCGACATGATGACCGACGGTCAGCGCGTGAAAGGCAGCCACGACGGCATGGGCGTGGTGAGGATTGGTGGTCCCGGCAACCGCGATGTCTTCCTGATCCGCAACCATGAAGTGTCGGGGGCGAACGGGATCATCCAGACGGTGGGCCAGTATGACACGGCCGTGCAGACCTCGGGCGGAGTCAGCGGGCAGCTCGGCGGCGGCTGTACCGTGCTCCGGGTTCGCAACGGCGAGCTGCTCGATCACCGCGGGACGCTCGGCGGCACCGCCACCAATTGCGCCGGCGGCACCACGCTGTGGGGCACGTGGCTGACCTGCGAGGAGACGACCTACGACGCCACCAGTCAGGGGGGCAAGAAACACGGTTATGTGTTCGAGTGCTCGACCAACCCCAGCGAAACCACGGGCCAGGCGATCGTCGGCATGGGGCGCTTCTCGCACGAGGCGGTCGCGGTCGATCCGGCCACGGGCTATGTCTACCTGACCGAAGACGAGCGCAACCTGTCCGGCTTCTATCGTTACAAGCCGACAAATGTTTCGAAGCAGTACGGCGCTCTCGCGCAGGGCGGCGCGCTGCAGGCGGCGAAGCTCGTCGGCGTGAACGCGGCCAAGCTGCTCGCGCTGGGCGGTGCCAACGCCGTTCAGTCGGTCGGCCAGACGTTCGAGATCGAATGGGTGAACATCGATCAGCCGGATGCCGATCCCGTCGGCGATGCTTCCGGCTCCTACCTGGAGGCGGTGAGCAAGGGCGCGCTTACGATGAGCCGCGGCGAAGGCATCTGGTATCACAACGGGTCCTTCGCAGTCGTTGACACCAGCTTCGGCAAGAACAGCGCCGGCATCGACGGTCGCGGGCTCGGGGCCGTGTGGATCTACACGCCGAGCAAGAGCAATCCCGAACGCGGCAGCCTGAAGCTGATTTACGCCGCGGCCGCCCGCGTTGCCGGCAACAACCCGGACAACATCGTCTTCTCGCCGCGCGGCGGCCTGCTCAGTTGCGATGACGGCACGAGCGTCGACGACGGCTTTGGCCCTGGCAACCGCATGATGGGCTATACCGCCGCCGGCGAGGCCTACATCTTCGGCAAGAACAACATCATGCTGACCGACGCCGACATCGCCAAAATGGGCCGCACCGGCCAGTTCGCGGCCGATGACTATCGCGACCAGGAGTTCGCCGGCGCGACGTTCGATCCGACAGGCCATACCTTGTTCGTCAACATCCAGACCCCAGGTCTTACGGCCGCCATTCGGGGTCCGTGGGCGATCGGAAACCTGTAGGAGCGAAGACAGCCCGTCGCTCGAGAAATGGAGGGGCGAAGATGGCGGTATCGAAGCGAAGTCTGGCAGCGGATCCAGTCTCCCCTCCGAGCGAGGATCGGGGCCTGCTGCTTGCGGCCTTGCTGATCGCAGCGCGAGTCTTGGGTTCCGCTGTTGGACAAGGTCGGCCGTGAATCGGCTAAAGCTGCCTCACGCTACGCAAAAATGGATAACCCAGCTTTGGATAATGGATGACCCAAAAATATTTTCTGAGTTTTCTGCGGATTTTGTTGAGGGATGGAGGTGCAGGCAGTCGGACGAGCACAAGTCTCCGGCCCCATTCCCCTGAAATCGAGGCATTTACAGGGAAACCTTCGGTTTTTTGCAGGCGCTAGTACTTGTTGCGAGTAGGAACGCAGCGGTTTTCCGCCAGTCTCAAGCTGAATTCCCTTGGGAGGCAACAGGGAAAAAGTAATTGCAAAACAGCGAAGCCCGATTTCCGCAGAAGCGAATTCAAGCGCTTCCATTCGCAACGGCTCAGGGAATTTCGATCCGCTCGCTGTTCGTGACCTAAACGACCGGTTTCGACCCACTGCGGTCGTTCGCGGAGAGCATAGCACGCTCTAAATCAGCCGGTCGCCCAGCCATTGCAACTATGGCCACCGTAAAATCGATCGCGAGCCAACTTATCCACAAGAATTTGGGATGTCGTCTTGACAGTGTAATTATGTTGAAGAAGTGTTACCGCTAACGGGGAAGGTAACTGCTCGGGCCGACCCACAAAATGGGGGGCTCTCATGGCGGGACGATGGCGCTCGATACTTGCGCTCGGGCTATTATTTTCATTCTCTTACCCAGGCGTTGCAGCGTTCGCTTCCGAAACGATCAGCTACGCCTACGATGTTCGAGGTCGCATCGTAAAGGTCTCACGAAGTGGCACCATCAACAATGGAACCACTTCCTGCTACCGATATGATCGTGCCGACAACCGTCAGAACGTATCCGTCGCAATCGCCTCGGATTGCAGCGGCGTCCCGCCACCCTCGACAACGATTCAACTAACGAGCGGCAGCGGCAAGAACCTGCGGACTGTCGCGAATCAAAACGGGTACACCGGCGCAAGCGGTGTTTCGTACACGTTCGTCGTAGGCAACTCGGTCACGATCACCGGATCGTCGGGTGGAGGCATGGCTATAGATACCGGGCCCTGGCCGACCGGTGTCACCTTGGCTCTGAACGTCAACAGTGGCGGCATCGTGCGCGGCGGCGGTGGAAACGGTGGCAATGGCGGCTCCGGCACAACGCCAGGAGTCGCAGGTGGGGCTGGCGGAGACGCAATTCGTTGCAACGCGCCAATCGCGATCTCAGTTAATGGCGGCGGAACCGTCCAGGGCGGTGGTGGCGGCGGAGGTGGCGGCAGCGGAGCAATCTCACCTTCCCCTGGCGGCACGATCAACATCCCAGGTTCGGGTGGAGGCGGCGGCGCTCCCAACGGCAGCGGCGGAGCTGGGGGCGTCGGAACAAACGCAATCGGCGGCCCGGGCTCGCCTGGCACCGCCACCGGTGGCGGTGCAGGTGGCAATCTCAATGGACCGGCCGGGGGCGCGGGAGGTGGATATGGAGCGGCCGGATCGCCGGGAACCGCCGCCTATTCGCCAGCGGTCGCCGGTGGCGGGACCGGCTACGCAGTCCGCAAGAATGGAACAGGCTGTACCTTGACGAACAGCGGCACCGTTACCGGGCCGGTCGGATGACGCCTGCCGCCCACGCCTAAAGGCGCCACGAACAAGCAAGGAAACGATGTTCTCGAGGGGGGCTACTAATGAAGCTACACCAGAAATTTCTGACGGTCGGCGCGCTCCTTGCCTCGACGGCGCTTTCTGCGCCTGCACATGGGCAATCCGTGCCTGAAATGCCTGGACCGCCGGTCTATTCAGCGGTCGATCAGAACGGCGTCGATCTATCCAGCGGTAAGCTCATGGCCTCGCAAGTCTTCGCGAGCATCGGTTCAGCAGATGGCGAACTATCGCACGTCTACACAGGCACGTGGGAGTGGGACAGCCAATGGGGCACTGCGACAGAAACGCCATGGAACTATAATGGTCAGCCGCTGATACTTATTAAGATCAGCGCAGGTGGGCGTTCTGGGCTGTTTTGGAGGCACAGCATTCACTCGAGCATCGGTCCCTATGGAGGGACGATCGGGCAATCTCTTGCGTACGACAGCGCCACAAAAACTTATACGCACACGGACGCGGACGGGACGGTTACCATTTTTCAGGCGGTTTCCGGCAACCCCGTCTTGAAGATAACGAACCGCATCCTGCCGAACGGAGAGAAGCTCACCTACGCCTACAGGACAGGCAGCTGGAACCCCGTGCTTCTCTCCGTGTCGAGCAGCCGCGGTTACATGCTCAAGTACGAGTATAATGGACCTTCGCTTTCGAAGGTGACGGCAATCAACACCTCGGTCGACGCCTGCAGTCCGACAGCCGAAACATGTACGTTTACTCGGAATTGGTCATCGACCACTTTGACCTACGGAACTGGTTCATGGACGGCGACCGACAATCTCAATCGGGTGACAACACGCGCCAGTAGTGCTGGCCAGCTGACCATCACCGACCCTGCGGGAACGGTGAAGACCATTACTTATGACGGCAGCAATCGCGTGCAGTCCGTCACCGCTGGCGGAAGCACGTGGACCTACGCCTACCTGGCGACGGACGGCCAGGTTACAAGCGCAACTGTCACAGATCCTCATGGGAAGACCAGAAAGGTTATCACAGATGCCACGACAGGCAGAGTGACGTCCGTCAGCGACGAATTGAATCGTACTACGAGTTACTCGAACGATTCCACCACAGGGGGCATTCTCGGTGTGACGTTTCCCGAAGGAAATCAGGTCCAGTATGAGCGCAACTCGAACGGCCAGATTACCAAAGTCACCCAAATCCCCAAGCCAGGGTCATCGTTGCCGAACATCGTCAGCACGGCGTTATATGAAGCTGTCGGAGCAAAGGTCGTCAACAAGCCAACTTCGGTCACGGATGCGCGTGGTAATACGACCGTCTATACCTATGACCCGCAACATGGCGGCATTCTAACTGCAACTTCGCCTGCCCCAACGACAGGGGCAGTGCAGCCCCAAACAAGGTACACCTATAAGCAGGCAACAAGCCAATCTGGTGACCTTGTTTACGTGCTCGACACCGTGTCGCAGTGCCAAACCCTGGCGAGCTGTGCCGGCACCGCCGACGAGACCAGGACGGTCATTGATGCATACAATAATCAATTGATGCCGACGTCAGTCACGCGGCGCAGCGGCAACGGCACTGGGGCCGGCGCCGTTGCGGCGACAACGGTGAACACATATGACGTTCGCGGAAATCTGCTGACTGTCGATGGACCGCTTAGCGGAACAGCAGATACGACGCGGTATCGCTACGACGACGCCGACCAGCCGATAGGAACCATCTCGCCCGACCCTGATGCAGCGGGGGCTCTCAAACCGAGAGCCATTCGTGCCACCTATCGGTCGGATGGCCAGATCTCGAAGAGAGAGATTGGCACGGTCAACACCCAGTCGGATGCTGACTGGACGAATTTCGCTGCGGCGGAGGTTGTCGACATAGAGTTCGATGGTTACGGCCGGCCCAAGAAGCGCAGCTTGTCGGGTGGCGGCGCGGTCTATGCGGTCACCCACCTTAGCTACGATGTTCTCGGGCGGCCCGAATGTTCGGCGATGCGCATGGACCCGGCGCAATGGAATGGCCAGTCGAACAACTGCACGCCGCAGACGAATGGACCCAACGGTCCCGACCAGATCACGAAGATGGTCTATAACGAGGTCGGGCAGGTCAAAGAGAGTAGAGTCGCCGTCGGCATTGCTGGTCAGGAGGTGGCCGAGCGGACGCTGACCTATACGAGCAACGGTCTGCTCGCGACGCTCAAAGATGGTGAGAACAACCTTACCACCTATGAATATGACGGTCATGACCGCCTGTCCAAAACGCGCATGCCCAGCCCCACCAAAGGTGCCGGCACCAGCTCGACCAGTGATTATGAGCAGCTGATTTATGAGACGACGAGCGGCGGCACGCGCACCTCAAACACGATTGCATCGCGAATCCCGCGCGGCGGAAGCGGCAGCAACCCGTTCAATTACGTTTACGACGCGCTCGGTCGCCTGACCGCCAAGGGACCGCCCAACCCCGAGCCGACGACTAGCTACTCCTACGACAATCTCGGTCGGCTGCGTTCTGCGGCAAAGACGACGGGCGAAACCCTGTCCTTCACTTACGATGCTTTGGGCCGAAATCTCACCCAAACGGGGCCGCAGGGGACGATTTGCTCGAACTGGGACGCTGCCGGACGGAGGACCAGGCTGACTTATGCGGGCAGTTGCACGAGCCCGACCCTCTACATGGACTATGATTATCTAGTTACCGGTGAGATGACCAGGATCCGCGAGAATGGCGCCACGTCCGGCATCGGTGTCCTCGCGAGCTTCTACCATAACGATCTCGGTCGTCGTACGTCGATGGTGTTCGGTAACGGGGCGGCCACCTACTATGCCTATGATCCGGTCTCGCGGCTGGCGGGTTTGACCCATGACCTCGCCGGCACGGCCGATGACCTCAACATCGGCAGCATCGCCTACAATCCGGCCAGCCAGATCATGAGCCAAGTCCGTTCCAAGGACACTTATGCCTGGACCGGTGCGGCGGCGGTCAACCGGCCCTACACGTCAAACGGTCTCAACCAGCTGACCCTAACCGGTGCGATTACTCCGACGTACGACAATCGCGGCAACCTGACCTCGGCCGGCTCGACAACCTACACCTACAATAGCGAGAATATGCTGACCTACGCATCGAATGGAACGATGCTAGCCTATGATCCCGCGCTACGCCTCAAGGAAATCACGGTGGGCGCCACGGTCACCCGGTTCGGCTACGACGGATTGGATCTGATCGCGGAATATGACGGATCCAACGCCGTGCTGCGCCGCTATGTCCATGGCCCGGGAATGGACCAGCCACTGGTCCAGTATGAAGGCTCGGGCACGACCACTCGCCGCTTCCTCCACGCTGACGAGCGGGGGTCGATCATCGCCGTTAGCGACGCCAGTGGCAACGCGTTCGCGAAGAACAGCTATGACGAATATGGCATCCCGCAGACCGATGGGTCTGGGAACAACCTCAACTACGGCCGGTTCCAATATACTGGCCAGGTCTGGCTGCCCGAGCTCGGCATGTACCACTACAAGGCACGGACCTACTCGCCGACCCTGGGGCGGTTCCTGCAGACCGATCCGATCGGGTATGGAGACGGGATGAATGTTTATGCCTACGTCCACAACGATCCGATAGGCCTGGTTGACCCGCTCGGGCTAAGCACTGGCAATTTGAGCTGTCTGACAACCCAGAACTACGGCAGCTCTAACTGTCCAGGTGATGGGGCAGATATTGTGGTCACCGGAATTCGGCCGGACGACTATAATCCGCTGGAGAGTCTCAGAAACGCCTGGAGCCTGGGGCAGATGAATGTCGGACCGATGATTTCACTTCCAGACCTAGCGCAAAACAGCGTCTTGGAAGAGACAGCACAGGAGCGCGTCGATCGGTTGAAAGAGAAGGATAGGCAAAGAAGAGCGGACAACGCGTATTGTGGTAATCTCCGGTGGGAAGCGATGAAAAGCTCAATTCTTGACACCGTGACCCTTGGACTAGTCGGCTCTGGAGTAGACGTAGTCGACAAGTATAAAAACCCGACCGCTGAGCGAGTTGTGAAGGGGGCCGCTACGAAAGGTGCAGTCGTTGTCGGTCTAATTTCCCTGTGGCGGGACGTAAAAGACGCGACCGGTGGAGACCCGCGGTGCGGCCAAGGAGCCCTAGATTAGCGCTGATGATATGACGCTGCCGTAGATATCATTAGAAAGACTGACATGAAAGTAAGAAGTGAACCAGTATATTTTCTAGCTTTCACAATAATTATTGGAATTTTTATTTATAGCTTCCTCGATGTCGGAGGAAAGTCGCCCCTAACAAGATCGCTTCTTATTTCTGCGGTGATCTATTTGATAATATTAATTGGCCGACTTATAGTCAGTTGGTTCTTTATACGGGTCCGCAAAACGAAATAGTGGTCCAGGTTATCACATGCGCCAATTGCGGTGATCGAGTTCGCCTCGGTTGGGTTCATGATGCTGACCGGCGGGATCAACCGGCGCCAGGGCGCGATGGCGATCCTCGGCTGCTTCGTCCCGTCGGCGCGGCCAGCATCGTCGCCGGAATCCAGTTCGCCGCCGCAGCCGGTTACTGAGCTAAGTGTCGCAGCTTCGCCGCGATACCGTCTTTGTGGCGCTGACGCGCCCGCAGATGTTTGCCGGCGTGACCTACAGCTATTTCGCCATCAACGCGGTGCTGGCGACCGAGCTGTTCCTGGTCTTCCGCTCGGCCTGGGTGCTGGCCGCGGCGGTGCTGATTCACCTCGCCGGGGTGCTCATATGCCAGAAGGCGAGCTCGAGCCCCGGCTCGCGGAACTCGGCAGAAGGGATAGCCTCCCAGAAGCAGTTCGGGTGATCGCCGGTCCGGGGCCCGGACGGTGGCGGACACCAATTGCCATTTATGAATGCCCGATGCCCGTGCCGCCGACTAAACATCTGTACTCATGTAATATTTTTCTTTGACTCCTCAAGTTCGAGGAAAGTTTTTCGGGCCGCTTGACAGAACACGTAGGTCTTGCGAGCAATTGGCGGACCAGGGGGGGGCATTGGACTCGGGCGGATCCCCTTAAAAGGGGGCATTTATGACGTGTCGCTGGCGCTCGCTGTGGGCGCTTGTACTTGCAACATCCTGTTTTAGCCCAATATTTACTTTATCGGCTTCAGAAACTGTCGAATACACCTACGATGCGCTCGGGCGCCTGGTTAAGGTCTCGCGCAGCGGCTCGGTGAATAATGGCGCAAGCGCCTGCTATTCCTATGACGAGGCTGCAAATCGTTCGAATGTGAGGGTCGCGACAGCGGCGAATTGCGCCACAGGAACGTCTGCACCCAGCTTTTGGGTCAACGATGCGGTTACGACCGAAGGTACGTCGCTGACTTTCCTCGTCACCAAGGCCGGCGCGGCTTCATCCAACTTCAGCATTAATTACGAGACATCCAACGGCTCCGCTTTGTCGGGCACTGATTATACGTACACCAGCGGGACACTGACGTTTGAGCCGGGGCAGGTATCGAAGCAGGTTAGCGTTCCGACGACTTATACATCTACACACGAGGGCGCGGAGACGCTCAGCTTCACCCTCTCAGCGCCTACGGGCGGCGCAACGATCAGCGATACGTCTGGGATGGGAACCATCAACGACAATGGAGTGCCACCAAGCTTCGCCATCAGCGATGCATTGGCTACCGAGGGCTCCAGCCTTGTTCTGATAGTTACCAAAACCGGGACAACCTCGGTCAGTTTCGATATCAACTACGCCACAGCCAACAACACTGCGGTAGTGGAGTCCGATTACACCGCCACCAGCGGTACGTTGACGTTTGGGTCGTCCGATACGACCAAGAGCATCACTGTCGCGACGATCAACGACGAGACTGGAGAAGGCTCCGAGAACCTGCACGTCAATCTCTCAGGAGCGACCGGCGGCGCCACGATTACCGACGCGCAGGGTGCAGCCACGATCAACGACGACGATCTGCCACCAAGCTTCAGCATCAGCGACGCCTACGCAACAGAAGGTGTCTCAGACCTGATCTTCACAGTGACGAAGACGGGCGGCACGTACGTGACGGTCAGCGTTAACTACGCGACCGCAAATGGGACCGCCTCCGGCGCGTCCGACTACTATACGACGTCGGGAACGCTGACATTTGGTCCCGGTGAATATTCCAAGTCGGTCACGGTAACGACCCGTAACAACAGCATCACTGAGCCGCCGGAGACCATGTACGTCAATCTTTCCAGTGCCACCGGCGGGGCCGTGATTGCAGATGCGCAAGGGGCAGGCGAGATCGAAGATGACGACAACATGTTTGCGGCCCCTCCGCCCGAAGAGCCTGAGATCAATGAATAAGCTGGAGAGGCTAAATCCTATGCCGAGGCGCGGGAGATATAGGGCTGTTCTGCTAGGCGGTATGCTGAGCTTACTTTCAGCGACCGCGTCTGCTGCAGATTTTCGGGCGGAGTTTCCGCCGCAGTACACCGACACGCCGCTGGTCGTAAATTTGCAGACCGGCAAGTTCCGTTACTGGCCCTACACCTTCTCGACGGGCCCGTTTCAACTGGAGCGCGGCTTCAATAAGTCCGATCTCCAATTCCTCGGCAAGACTTATGTGCGAACGCTGCAGACGGTGAACGGCGCCGGCCAGCCCGTCAGAACGGTCAGCATTGGCGATCTCACCATGGATTTCGTCTCGGGGTCAAACGGGTATGTCTGGTGGAGCACCACTTCTGTCGGCTGGAAGCTTAAAGCTGACAACCCTGGCTTCACGGTCACGGATGCGTCTGGCACCACCTATAAGTTCACCGAGTATGGGTCAGACAGCCCGCCCAAGGCGCGGGTTACGTTGGTAACTTACGCCGACGGTTCGACGATCAACGTCACCTACGATTCCTCAGACCGCGTGACCTTCTTCGAAAGCAATCGCGGCTATGCGATGCGCTATGAGTATTTGAGTGGCGGGGCGCAGGTGAAGGTTTGCGGCTTCAATCGGACGATCACCTATGCGACGGCCACTACAAGCTGTTCAGCGTCGGCTTATTCGCTGACGCTGAACAACACGATTCTAACGGGCGGTTTCTTGCAAACAAACTCGGTAGTCGACGTGGCCGGGCTGACCTCAACCATCACTTATGTTGGGGGGCTGATGCAATGCATGACCCTCCCCAATTCCTCGACTTGCGAGTTCAATAACACATATGGCCCGCAGCCCGGCGAGGCCACGATCATGACGAAGGCCAACCAGGTCCGCATTCAAACTGATGCCAACGGCAACACTTACACCTATGAATATGATAATGGGCCGACCGGCGACGATCCGCCCAAATATCCCGGCGGGCCGCCAGTGCTAAGTTCTGCCCACATGAGTGGGCCGGGCTTCGGCGCCGAGGGTTACTACGAAGATGGCCTGCTGAAGACACTTTCCGCGCCGGGAGGTGGTCCGAACTATTTCGAGTATGATGGCGTCAAGCTGAAGAAGGCGCGCTATATCGACGGACGCGAGATCACGATCACCAAGGACTATCTCGACAACGCGTGGACAATCGCTGAAAAGCCCAAGACGGGCAACACCGATGCTAATATCACGCGATCGCAAACCTTTCCGGCTGCCAACCTGTACGCCTATCCAACCTTGTGCAATGCGGCCAGCGAAAAGCTCTGCAACAAGCCGATTACGCAAGTCGATGGACGCGGCAACCAGACTGATTACACTTATGGCTCAGCGCATGGTGGCGTTCTGACCATGACGCTGCCGGCCGGCGCCAATGGCATCCGGCCGCAAACTCGCTACGAATATTCCCAGCGCTACGCCCTCGTAAAAAGCTCGTCGGGTAGCTTTGTCCAGGCCACCACGCCGATCTGGGTCAAGACGCGCGAGCGCTTCTGCAAGACGACCGCCGCATCAGGGCAGACATGCGCCGGCGGCGCGGCCGACGAGGTGATCACCGATTATGATTACGGCCCGACCTCGGGCGCTCCCAACAACCTGCTGCTGCGCGGTGTGGCGGTCACTGCGTACAACGATGCCGCTGGCCAGTTTCAGACGCGCCGGACCTGCTATGGCTACGACGCCAACGGCCGGAAGATCAGCGAGACCCAGCCGATGGCCAATCTGGGAGTCTGCCCGTGAGCGCGCTTCACCTTCGCGCGCTGCTGGGCAGCGCACTCACTCTGGGCAACGCGGTCCTGGGCGCCGCTCCCGCCTTCGCACAGTCTTCGCCCTCGGCCTACACCAGCGCGAGCCGCTATGACGCGCTCGGCCGGGTGACGGGCACGATCGCGCCGGATGCCGAGGGAGCCGCACCATGGTCGTTCCTGGCGGTGCGCAACACCTATGACGACTGGGGAAGGCTGACGAAGGTCGAGAGCGGCGTGCTGAACACATGGCAGTCGGAGGCGGTGGCGCCCAAGGACTGGTCGACGAGCGTGTTCACGGTCCATTCGACGGTTGACCGCACCTACGACAATCTGGGCCACAAGCTCAGCGAGACGGTGAGGGGCGACAATGGGGCGATCGCCTCCCTGGCCCAGTTCAAATATTATCCCTCGGGCGAGCTGGAATGCACTGCGGTGCGGATGAACCCGGCAGCGTTCGCCAGTCCACCGGCCTCGGCCTGCACTTTGGGAACGGAGGGCAGTAACGGTCCCGATCGCATCACGCGCAATGAATATCTTCCGGGAGCGCCTGGCACGGTCACAAAGATCCATAAGGGATATGGCACGCCGCTGGTGCAGGATTATGCCAGCTACACCTACAGCTCGAGCCTGAAGGTGATCAGCATGACCGACGCGCGGGGGTTCAAGGCGAGGATGAGCTATGACGGTCACGACCGCCAGAAAGGCTGGTACTTCCCCGACAAGGCGCTCGCAGCCACGCCCTCGACGACGGACTATGAAGAATATGGATATGACGCCAACGGCAACCGCACGTCCCTGAGAAAGCGCGACGGCTCGATCATCCGCTACAGCTATGATGCGCTGAACCGGATGACCAGCAAATGCGTGACCAGCACCACCTCATGCGTCACGCAAAGCGCCACGGTGGGCCGGGACGCCTTCTACGACTATGATCTCCGCGGGCTGATGACCAAGTCGCGGTTCGACAGTCTCAATGGGGAGGGGATCACCAGCGCCTACACCGGGTTCGGTGAACTTTACTCCTCGACGATCACGATGTCGGGGTTCAGCGCCGTGCTTGGCCATCGGCACAATGCCAACGGCACACGCACCAATCTGATCCATCCCGACGGCGTCACCTTCTCCATGGGCCATGACGGCCTCAACCGGCTCACCAATGCGAGCTGGACTACCGGGGCGGGCACCACCCAGTTCATGCTCATCGGCTATGATACCCTAGGCCGTCGCACGCAGACCACCCGGGGCAGCAGCTCGACGACCTATGGCTATGACAGCGTTTCGCGTCTGGGCGCTCTCGCCCAGAATTTTGCCAACAGCTCACACAACGCATTCCAGACCTACGCTCGCAATCCGGCAAGCCAAATCATCAGCCAGACGCGGGACAATGACGTCTACGCCTGGACCGGCGCAGTTACAGTCGATCGCAATTATGCGACTAACGGCATCAACCAGTATCAGGCCGCTGGCCCAGCCAGCTTCTGCCATGACGCTAACGGCAATATTACCGCGGACGGCACCAGCGTCTATCGCTATGACACTGAGAACCGGCTGATCGAGAAGCGGGCGCAGGTAGTGCCCGGCTGTCCGGTCACCAATTTCACCGGCGCCCTGCGGGCCAGCCTCACTTATGACCCGCTCGGCCGGCTGTTCGAGACCTCCGGCGGCACCCCCGGCATCACACGGTTCGTCTATGACGGCGACCAGCTTGCCGCCGAGTATGATCAGAACGGCACCGTGAAATGGCGCTATTTCTTCGGACCCGGCGCCGACGAGGTTGTCCTCGCAGACGCGGGCGGCGCACTGGACTGCAACAACAGCCGGTTCCTCCACCTCGACTATCAGGGATCGATGATCGCGGCGGCAGACTGCGCTGGCAACCGGACGACGGTCGCCACCTACGATGAATATGGCATCCCCGGCCCCAACAATTGGGGCCGGTTTCAGTACACCGGCCAAGCCTGGATCCCCGAGCTCGGCATGTACCACTACAAGGCCCGCATCTACTCGCCCACTCTGGGCCGGTTCATGCAGACCGATCCCATCGGATATGACGACCAGGTCAATCTTTATGCGTACGTCGGGAATGATCCGGTCAATGCAGTGGATCCGGATGGTCAAACTAAGGTGACGTGCACTCAACTCGGCGATCGCCCCCCTGTTTGCCACCAGTCGGACGACGGTCGCAACAATGTCACACTTGTTTTTGTTTCTAAATCCATTGGGTCCGACGGACAAATCCATACGTCTCAACATGTTTCTCGCACGTTCAGCGGAAGTCTCGAAAGTCAAGCCAAGGATTTAAACAAGCAGGTTGCTGCTTTGTGCTCATGTGACAACGCCCCAAAGGCGGTCGTTTCGAGCCCCTTGAGTAGCATCGTCAACACTCTTTCTTCCATGATTTCGGGTGGCTCACGCAATCCTGGCGGCAGTCGCGGCGTCGGCTCGAACACGTTGGATCGCAAGCAGGTCGATAGAGTTGCAAAAGAATATGGTGTTAACCGGCGGGAATTTGGAGATTATATTGAGCGAATCAAGCGAGCAGAGGGGCGCCGCGGGGACGAGAATTTCACGCCGGATGAATTGAGGCAGTTGGCCAAGGAATTTAAAGAATCTGGTGGGTATTAGATGGCTATGCGATCATATTTGAGAATTTTTCCTCTTAGCGAGGACGAGGCCACATCCCTTCGTTTTTCCCTAAAGGATTTCTCCCCAGAAGTCTTCCAGCTGCGGAACAATCAGGGAAAAAACATAACTATAGAGATTAATGCCAATACAGACATTGAAAGTGTTTGCAAAAGAATGTCGTCTGAGAGATTGATAGATCGAGTTGACATATTCTTATCGATTCGACCAGAATCGGATTCATTTATTGAAAACGTGCCGAGTAGGGTTATTGGTCTCGCGAAGTTGCTTAATTGTGATGTCGTCGTGTCGGGCACATTCTAACCTCAAATCCAAAAGCATTTTTCACTGTGCTGGTTGAGAATAGCTTTTTGGTTACTTGTGAACCCACGTGGCGCAAACGGGCGCACGCATTCCACTCCGCCACCGTAACGAGCCAACGCGCGAGGCGCTCCCAGTCACCGTAGTTGCCGACGCCTGACATCAACTGAATTTTTCCACATCACCGATTGGATTCCCTGCCTCACTCGGTCACTATGATCGTCGCCGAATCGAGGGGGTTTCATGAAGTCTGATTTCAGGCGGCTCGCCGCCGTTCTGTCCGTCCTTCTCACCGGCCTCATATCCACATCCGCCCATGCCCAGGACAGCTTTGCCGACCCGGCCGGGTCGGGCGTGTTCGTGTCCGCGGTCAACTGGCTGCAGGGAACCTTGATGGGCACGGTGGCAACGGTCGTGGCGGTGATCGCCGTCGCCTCGGTCGGCTTCATGATGCTGACCGGCCGGATCAACTGGCGCCATGGCGCGACGGTGATTCTCGGCTGCTTCGTGCTGTTCGGCGCCGCCAGCATCGTCGCCGGAATCCAGTCCGCCGCCGCAGCCGGCTACTGATCCGGTGTCGCAACTTCGCCGCGATACCGTGTTTGTGGCGCTGACGCGCCCGCAGATGTTCGCCGGCGTCACATACAGCTATTTCGTCATCAACGCGGTGGTGGCGACCGAGTTGTTCCTGATTTTCCGGTCGGTCTGGGTGCTGGCGCTAACGCTGCTACTGGGGGACAGATTGGCTGGCTTTCTAAGCTAGCAGCAAAGGCGGCAGTGCCGTTTGCAACATTTGTGGGAGGAGTTGCCGGTCTCGTAACCAGCGCCTTGGGGTTCGCCCCACCACCGCCGGGGTGCAACTAATGGTGAAAAAGATCACTATGCTGGTGGCATGCATACTTTTGGCTGCCTATTCGGTAATTCTGATCATGTGGTTGCGTGGCGCTATAGACGATCGTCTTGCGGCAGTTCTATTTGGTTGCACCGCGTTCTTGATGACGATTATCTCATTTCGAGCCACTACATTACGGTAGAAAATTTTTCGTCACGGTTAGGTTTATGAATTACGGTGACAGGAATTACGGTGGGTGACGGAATTACGGTGACAGTTTACTAAATGCACTAATTATAATTACGGTGACAGTTTACTAAATGCACTAAATTCGACGCTAGGTCTGCCAGCACCTGACCTTCGGCAACGGCGCGTCGCAGACTTATGAATATGGCCCGGTAGCCGGGCTGCCGGGACGGGGCGTCGACCTGACCGGGACCGCCAACGCCCTGCTGATCGGCAAGGTCGGCGCCACAGGCACCGCGGTCGCCCATAATCCGGCCAGCCAGATCACCAGCCAGCTGCGCTCCACCGACGCCTACCTGGACAGGCGGACCGCCAAGCGCGCTGAGGTCCGGTGCAATTGCCTAGTGCCCAACCATGTGCACATCAGGCGACGACGGTCCGCGGGGGCATGGAAGGCGGGTCGAGAATCATTGGGCAAGGGCGAAGTCCGGTCCGGCGTGACCGTGCTGCAATCATTAAAAAAATTCCGGCGCTGACGGTTGGATTTACCTGCCCTCTCGGCCACTATGATCCTGCCGAATCGAGGGGGTTTCATGAAGTTTGTTGCCGGGCGCATTGCAGCTGCTCTATCCGTTTTCCTCGTCGGCCTTATCTCTGTTCCAGCCCATGCCCAGGATGGCTATGCCGACCCCGCCGGGTCGGGCGTGTTTGTCTCGGCGGTTAACTGGCTTCAGGGCACGTTGATGGGCACGGTCGCTACAGTAATCGCGGTGATCGCAGTGGCCTCGGTCGGTTTCATGATGCTGACCGGCCGGATCAACTGGCGTCACGGGGCGACGGTGATCCTGGGCTGCTTCGTCCTGTTCGGCGCGGCCAGCATCGTCGCCGGAATCCAGTCCGCAGCCGCCACGGGCTACTAACAACATGTCCCAGCTTCGCCGCGACACCGTCTTCGTGGCGCTAACGCGCCCGCAGATGTTCGCCGGCGTGACCTATAGCTATTTCGTCATCAACGCGATTGTCGCGACCGAGCTCTTCCTGATCTTCCGCTCGGTCTGGGTGCTGGCCGCGGCGGTGCTCATCCACCTTGCCGGCGTCCTCATCTGCCTGCACGAGCCACGCGCAGTCGACCTGTGGCTGACCCGGTCCATGCGCTGTCCGCGGGTCAAGAATTACAAGCTGTGGCGATGCAATTCATACCGCGCCTGACCGACGACGCCCGCGCGATCGCGCGCGAAGAGAGCGTGGCGCGGCATCTGCCTTACTCGCATCTTGTCGACGAGCGGACTGTCGCCACCCATGACGGGCGGCTGATGCAGTTCATCCGCCTTCGCGGCCTGCTGTTCGAAACCGCAGACAGCGACGAGCTCAACTATCGCGCCGAGCTGCGCGATGCGATGCTCCGCGCGATCGGCACGTCGCGCTTTGCCATTTATCACCACATTCTTCGCCGCCGGATCGACGTCGACCTGGGCGGCGAATACCCGGACAGTTTTTCGGCTGAGCTCGATCGTCGCTGGAAAGCCCGCCAAGCCACCAAGCAGCTCTACGTCAACGAACTTATCCTGACCGTCATCCGCCGCCCGCTGCAAGGCAGGATCGGACTGCTCGACCGGCTGCGCTCTGGCCCCATCAAGCAGGCCAGGGAGACGCTCAATAACGACCTTCGACAGCTGACGTCGGCGGTTGATGGATTGACGTCGGCGCTGGCCAGCTATGGCCCGGAGCTGCTGCGAGTCCGACGAGATGGCGATGCCTATTATTCCGAGCCGCTCGAGTTCCTGTCCTGCCTGCTCAATGGCGAGCAACGGCCCGTCCGCCTGGCGCATGAGAATATTGCCAATTATCTGCCGATCCGCCGGGCCAGCTTTGGGCAGGAAGCGATCGAGCTTGGGCCGAGCGGCCATGAGCCGCGTAGCTTCGTCGGCATGCTGTCGGTCAAGGATTATCCCGGCTTCACCACGCCGGGAATGCTCGACGACATCCTCCGCCTGCCGTTCGAGCTGACGGTCAGCCAGTCTTTCGCCTTCGTCGAGCGCAAGGCCGTGATCGACCGGATGAACCTGGCGATCCGCCGGATGCGCTCGGCGGAGGACGAGGCGGTCAGCCTTCGCAGCGAACTCGCGATTGCCAAGGATGAAGTCGCGGCCGGCCGCGCCGCCTTTGGCGAGCATCACACCAGTTTTGCCATCCGCGGTGATACGCTCGAAGAAGTCGACGAAGGGATCGCCGAAGTCAGCGCTGCGCTCGCCGATCTCGGCATCATAGCGGTCCGCGAGGAGATCGCACTCGAGCCGGCTTTCTGGGCCCAGTTCCCCGGTAACTTCCCCTACATCGCGCGGCGAGGTCTGGTTTCGACCAGCAACTTCGCCAGCCTGGCCAGCCTCCACAATTTCGCTTCTGGCCGCGCAACAGGGAATCACTGGGGCGAGGCGGTTACCCTGCTCGAAACGACATCGGCTGGCCCCTATCTGTTCAACTTCCACGTCGGCGATCTCGGCAATTTCACGGTGATCGGGCCGTCAGGCTCCGGCAAGACGGTGATCCTCAATTTCTTGCTTGCCCAGGCGCGCAAGTTCGGCCCCCGGATAATCTTCTTCGACAAGGACCGCGGCGCCGAGCTGTTCATCCGGGCGATCGGCGGCAGCTATGACCGGTTGCACCCAGAACTTCCGTCCGGCCTCAATCCGCTCCAGCTTCCTGATACGCCGTTAAACCGCCAGTTCCTGATGGACTGGCTGGCGGTTCTTGCTGGCGGGGCAAGCGCCGAAGAGGCCGCTGATATTCGCGATGCCGTCGAGGCAAATTATGCCCAGCCGGGGCTGCGGAGGCTGCGCTATCTGGTCGAGCTGTTCCGCGGCGGGCATCGGCCACATTCCGCCGACCTCTACGCGCGGCTTCGCCCATGGTGGGGCGACGGCGAGCGCGCCTGGCTGTTCGACAATGAGCTCGACCGCACCGACGTCGATGCTCGCACGGTGGGTTTCGACATGACCGCGGTGCTGGACGATCCCGTCAGTCGCACCTCCGCAATGCTCTACCTGTTCCACCGCGTCGAAGAGCGGCTCGACGGAAGCCCGGCAATTATCGTCATCGACGAGGGCTGGAAGGCTCTGGATGACGAGGTGTTCGTCCGTCGCATCAAGGATTGGGAGAAGACAATCCGAAAGAGGAACGGGATTGTCGGCTTTGCCACCCAGAACGCTGAAGATGCGCTCAGCAGTAAAATCTCGGGCGCAATCATCGAGCAGGCCGCAACGCAGATCTTCATGCCCAACCCAAAGGCGCGGGCTGAAGACTACATCGGCGGCTTCGGGCTCAGCAGTCATGAGTATGAGATTGTCCGCACGCTTCCCGACGCCTCGCGCGCATTTCTGGTGCGGCAGGGCAATGAAAGTGCCGTGGTCAGGCTCGATCTTATTGGCGAGAAGGAGATCCTGACGATCCTTTCGGGCCGCGAGCGCAGTGTCCGCCTGCTGGACGAAATCCGTGGGCAAGTCGGCGACGATCCGCAGGCCTGGATGCCCGAATTGATGGAGCGGCTATGAGCATCGCCGCCTGCTCGCCCGTTGCAAGTGGCAGTGGCTTCCTCAAGTCCAGCCTCGCCTACCTCGATTGCGCGGGTCAGGCGATCGGATCCACCGGCTTTACCGCACTGACCCAGCCCGGAACGGTGATTTCACAGCTCATTCTGGCAGCAATCACCCTGTTCATCGCCTGGCACGGCGTTCGAATGATGTTCGGCCAAATGCCGGACATGGGAGATGCGGTGCTGGCGGTTGCCAAGATCGGACTGGTGCTGATGCTGGTCACTAGCTGGCCGGCGGTCCGCACCCTATTTGCTGACCCGGCATTCAGGGGACCGTCCGAGCTCGTCACCCAGTCGCGAGTACTGGGGCCGGTGGCGATCGAGGATCGGCTGCAGCGGGTTGACGACGGCATCGTGGCGCTGACCCGGTGGGGCACCGGCAAGCTCGACATCCGCGCTGGGCGCACCGCTGAGGGTCGGCCGGCGGCCACTGAGTTCGCTGGCGTTGCCCTGACCGATAATCTGGCGCTCGGTCTGGGACGCCTCAGCCTCCTCATCGGCACGCTGATGAGCCTGGGTCTGCTGAAGCTCTTGAGCGGGATCATGATCGCCGCGCTGCCTATATTCGCGGGGTTGCTGCTGTTCGATGTGACGCGCGCTCTGTTCCTCGGCTGGCTCAAGTTGGTCTTTGCACTGTTCGTCGCCAGCTTCGCTGTTCCGCTGCTGCTCACTGCCGAGCTGGCGCTGCTCGAGCCGTTGCTCGCGCGAGCGATTGAGCAGCGAGCAGCATTTCTTGCCACCCCTTCGGCGCCGACAGAGCTGTGGGCGATCACCGGATCCTTCCTGCTGATCCTGACCGGTTCCATTGCCCTGATCGGCAGAGCCTGCCTGTCGGTTGATCTGGCCGTCGTTGCTGGACGCATCAGTGGCGAGCAGCGGCAGGTGGTGGATGCCGACGTGGCCGCGACGCGCCCAGCCCAATTGGCCGCCCCCGGAGATCGTGCAATGGGACTGTCCAGGGCCGAGAGCCTGGCGATGACCATCAGCCGCCTCGATCAATCACCGCGGTCCTTTGCGGCGCAAGCTGGCTCAATGCCGCGCTGTCCCGACAACGACGCGTCGCCGAACAGTATTGGCGGGCGCCATCGTCATGCGAGCCGACAGCGGGCGAGGCAACGGACGGCGCTCAGCCATGTCAGACGGAACCAGCTATGAACAAGCATCAGCCCGACGCTGAATTGAAGTCCTATTTCCGTGAAGCCGGCAGCTGGGCCGGCGACCGGCAGGAGCAGGCTGCCCGCTCACAGCGGGTCGCCTGGATCATTGCTGGCGTGGCGACCACAATTGCTGCGCTCGAGGCGATTGCCCTTGCCGGACTGATGCCCCTCAAGACCGTCGTTCCCCACACCGTGCTGGTCGACCAGCAGACCGGCCATGTGACGACCCTGGATCCCACAAAGCCGGTTCAGCTGACGCCCGACAACGCCTTGGCGAAGTCGATGCTCGCTCAATATGTGATGGCGCGGGAGACGCTCGACCGCGGGACGGTCAGCAGCGACTATCGCAAGGTTGCGCTGTGGTCGGGCGAGACAGCGCGTTCGTCCTACCTGGCGTTGATGAATCCCGGGAACCCGGCCAATCCGCTCGCCCGGCTTCCGCGCCAGATCATCGTGCAGGCACGTATCAAGTCGGTGTCGCTGCTGGATAATGGCCAAGCCCTGGTGCGCTATGATCTGGTCCAGCGAAATGACACCGGCTCGGAATCGCGGCCTGCGCCCTATGTCTCGGTAATCCGCTATCGCTTCCGCGATCGCCCGCTCGCCGAAAGCGACCGCTTCATCAACCCACTGGGGTTTGAGGTACTACGCTATCGGAAGGACCCCGAGGCTCCTCTAACTTCTGGTGAGCTCGCTCCCGCCAGCCCGGCCATTGCAGCGGGGACGGCCGCGCCTGCGACACAGGCTTCCGCAGTGGGGGTCCAGCCATGAAGCGCCTTGCCCTGGCGGCACTGCTGCTGTGCGCTCCGGTCGGGGCCCAGGTTCGGCCTGTACCGTCCAGCACCGATCCGATGCACCACAGCGTGACCTATGCCGAAGGGCAGACCGTGATCCTCGAGGCCGCACCCGGGTTTCAGCTGACAGTTGAATTTGATGAAGGCGAACAGATCCAGTCGGCAGCTGCAGGGGATGGCGCTTCGTGGCAGGTGTCTGCACCTGAGCGATCAAGCCAGTTCTTCGTTAGACCGAACTCCGGAGCTGCACCGACCAACCTCACGGTGATCACCAACCGCCGCAGCTATTACTTTCTGCTCATGCCTGCGGCGCAGATGACTGCCAGCACAGCCCTCTCGGTGCGCTTCAATTTTCCGGGGCAGCAGGCGTCGGTGGCAAAGCAGGTGGAGCCTGCTGCAAAGCAGTCCGGAAGCTACAGGCTCAAAGGTGCGGCGGCGATCCGGCCTTCGCTTATCTGGGATAATGGCGAGAAGACCTTCCTCGACTGGCCGGAAGGTGTCGAAGTGCCCGCCATCTTCACGATTGATTCCGCGGGCAATGAGAGCCTGGTCAACAGCTACCATCGGGATGGGAAGTTCGTGATTGATGCGGTCTATTCGCGATTGCTGTTCCGCCTCGACCGGCAGACTGCACGCGCCGACCGAAAGGCGGAGCGCTCATGAACCTGCCCTTCTCGGGAGCCCCCAGTGACGGAGCTGGATCTTCATTTGATGCAATGCCAATCGTTGCCGTCCGAAAGCAGGATCGGTCAGCCTGGTGGTTTGCGGGCGGCGCGGTAATTGCTGCGGTCTTGCTGTTCACGGCTCTGGAGGCGCGACGCAGCGGCGTCGAACAGGCCGATGCCAGTCGCACGGAACCCAGCGCCTTTGCTGCGCCGGAAGCCATCCCCGACCTGGTCGTTCCCGCCGTACCAGTTGATCGAACTGCTGCTCTTGCAACCCCCTGGGCCCAGCCTGGAGACGCGAGGCGGCCCGGATTGGTGTCGCCGCCGATGGCTCAGACCCGCATCCCGGCGGGCAGCGCAAATGTGGCTTCACCAGCCTATTCTGGTGAGAACCCTTATTTGCATCCTCCACCGGCACCGCCATTGCTCGTCAGCGGAGAAGGTTCGACGGCGGTGGGGCCGCCCCAGTCAGCAGAGGCTACGTCGGCCGGTTCCAGCACCGGCTCAGCCAAAGGCGCGCGGATCATGGCGGGCCGCCTCGAGAATCCGTCAACCACCGTCATCCAGGGAACGCTGATCAACGCGGTCCTGGAAACGGCGCTTGATTCCAGCAGCCCAGGTCAGACCAGAGCCGTGGTAACCCGCGACATCCATGGATTTGACGGAACGCGGGTGCTGATCCCACGCGGAACGCGCCTCTACGGTGAGTATGAAGCCGAAGTTACACAAGGACAGAACCGGGCCCAGATCCGCTGGTCGCGCCTGCTGCGACCCGACGGTGTTTCGGTCGCACTGGATTCTCCTGCGGCTGATCCACTCGGACGGGCAGGGGTGAGAGCAAGGGTCAACAATCACTTCATGCAGCGGCTGGGCAACGCCCTGCTCGGAACGGCGTCAGCTGTCGGCTCAACGCTGGTGACCCGCAACATCGGCAATTCCCCGGTGATCGTCGCGGTACCGGGGTCTGCCCAGACTGCGACCCAGTCACTTGTGCCCAACTCGACTGAAATCAAGCCGACCCTGTCGGTTCGGCAGGGCACCCGCATCACCGTGTTCGTCGAGCACGATCTCGACTTCTCGTCGGTCGATCAGGCGCCCTGAACGACATGGCTGGGTCCACCTACCTCGAGAATTTCCTTGAGCCGCTGGCGGAGTATCTGACACGCCCGGACGTGACTGATATCTACGTCAATCGGCCCGGCGAGCTGTGGCTGGAAGCAATGTCTGGCGGCGTGGAGCGATTGGAGGCTCCGGAGCTCTCTGCGAAAGCCCTGGACCGGTTGGCCCGCCAGATCGCCGCTTTCTCGCACCAGGGCGTCAACCGCGAACACCCGATCCTCTCGGCATCGCTTCCTGATGGCGCGCGCATCCAGATCGTCATTCCGCCCGCGACGCGTGGGTCGGTGGCAATGGCCATCCGCAAGCATCTGGTCATGGACCGCAGCATTGCGGACTATTGCTCGGATGGTTCGTTCGATGGTGTGAGGGAGGTCGCGAATGATGACGGGGCTGCGCTGCTGCATGCGGTTGCTGCGGAGCAAGGCGCTGGGGCAATGCTGGCCCTTGCCGTGCGGCAGCGGCGCAACATCCTGATTTCGGGCGGCACGTCGACCGGCAAATCGACGTTCCTCAATGCGCTGCTTCGCGAGATTCCCGACGAGGAGCGGTTGATCCTCATCGAAGACACCCCCGAACTCCAGCTACGGCACGAAAACGCTATTGGCCTGCTCGCCGCCAGGAGCCAGATCGGAGAGTCTCTGGCGACCTCGGACGATCTCTTGAATGCATCGCTGAGGATGCGCCCGGACCGCATCATCCTCGGCGAAATCCGCGGTCGGGAAGCCTTCACCTTCCTTAGGGCGGTGAACACCGGGCATCCGGGATCGATGTCGACGATCCATGCCGACTCTCCGACCAGAGCAATCGAGCAGCTTGCGCTCCTGGTGCTCCAGACGGGCACGCAGCTCAGGCGCGAGGATGTCATCAGCTATGTCGAGTCGGTGATCGACATCTTTGTCCAGCTCGAGCGCCATAATGGCCAGCGCCTCATCAGCGAAATCAGCTTCAGCGCACGGTTGATGGAACAAGTTTCAGCCGGCCCGGTGCTGGCAGAACTTCCAGCAAGGCGAAGCGCATGAGCATCTCGCTGTCGCCTGTCCCGGCCGACGGCAGTGCGCTTCTGGCGGCAGCCCGTTGGCTCGAGGGCCTCGTGCAGGGCCCGGTCGCCACCACTGTTGCGCTGCTGGCAATTGCGTCAACCGGGTTGATGATGCTGACTGGTCGTCTGCCGGTCCGACGCGGACTGGCGGCTGTGCTCGGCTGCTTCATTCTGTTCGGTGCTCCGGCGATCGCTCGCGGGATCATGGGGGCAGCGCCGGCAGTAGCAAATCCCGAGCCATTGCCATTGCCAGCTATCGTGACGTTTACGGCCCCGACCTTCACTCCTCCTCCACCACCGCCACCACCTCCGGTCAACCACGACCCTTACGCCGGCGCTTCCATCACCAGATGATAGCTCCACAGCCCGGCCAACAGACAAGAATATTTGGGAAGAACTCAGCTAAATCTTTCCGAAGACTAGACTTTTTCCTGAAGCTGAATTTCCAAGTAAATATATATCTAGGTGCTTGACAGGATTACCTGTTCTTGCGAGCAATTGGACCGCAGGGGGAATCTGGCTCGATCATATCCCCGCAATTGGGGGACTTATGACGAGACGTTTGCGCTCGATACTTGCGCTTGCCTTCAGGTCGACCTTCACGAGCAGGAGTCAAAAACGCGGGACGCGCCGATTCTTGTATCTGGGCCTGCTCGTCCCTGCTGTACTTGTCGCGGATCCGGCCCTGTCTCTGGAAAACCAGGGCATCAGATACGAGTACGATGCCGCTGGCCGACTGATCGCCGTGAAAGATGGGCGAGGGTTCGCCTCGACTTATGTCTATGATCGTGCAAATAATCGGAGCCAGGTTGTTTCCATCAATCAGTTCCAAACCGCATTTGAGGCAGAGAATCTGCACCATCAGATCGGCTACGCGGAAGGGTCAGGTTGGGCTGCAACTGTCCAACACCCGTACGGCGCGATGGTTTATGGACCTTACAGCTCTACCACTCCCGCCGGCCAGCGCGTTGGCACCTTTCGTATCCTCGTGGACAACGTCAATGCTGACAACTCTTCAGTCGTTCAGGTTGATGTTTACGACGCCACCGCAGGGCAAGTCGTTGCTCAGCGCATAATTTCACGAGGGGAGTGGGCTGCACCCTGGACGTATCAGGTCTTTGAGTTGCCCTTTGATTGGTCAACTAGGGCTGGTCATCTCATCGAGCTGCGGGTCTGGTATTTGGGGACATCGCACGTGAACGTCGACAAGGTAGGTTACTACTGATGCATATTAACGTTTGGGGGCGACCGAATACTCTCGCGCTCATCGCTGCCTTGGCCGCGTTTCTGCTATCATTCACTCCTGCCACGGCGCAGGAAAACAAACTGATCGGCAACTATCCAGCCGAGAAGTTTGCAATTTCTCCGGGCGGCGTCGATTTACGCACGGGTCGATACGTCTATTCCGCAACCGACTTGTCGATCGGGCCGGATGGCGAGGGCGCGCTAAAGCTTACGCGGATTATGTCGGATTATGCCGGCAATCATGCTAACCCGTTTGGCAACTTCTCGCACAATTGGGATATTTTCCTGCTCGAAAGAATTCTTGGGCCGGAGGAAACGAGCGGCGCGGACAATATGCGCATGACACTGCACTTCGGCGGCCGTGCACTGACCTTTCAGGGTACGCCGGCGGGCACGTTATTCGGCTACAAATCCGATGGCCCGGTTGCCTGGCTGACCCTGTCGGGCGGAGGATCGAAAACCAGCCCAGACGCGGTCTATACCGCGGAATTGGCCGATGGCACGGTGATGCTGTTCCGTCCGATTGGCGGGGGCGATTGTGCCTCCGGACGGCGCTGCGCATTCGTCTCGGAAATGACCGAGCCGGACGGCACCAAATATGCATTCACCTATTCCTATGACGGCGCACAGCCCGCCAACCGCGCTCGCCTGACGCAGGTGATCAGCAACCGCGGCTATGCGCTATTGCTGGAGGGCAGCGGGTCGATCGTCACCAAGGCCTGCGTTCTGAACCTGGCGATTTCGACCATTCCGGCCAACGGACTTTGCCCGGCGGGCGTTCCAACCAGCACCTACGCCTACACACAAAGCAACACAAAGCTGGCGTCGGCTACAGATGCAAGCAGCGCGGTTTCGCAATTCAGCTACGTGGTGAACGGAAATTCCATCACCATGGGTTTCATCAAGCCGGGTGAAACGACACCATGGCTGACCAATTACCTTCAGCTATTGATCGACGAGGAGCTGACGGTCCAGGAGATCACCGGCAGCCAAGCCTTCGTAGATGGACGATCGTATGGGTACGGCTATGACCTGCAGCCGCAAACCGCCAGCAATATGTACCCTGCGATCGTCGGCGGTAGGGTGATTGATCAGAGCGGCAAATCTATCATCTACCAATTTGATTTCCCGATCCAACCAGGCTCCAGAACACTCTATTGCGACAATCCGCCCTGCTCGGTCGATCAGCCCGACGGATTCTATTACTGGACCTACCAGCAGACGCCGGGTCCGGTCCTGATCGAGGACGAGCTCGGGCGGCAGACCAAGATCGACTATTGCGATCCGATGGTTAGGGCAGGTCTTCCATCCTATGAAGAAGACCGCTGCGCCGTGATCAGCAATTTCACTGCGACCGATCCGGAAGGCGCCAGCATCCGCTATGAACATGACGGTCGTGGCAACGTCCGCAGCGTAACCAAATATCCGAAGCCCGGTTCCACACTGGACCCGATCGTATCCGAGGCGGCCTACGCAACCACTAACATCAAGACACAGGCCAAGCCGCTGTGGGTCAAGGACGGCAAGGACAATCAGACCGACTACACCTATGATCCGAACCACGGTGATGTCCTGACTGAGACAGGCCCGGCAGTTAATGTGAGTGGGACGATGGTTCGTCCGCAGAAGCGGTACGCCTATGTGCAGCGCCATGCCTGGCTGAGTAACGGATCCGGTGGCTACGCCGCTGCGCCCAGCCCGGTGTGGCTGCTGGCATCGGAAAGCTTCTGCCGGACGTCAGCAGCGACCGGCAATCCGTCAGCGCCCTGCGCCACGGCCGGTGACGAGGTGCTGACCACCTATGATTATGGTCCGAACAGTGGTCCCAATAACCTGTGGCTGCGCGGCAAGGTCGTGACTGCCGACAATCAGTCGCGCCGCACCTGCTTTGGCTATGACAGCCTCGGCCGCAGGATCAGTGAGACCACCCCCAACGCCAATCTGACGAGCTGCCGATGAAAAATTTGATGCTCAGGGCCGCCGCCGCGGCGGCGTTGCTGGTCGCACCGGCTGTCGTCCAGGCACAGGCCAGTCCATCGGCCTACATGAGCAGCACCCGCTATGATGCGATGGGGCGGGTGACAGGAACCATCCTGCCTGATCCGGACGGGATTGGCAGTGGCACGCTGAAATTTCTGGCGACTCGAAACACCTATGACGCCGCCGGCCGGCTCACCAAAGCGGAGTCGGGCGAGCTCTCGGTATGGAAAAGCGATGCAGTCGTGCCATCGGCATGGGGCACCGACTTCAGCATCTTCAAGACCATCGATACGCAATATGACGCGCTTGATCGCAAGGTGAAGGAGAGCGTCAGTTCTGGCGGTCCAATCTATGCGGTCACTCAATACAGCTACAACACGGACGGCAGGCTCGAGTGCAGCGCGGTTCGAATGAACCCGGCAACGTTCGGCAGCCTTCCGACTTCGGCGTGCAGTCTTGGAGTTCAGGGGGCGAACGGCCCTGACCGTATCACCAGGAACGCGTACGACGCTGCCGGCCAACTGCTGCAGGTACGCGACGCCGTCGGCACTTCAGTAGAGAAGGCCGAGGCGACCTACAGCTACACTCCCAGTGGCAAAAAGCAGTTTGTGATCGATGCCAATGGCAACCGCGCGCAATTTACCTATGACGGCCATGACCGACAGGAGAGATGGATCTTCCCGTCGGACAGTCGGCCAGCTTCATACAATGATGCTACGCAGGCCACCGCGCTGAGCTCTGCCGGCGCGGTCAATGCCGGTGACTTTGAGCAGTACGGCTACGATGCCAACGGCAACCGCACCTCGCTGAGAAAGCGCGACGGCTCGACACTGACCTATCAATATGATGCGCTAAATCGGATGACGGTCAAGGTGGTGCCGGAGCGGCCCTGTCCGCAGCCACAGTGCCTGTATCCCCACCAGACCCGCGATGTCTTTTACGGCTATGATCTCCGAGGTTTGATAACCAAGGCCAGGTTCGATGGCCTAGGGGGCGAGGGCATCACAAATTACTACAATGGCTTTAGGGAGATCACCGCAACCCAGATCGATTTGCCGGGTCTGAATAAGACGCTTTCATATCTTTACGATCTGGACGGCAACCGAACTCGGGTCACGCATCCTGACGGCGTCTATTTCGCTCAGAATTATGATGGCCTCAATCGTCTCTCCAACATCAACTGGTATTCGCCGACAACCAACTCCATCTGGTGGCTTACCGACCTCTGGTACGATAATAAGGGCGGGCGCGCCTCCGCCAACCGGGCGCACAGCTGGACCTATTATGCTTATGACCCGCTGTCGCGGCTGGAGACGCTTGCTAAGGATTTTGCAGGCACCAGCCACGACGTATCCCAGACGTTTGGGTATAATGCCGCCAGTCAGATCGCATGGCAGACCCGCACGAATGACGCCTATGCGTGGAACGGGGCGGTCACTGTCAACCGCAACTATACGACCAACGGCCTCAACCAGTACACTGCGGCTGGCCCGGCGGGCTTCACCTACGATGCCGACGGCAATCTGATCTCTGAGCCGGGGGTCACTTACACGTACGACATCGAGAACCGCCTGGTGGGCGCCAGCGGCAGCAAGACCGCCACGCTGGTCTACGACCCGATCGGCCGACTGTTCCAGGTAGCTGGCGCAACCACCGACACGCGCTTCCTCTATGACGGCGACAAGCTAGCCGGTGAATATGACGCCAATGGCACACTGGCGCGCCGGTATCACTTCGGACCCAATGTCGACGAACCGATCATGGTCGATGAGGGCAGCGCCATGAACTGCTCGGGAAGCCGGTTCCTGCACCACGATGAGCGCGGCAGCGTCGTTGCCACGACCAGCTGTGCTGCCGAAGTCCAAAACACCAACACCTACGATGAGTATGGCATCCCCGGAGCCAGCAATTGGGGCCGGTTCCAGTACACCGGCCAAGCTTGGCTGCCCGAGATTGGCATGTATTACTACAAGGCTCGCATCTACTCGCCGACCCTCGGCCGGTTCCTGCAGACCGACCCGATCGGATACGAGGGCGGTTCAAACTTATACGCGTATGTTGAAAATGATCCTATAAATGAGGAGGACCCATCAGGCGCATGTCCAGTCTGCAAAATTGGCGTGGACTTCGTCATCGAGGTCGGCATTCAATATGCTACTGATGGGAAGGTCGACTTAGGCAAGGCAGCCGTTGAAACAGCCAAAGGAGCGCTAAATCCGCTTAAAACACTCGAGCGCGCAAAAGATTTGGGTCGTGTCATCAAAGGCGCTGCTGGAGGCGCGCGAGCAGGGAAGTCGCATACAAGAGCGGCAATTCGTGAAGCTGCCAAGGCCAACGCGAAACAAAATGCTGGAGCCGCCAAGTGTGTAAAATGTGGGACACAGACTACGCCGACAACCCGGCGCCTTCCTGGGTCAAAGGTGGAACCCACCGAAATGCAGGGCGGACACATCATTTCAAGGTCTCGAGGCGGCGACGGAGCGACAGTGAAAGATCAGAGAAACATTCAAATTGAATGCGCGAAATGTAACTTTCGTGACGGCAACAGGAAGGACCCGGACTGATGGATAATAGGGGCCTTGAAGTTCGTGTTAAATTTGAGCTCGATGTTGTGGAAGGATTTCCTCCTATTGGCGCTGAAATCTTAATTGGAGCTATGGAAGATAGTGGCCTAGTTCGCGTAGATAATACGCCATTTTTCGTAGAAGGCGTAGCTATCGGCGACATGATCAAATGTGCTGGACGTCCGCCAGAATTGGACTTCGTAGAATTGATTGAGCCAAGCGGAAATAAATCGGTTTCGATAATATTCATAGACAGTGGATACGAAAATATCCTTTATAATCAGCTTAAGGGTAAAGGATGTTATTGCGAGTTCGGAGAGTTTCCAGAGTTTAATATGCTTGCGATATCAATAGATAGCAAAATTGCCTACCGTCCAATTAGAGAACTGCTCGACGAAGCCGAATCCGCCGGCCGAATCAGCTTCGCTGAACTCTGCATCGCTTAATGGAATTCTTCACTAGTCGCCGCCTCGTTTTTTGGTGCTTCTCACCGGTTTAATTTTCAATTCGCCTTTCTGCCAGGACAGCTATCCAGATTTGGGCGGGTCGGGCATGTTTGTGCCCGCGGTCAATTGGAATGACCGAAGGGTCATGAGCGCCCTAAGTGGCTCTCAAGGCAGTCATGAATTGGTCTGATCGACGTCGTCAACTGTGCAACGTCGGCTCTCAAAACGGCCTCATGGGGCTGCGACGCACAAGATCGCCTAGTCCAAGTGAAAGGCCATCCGAAAAAGTCGCCATCCCTAGACTGGAAGGCATGACAAACCACCAGCAGCATGCAACCGTGCATTAGGCTCGATGTGCGAACGAGGCTAATGGAACTTATAGAGGTGGACAAAGGGGGTGTGCGCAATATGTGGTGGCCAATGCTAGGGCGTTTTTGATCGGTCAAACTTCCGGCGCGAAGAGCAGCGTGAAAACCAGTTGGCCCTAGCGCGACAGCGGTTGTTATGTGAAACCGGGTTCGGGTCCCTCAGGGGCGGCGGAAGAAAAGACTTGGCAGGGCGAAACGCCCGACAGCAGTCGGGCACCGGTAGCGCGGACTATGGGGCGGGCAGCGCCACGACCAGATGATCGCTGGAAGTGACCGCACCAGCTCGGCGCCGATCCATGCCGCTGCGATGATCCAAAGCTCTGTCATCATGCCTCCGCACCCACAGAACGGGTCGAACTTTTGTTCGTGAAATGTTCGCGAAACCTGTCCCTTCTATATCGCGGAGTCTAGCAGAGCAGCCGCACGTGATCATGTGCGATCGACGCGAGATCTTGCATGATGTTGGAGCGCGTTGGCTTATGACGCGGGACCGGGGTCGACACTGCTCCAGGACTCAATCCGGCCAATATCGATAAATATCGCATGGAGCCCTCCACGGGATCGAATTGGTCTGTTTTGCTAAGACCAAACTCGGGCGCCAGCCTCGTCATGGGCGTTTGCCCTACCTTGGCATAGAGCTGCTCGCGGGTGAGGGTTGTGCGCGCCGGCTGGCCTTTCACATCGCTCATTTTCTGCAACTCCCAATCGACCACAGGACGGGTGGATTGACCCGTTAAGATTTGCTCCCGCATAATGGTTCCAGCTCAAGTCGCGGCGGCCGCGGCGTGAGGGCAGGCCGAGATAGGTCGAACGGGCGGAGATGCCGCAACTGCCCGCGGATCATCAACCTTTTGATCTGGGAGACCTGTCGTCATGCGCCTTGCAGATACCGACCCGCAGCATCCGGCATATGAAGTTGTTCCAATAGCAAGCTTAACTGCCGCCCGGCGAAACGCCCGAACTCATTCCGAGCAACAGCTCGCCGCTCTGGTCGCCAGCCTGCGCCAGTTCGGAATGATTGCTCCGATCGCCGTTGACATCGATAGCCGAATTGTTGCCGGACATGGCCGGTGGGAGGCGGCGAAGCGGCTGGGTCTCGCGTCTGTCCCGATCGTCCGGGCGGGCCACCTGTCCAGCGACGAGCTGCGTCTCTACGCGATCGCGGACAACCGCATCGCAGAGCAGGCGGATTGGGATCGCGGGCTGCTCGCCATCGAGTTCAGCGAGCTTGAAATTGCACTGCCCGACATCAGCCTCTCAGTGTCGGGGTTCGAACTTCCTGAAATTGATCTGATGACCGGCAGCATTGATCAGACGTCATGGTCCGATCTCGATGAGCAGCCGGAACCGGCGGACAAGGTGCCGGTCTCAAGATCCGGTGATCTCTGGCTGTTCGGCGATAAGCACCGGCTGGTTTGCGGCAGCAGTATAGATGCCGGAGCTGTGGCAATCCTCCTTGAGGGCGACAGTGTGGCACTGGTGGCGACGGACCCTCCATATAATCTCAGGGAACGGGACTACTCGGGTAACGGCCGGCACCGGCACGGGAATTTCAAGCAGGGAGCCGGCGAATTCTCTCCTGAGGAGTTCACGGCCTTTTTGGGATCGGCCATCGCGTCGGTTGCGACGTACCTGGTGCCGGGTGCGCTCATCTATGCATTCATGGACTGGAAGCATGTACGCGAGCTGCTCGGTGCCGCCGACGCCAATGGTCTCGAGCTCCTGAACATCTGCATCTGGGACAAGGGCAGGGGCGGAATGGGTTCATTTTACCGCAGCGCCCATGAGATGGTGTTCGTCTTCCGTCACGGTGACGCTAGGCACAATAATCGCATCCAGCTCGGCCGGCATGGCCGGGATCGCACGAACCTCTGGCGGTACGAAGGGTTCAACAGTTTTGGACGCGGCCGCGACCGGGCGCTGGCTATGCACGGCACGGTCAAGCCGGTGCAGATGATCTGCGATCTGCTGCTCGACTGCACTGAAAAGGACGACATCGTGTTCGACGGCTTTGGCGGCTCGGGAACCACCCTGATTGCCGCTCAGAAGCTCGGCAGGCGCGCCCGGCTAGTTGAGCTCGATCCGGTCTACTGCGATACCATCATCGACCGGTATCGAACGGCGTTCGGCGCCGAACCTGTCCACGCCGAAACAGGATTGTCTTTCCGGGAAGTTGCAGGGCTTCGCGCGGCGGAAGGGGCTTCACGATGAGCGGGGACGATCGTCCTTACGAGGTCGGCTATGGCAAGCCTCCGCCTCACACCCGTTTCCGGCCCGGCCAGTCCGGCAATCCACGGGGACGGCCGAAGAATGCCAGAAACTCAGCTAACATCGTGCGCGATGCGCTGATGACCAGGGTGAAGCTGAAGGAGAACGGCCGCACCCGCAATATGAGCAAGCTGGAGGTCAGCATGACCCAGCTCGCCAACAAGGCGGCGGCCGGCGACCTCAAGGCGATTGCCATGGTGATCGGCCTTTACCGCGAGGTTGAAGCCGAAGCTTCGGGCCGGTCGCAGGAGGCGCCACTCGACCGCGCCGACCGCGAGGTCCTCGAGATGCTCCTCGATAAGGTCCGGGCCGCATCGGAGGCGGACAGCGATGGGCGCTGATGCGCTGCGGCAGCTGTATCGGGAATCGTTTGGCATATTTGCCCAGCGTTTCATCCGGGAGGTCGCGCCCAACTTGGAGCTGGACTGGAACTGGCACCATGACCTGATCTGCGACCGGCTTGAGCGGCTGTCGCGCGGCGAGATCCAGCGTTTGCTGATCTGCGTCCCTCCGCGAAGTCTGAAATCTCTGCTCTGCTCCGTTCTGTTCCCGGCCTGGCTGCTCGGGATCCGGCCGTCGGAGGCGGTGCTCTGTGTCAGCTATGCTCAGCCGCTCGCAGAGGGTTTCGCCCGGCAGACGCGTCAGGTCATGGAGAGCCAGGGCTATAAGACTACCTTCCGGACGCGGATCTCGCGCGAGAAGCGCGCCGCCGAGCATTTCGAGACCATGCAAGGCGGCATGCGGATCGCCTCTTCCGTTGGCGGAACGGTAACCGGGCGCGGCGGCGACACGATCATCCTTGATGATCTGATGAAGCCGGAAGAGGCGGCCTCGGAAGCCGGGCGGCGGTCGACCCTGGAATGGCTCGGTGGAACCCTTGCCTCACGCCCCAACTCGAAGCTCAGAGTGAGGATGCTGTGCATCATGCAGCGCCTGCATGAGCAGGATGTAGCGGCCGAGCTGATCTCCCACGGCGGCTGGGAGGTTCTGTCCCTGCCGGCGATGGCGGTCGAGGCTGAAGAGCATATCTATGACACCGTTACCGGGCAGCAGGTGATCAGGCGGGCACCGGGCGACTTGCTTCATCCCGAGCGTGAGCCGCAGTATGTCCTCGATGATCTGCGAAGGCAGATGGGTTCGTTTCGCTTCGAAGCCCAGTATCAGCAGCAACCGGTTCCCGAGGATGGGAACCTGTTCCGCCGCAGCTGGGTCCGGTCCTATTCGCCGGCAGAAGCCCAAGGCTTCGATCGGATCATTCACTCGTGGGACACCGCTGGAAAGGACGGCCAGCACAACGACTTCAGTGTCGGCACCACCTGGGGCCTCAAGCGAGGTCACTCATATCTGCTCGAAGTGCATCGCGAAAAGCTGGCGTTCCCGGCGCTTCGGGACAGGGTCATCGAACTGGCCAGGCGATTTGAGCCTGAAAGGGTGCTGATCGAGGATCAGGCGTCCGGAATTGCCCTGATCCAGGAGCTTCATTCGATGGGGTTCTACAAAGTCATCGCCTTCAAACCGAAGGGCAGCAAGGTCGAGCGGCTGCACGGCGTGACCCCCATGTTTGAGAGTGGGCACGTGCTCCTTCCGGATGCAGCGGGGTGGCTGGAAGCATATCTGCATGAGCTGTGCGCATTTCCGCGCGGACGCCATGACGACCAGGTCGATTCGACCACTCAGGCGCTCGAGTGGATCCGCACGGAAGGCCAGGAGCCAGGTCTGATCGGGTTTTATCGACAGGAGTTCGAGCGGCAGCGCGCCTACGCCGAGGACCGGACAGTGCGGATGAAAGCTCCGGCCAGTGTGTCGACGGTGATCCTGCTGGACGGAACCACAATATCAGTTCCGCCTGACGGAATGATCCTGGTAACACCCGAAAGTGCCCGTCCGCTGCGGCTTGCGGGCTGGGCTGAGGTCCCGCTTCACTAACCTCGCTGCACCGTTTCGGACAGCGCCCAGGCCGCGATCGTCAGCGCGCCGATCGCGATGCCGGCAAGGCCGACCCGGCATAAATGACGACGCTGCTCTGCCGGGGCGCTGGGAAGCGTGCACACGCATTCCGCGCTGAAGTCCTCCATCAGCATTCCCGCGTGCACTAGTAGGCCTGAAATCAGCCGGGCAGTTTCCTGGTCTCTTTCCACGGAAGCCGGACACGCCATGGCCACGCCGTTAAGTCCAGACGCAGCTTTCAGTCTGCGGTCCCGCGGTCAGCGAAGCAGGTCGGAGGCCGTTACCCCGAGCGTCGCCGCGAGTTTCTCGACGACGGTGATGGTGGGGTTTCGGGCACCTCGCTCCAGCCCGGAAATGTAGGTCCGGTGGACGTCCGCCTCGAAGGCGAATTTCTCCTGGCTCAGGCCCTTCTCCTGGCGAAGGCGACGCAGGTTACGGCCGAGGCGCGTGCGAATATCCACGCCGGCATTCGGCCAAGCTGAAGACAATCAATCTACAGACGATGAGTCACATTTTGACTTGACTGGGCGCCGGCTTTTGAGCGTCACTCCATGTTACTCATTGTCTACAATTATATGCTGGAGAACCGTCGATGTGGACTTTTATGGCAGCGCTTGCGCTGGCGGGCGCTTCGGGCCCATCGGCCCCGACGCTGTTCGGGCTTGAATTCGGCAAGCCGGTCTCCCTCCCGACTTGCCCGCGGGCCCGCCTTCCGGGCGGGGGCGTGTCCGAGTTCCTCTACGAGCAACGGCCCAGCCAAACCTGCCATGAGCCTGAGATCCAGCTCAGGGATGCGCCATGGCGCCGCGGATCGATAAATTTTCCGCTTAATGCGGTTCCCCTCATCATGCGCGGCAACACCGGCTTCACGCTGATCGTCGGCGGCAAGCTCGAAGGCATCGACATCGATACGCTCAGCCACAACAACACCAATGCCATTATCCGCGAGCTGACCGGCAAATTCGGCAAACCGACATCGGTCATTCGCGACAAGGCGGTCGTCGCCGGAATTGCGTTGCCGTCCGTGGTGGCGACCTGGCGCCTGCCTGCAATCACGGTCACCTATACCAACATCAACGATGACCTCGATGCCGGCCGGTTGCTCGTCGAAACCCCGGTCATGCAACGCCTGCGTCGGCAAAATGAGTTGGCTGCGGAGCGGGCCCGAACGCCCCTATAATCTCGCGAGCTTGAGGCTTTTCGGCCAGCCTTCCCTAATCCTGCTCAGCTTCGACACTTTCCATTCGACTTCCGCCGCAAAGCAAGCATTGGTGATGACGTAAATCGCAGCCGGCAAACCCGGCTGCCACCCCGACCGGTCGACCGGCGGGGCCGTGGGTGGTGGGACGGCGATCATGCCGCCCGCAACTGAAGGACACCCACATGACCAAGCGCAAATCCTCCACGGCAGCGCCGCCGGCGCCGACTCCGATCCAAACGAAGAAGGACAAATTCATTGCCATGCTAGGGCGTGAGGGAGGCGTCAGCATCGCAGAGCTTGCCGAGGCGATGACCTGGCTGCCGCATACGACGCGGGCGATGCTAACCGGCCTTCGCAAGAAGGGCTATGCCATCGACAAGACCAAGAGCGAGGGCGTCACCCGCTATTCGATCGCCGGTGAGCCAGCGGCATGAAGAAGGCCGATCGAATTACCGAGGAAGTTCGGGCGCTCGAAGCGCTCGACCTCCATGGGCTTCGCGACGAGTGGCGGAGGCGCTACGGCGAGCCACCCAAGATGCGATCGCGCGAGCTGTTGGCACGGCTGCTGGCCTGGCGAATTCAGGCCGATGCCTTCGGCGGGCTGGATGCGACGACCATTCGGCTGCTCAAGAGCGACATGCTGCCATCGCCCAAGCCGTTGCTGGCCCCGGGAACGCGGCTGGCCCGCGATTGGCAGGGACGCCGACATGAGGTCGACGTGCTCGACAAGGGCTTTCGATACAATGGGGCGGACTTTCGCAGCCTGTCCGAAGTGGCACGAACCATCACAGGCACGCGTTGGAACGGCCTGCGCTTCTTCGGTCTTCGGGATGGAGCCAAATGAGCCGCTCATTCCGGTGCGCTATCTATACGCGCAAGTCGACCGACGAGGGCCTCGACCAGTCGTTCAACAGCCTCGACGCGCAGCGCGAGGCTTGCGAAGCCTATATCCGCTCGCAAGCAGGAGAGGGCTGGAAAGTCCTCGCTGCCAAATATGATGATGGCGGTTATTCGGGTGGCAATCTCGATCGGCCGGGGATGCAACAGCTGCTTGGCGACATCGAGGTCGGCAAGGTCGATGTGATCGTCGTCTATAAGGTTGATCGCCTCACTCGCTCGCTGATGGACTTCGCCAAAATCGTCGAGCGGTTGGATACTCGAGGTGTGTCATTCGTCAGCGTTACTCAAGCGTTCAACACGACGACCAGCATGGGTCGGCTGACGCTCAATGTGCTGCTGTCCTTCGCGCAGTTCGAGCGCGAGGTCACGGGCGAGCGCATTCGGGACAAGATCGCCGCGTCCAAAGCCAAAGGTATGTGGATGGGCGGCAACTTGCCGCTGGGTTATGACCTTGGCGACCGTGAGCTGATCGTGAATCCGGTCGAAGCCGAGCAGGTGCGGCACATCTTCAATCGCTATGCTGCGTTGGGCTCGGGCGTGAAGCTGGCGCACGAACTTCGGCGCGACGGCATGTTGTCGAAGCATTGGACTTCGCGTTCGGGGCGGTCGCGAGGCAGGCAGCCCTTCAGTTGCGGCGCATTATACTATCTGCTCCAGAACCGGCTCTACCTCGGCGAGATCGTGCACAAGGGGCTGCGGCATGCTGGAAGCCATGAGGCCATTGTCGGCATGGAGCTTTTTGATGCCGTACGAGATTTGCTGGCTACCCGGCGGCGCAACAGAAGGGCCGAGTCAACCCGGGCCGCAACATGTCATCTGGCCGGGCTGGTTTACGACGCCTCGGGCGAGCCGATGGGCACGAGCTTCAGCTATGGCCGTGGGGAGAGGCTCTATCGTTATTATGTATCAGGATCGCTCGATCCGAACCGCTCCGATCAAAGCCGGCGACCAGTTCGAGTTTCAGCCGGCGCTGTCGAAAACATGGTTCAGAAGTCGATTGCCCGAGTGCTGGGCCGGACGGTTGCCTGGAACGAGATGGGAAGGCTTGTTGAGCGTGTCCAGCTCAATACCGAGCAGGCACATATCGTGCTCGCACTGGCGGAATTCCTCGAACCGCTTGAATCCGCTCAGGCCGGAGCGGCACGCTTGGCGAAGAGGGTAGTTCCAGACTCAATTTCGGCCATTGATGGTCGGTTGCGGATCACGGTCGATTGGAGGCCGGCAGCCCGACGTCAGCCAAGCATCAGCCGGCTTTCTCCCGATGCCGATGGAGTTGGCGCCCTACTGAAGGATGCCCATGAATTACTCCGAAGGCACTCGATGTCGCCGATGGAGCCTGATGTGCACTCAAAATCTACCGCTCCTACTTGGCAGCGGCAAAGGCGCCTTATGGCACTAGGCCTACTAGCGCCTGATTTGCAGCGATCGATGTTGGAAGGCCGGATCCGGTCGTTAACCGGTCAATTGTCTTTCCTTGCACCCTTGGCCTGGTCCGACCAGAGACAGATCGTGGCCGGTCGACTTAGCTGATAGTGTGAATGGCCGCCTTGCGCCCATCCCGGACGCGCGGATGCGCCCTTAGGTTTCCCGAAACCGGTCATTCAAGCTCAGTTTCGGCATATAATCGGAGTCCAAAGAGAAAGATTGCTGACCAAGTGCTCGAAGCGCACGAGCGACCACTGTTTTGACATCGCGGGGGTCGCAAGTTCAATCCTTGCCACGCCCACCATTTTTCTCTCGAAAAATCTGGAGCTTCTACCACGTTCCATGCGCCGCGCCGCAGCGTTCGGTTGGTGCACTTGCACCGGAACGGCCGTTTTCGACCAGTTGAAGACGGCTCCAAAGCGCCCAGACTGGCTGTTGCACGCCAGTGAAATCTTCCCCAAAAGCGGACCCCGAGGCCAAGCCACCTAGTGGCTCAGCAACTCGGAGAACCACTAAAGATCAGGAGCGTAGCTATCTAGCAGAAGCAAGGTCAGCTGCTCGCCTCGCCTGCTAAGATTCTCAAGCGCCGGTCCCGACATTGGGCTAAAGTTCGTCGGATAATCAACAGTCGCGCTGCGCGGAACAAGATCGGGCGGATGATAGGGCAATCGCTCGTCAATTTGTCCGAGATACGGGAGCAAGAATCCTTTTAGCTCCCCGTTCTCTGCCATCCTGTGTAAGAGGTTGTAACTCAGACTGTTTGTGCGCCGGTGGATAGTGTCCACGGTCGCCAACATGCGCGATGACCAGAGATAGGGTTTGGCAGTTCCGCTCGGCATCCCTTGGCCGGCATCGCAGGCAATGATGAAATCAACGTCGTGTGCGTTTGTGCTGAATTCGGCCTGTCGCCCGGGTAACATGCACGTGATCCCGAGGTTGTCATAGACGCCGCCGTCGGTGACGATGACGCGATGCCGATCTTCCTTGCCGCCGCGTTCGAATGCGAGATACTCGTCGAACGACGGTAGAAGCGCTGGAAAGGCTGCTGAAGCCGCCACGGCCCTAGCAACGGTGGGTGTGACGACCAAGCGGCCGTAGCGCCAGCATCCGCTCTCAAGTGAACCGAACCGAAACGCCGTTCCAGTCCTCAGTTCGGCGGCATTCAAGACGACGTGGAGGTCGGCTCGGCGCACCTGATCGACGCGGCACTCGCCATAGAGCGTCTTGAGATGTCGCTCGAATGCGGTGACACGGCTCGCAAAGCGAGGGAGCGGTGCGGAGAGCGTGGAGGCCATAGTCGTGAGACGTGGACTAGAAAGACGCAGAAATCCGAGCAGGCGCACGAGGAGTCCAAAGCCTGCGCCTGCAAGGGCCGCCATTCCTGCCGAAAGCAATGCCGCTGCGATCTTGAATGTTTCCGGCGAGGCCAACGTTTGTCGCGCTATTCCCCACGCAAGACCTTTCCGGAGTAGCTTGAGCACGCGCGCCTCAAACTCGGGAAAGGGTTCGTCGCTGTAGGCGTAGAGTGCGGCGATGACGCTGCCGCCGGACACGGCTGAGAGAACCGAAACTTTGGCCAGCACGCCACGGTCGTGGAGGGCGCGCATGCAACCCAGGTGAAATGCGATGGCGCGCGAACCGCCGCCGGAAAGCGCCAGGCCGATCTTCGGAAGATCAGGCATCGGTGACTTGCTGTTCGTCTTGGGTCGGAGTGACAAACACACGAAAATCGTGGCGGTGGAACAAATAGAAGTTCAGCTCCGGCCGCGTTGCGGCGAAACCGACGATGAGCATAGCGACCTGCCGAGGTGGAAATGGCTGGAGGAACAGGAGCTGGGCCATTGCCCTGAGGTCGTCCTCGCTTGGCGCACCGCGCGAAACGGGATGCGTGTGCCAGATTCCCACGAACTTGCTTGAACCTCCGCTCGCTCGGCTCTTGGCGCGGGCAAGATCGACCGTACCAGCCACGCCGCAGATGAACTTTTCTGGGCTGGCTTCGCTGTCCGGGGGCGGACCACTGACGCTGTCGACCCAAACGTAGCGGTGGCTGTCGTCGATCTCGCCAAACATCAGGCCGCCGGTTTCCACCCTGCTTGATCGCTCGCGGCTTATTCTAACGATCTCGGCGGCGATGCCTTTCGCCGCAGCCTCCGAATGCAGCACCTGAAACCCGTGGCGCTGCTCGGCGTGCGCATCGTACCCGACGAACTCGTATCGCAGCGGATTCTGTTTGCGCCTCTTCAGCGGCAACCAGGGTGCCAAGATGAAATCGGTGCTGGAAAATTCATCGGCCAGAGAGCCGATCCGTTGGAGCGCCAAGTTCAGCAGCGCGGCGGCGTGAAAGTCGAGGTCGGCCGCCGAACCGATAAAAGTCGGCTCCGAACATCCCGGCTCTGGCTGGAAGACCTGGATTTCCTCGGGTTTAGGCCAGAAGGCGCGAACCGACTCATGGGAAGCATTCCTCTGAAATGCTGCCAGCTTCGCCTGGCGCGCGATCTGAACAGGACCGCCGGTATAGCCCGGCATCTTTACAGCGACCGAGCCGTACTCTGCGCCCGCGCTGATGGTGAGCGTTGCGAGCGGTATGCGTAGCTGAGTGCCAGCGAGTTCGCGCTCGATCCTGTGCGCGACGCCTTTTGAGGCAGTCGCATCGACGATGAGATCCCAATCCGCAATATGGAACTTGGCGAGCGCACCGTTCCTCAGATTGATGGCTTCCGAGGTGATCGCGCAGGGTAGTCCCAGCGCGTCGAGCCGATCGTGTAACGCCTTCGCCTTGCCGCGCCCAATGTCGATATCGGCATAGCGCTGCCGGACCAGAACGCCCGGCTTGACGATCCCGCTGTCAAAAAGCCCGATCGCCTTGGCGCCTGCGCGGACGACTTGCTCTGCCACTGCGCTCCCCAGCGCGCCGCAGCCCCACAGCAATACACGCTTCCCGCGCAGGGAAGCCCCGATGGACCGGTCGTCGCGGCGATTCACGATTTCGGGACGGTCCTCGAGCACCGGGCACCAGGCGACTTTTGCCGTTACCATCCATTCGAGCACCGCGTCGCGCGCCTCGTCGCTCTCGCTGTTCTCCAAAGCATAAGCCCTTAGCTTCTCGATGGCCTCGCTGTCGATTTCCCATACGGTGAGATGTGGACGGAGCGGTTCGCCAGCCGCTTTCCTCCGCATCGGCGCTCCGAGCACTATGTGGGCCGACGTCCCCTTTTCCGTCATCAGTGCAACGAGCCGCAGGAGTCTGATGAGGAGAGACACAGGAACTCCGGCATTCTCGAGCGCCTGGTAGAGGTCTTTTATCTTCGAAGGGAATTCGAGCGGGAGCGCCCGAGAGAGTAAGATTGCTGCAGCGATGTGTGAGTGCTTTTTAGGCTTGTCGTCCCAATCGCCGATCGCAGTCCAATCGAGCACATCAAAGCGAACGTCCCGAATCTGTTGCAGTTCGGCGCGTCCCAGCCAGAAACTCGTTTCTTCGATCGCGGGCGTATCGGCCTTGACGACGAACGTGATGTTGGAGCCAGTATAGGCGACGGGCGGATGGAGCGGGGCATCTTCTGGGTCCAGCTGTCCAGCACCGGCGGCGCGAAACCACTGATCGATGCGGTCAAAGAGCCCAAACATCCCGTCTGATGGCTGCCACTCGGCTTCGACCGACTGATAGAGGCAGATATAGCTGCCCCATTGGACATGCGGCGCGCCTATGAACCTCTTGTGAGCGAAAAAGAGCCAGGGCGGGCGAAACGGGAAATCGTCATGAATGATGAGCCGAAGGCGTTCGCGGTCACGGAAGGCGAGGCCTTCAGTCGTGCGATACGCCCTCGTCGCCAACGAAAGCTGAACGCGAATGTAGGTTTGTCCCTCGACTTCCTCCGGATCGCCGAGCACCTCCAGCGCTCCGTCCGAGCGTGCTGCGATTTCCAGCAATTGGGCAAGAGCGAGTTCCTGCCCCTCGCTCAGCGCCACTCGCCAAAGCCCACCTTGGTGGAGGGCGTCTCATCGCTGCCGCGCGCTTCACTGACCGCCGCACCTAGCGCGCCGTCGTCTGCGGAAGTCTCGCCCGTATAGTTGATATCGCCATCGATCATGTCAAATCGCAGCGGCTCGGCATGGCCCCCATCGTCATGGGTGCACAGGAAGCCGCCCTTAGCGATTTCCTGGTAGCGCGCTTTGGCCACGGCATGGGGCGGATTGTCGCCGCTCGCGTTAGATGAGGGGATGCAATTGCTGCTCGAAACCACATAGCCGTCGCCGACCTGGAGGCGCTCGAAATCGTCGAGAATGTCCTGCTTAAGGACGGTCTTCCCGTCTTCCTCCTGATACATCACCGATTTGCTGCAGTGGTGCGATGAAAGGATTACCTGCCAGCGCAGATTGTCTTCGTTATCATTGGCTTTCGAGACGTCGAAAATCTTCCGGATCGTCTGGTATTGGTGATCGCCGAACAGCAGGACGCCGCCGAGCGCAGGGTCATCACCCAGGATCACCTGCATCACTAGGCTCGTGTTGTTTCGATCGCCGACCAAATCATCCTGCTTGAACGGCGCGTGAATGAACGCCCGGAAGCTCCCCGTAAGGTCTTCGCCGTCGAGCATCGTCACAGCACTGCCTGGGATGCTGAAGAACTGCTTCGGAAAACCGCGATAATGCTCTTCCTCGAGCAGCGGATCATATCCCACTAGCCGTACGCGGTTACCAGCGCCCGGATCTCCACCCGCCTCGATTGTTGCAGTCACGCGGCGGTGCGCTTCTTCGCGGAATGCCTTGGCGTCGTCGCAAAGATCGCCCGTTTGCTCGCGGAAGATGCGAGGACTGAACCAGAGCTCTCCGATGGTGACGCGGTCAAGCAGTTCACTGAACCCTTGTATGTGATCCTGATCCGGATGGGTCAGTGCGAAGGATGAAAGACAAGGCTTGCCGTCGACCTTCGGCAGCAACTCCTCGAGGTGGTCCACTACGGGTGAGCAGTCGGTAGCCTCGTCCTCAGACTTCGCAATGTGCCGCAGATCCACTTGAAAGATGACATCATTCTCTCGCACTACGAAAGTAGTGCTGTCACCTGTTCCTACTGGCCAAAAAAGAACACCTGTTTTGTCGAACATCCCCGTGCCCCCGGAATCTCCATCGAGTGGCAATGCATAGCACGGGATCCAAAGAAAACAAATCAGGAACAAAACGACGCATGGCCCTCCGGGAGAAACGGTGGCAGCGACCAGTTTTAGCCGAACGGAGTTGAAAGCTGCCGGTCCGCTATCGGCCAAAGCCGGAAGTGGCGGAAACGCGCCTTTCTCGGTCGCTCCTAAACAGGTGGTCGAATGACCAAAAACTGGACTGTCGTTACAGCGATATGATCCCGCGCCGCAGCGCCAACGTGACCGCCTGAGTGCGGTCGCTGACATCGAGCTTTGAGAAGATGCTTCTCAAATGCGCTTTCACTGTGTCCTCCGACAACGTGAGCTCCCAGGCGATCACCTTGTTGGCCTTGCCCTCGGCGACCATTTTCAGGATCGTGGTCTCGCGCTCGGTCAGTGGCTCCTGGGCGGCATGGATGGCGATATCCTGGGCAATTCCCGCCGGGATGTAGCGCCGGCCGGAGTGCACCAGCCTAATGGCGTCGAGCAGTTCCTTCCGGAGCGAACTCTTGAGGAGATAGGCCGACGCGCCTGCCTTTAGTGCCCGCACTGCCTGGGCGTCGCCCTCATAGGTAGTGAGCACGATGATTCGAGCCTTGGGGGCTTCGACACAAATGGCGGTGATTGCGTCGATCCCGCTCATCCCCGGCATCTGCAGGTCCATCAGGGTCACGTCGGGACGAAGCCTGCGAAATTCCTCGATCGCTTCGGCCCCGTTTGCGGCCTCGCCGACCAGCAGCATGTCGGGCTCCTGCGCGACAAGTGCGGCAATCCCGTCCCGCAACACGGCGTGGTCGTCTACGGTGAGTATGCGGATCGGTCGATCGTTCATGATTTCGGCTTTCCAGAGAGTGCAGCGCGGAGGCGACCGAGCGGTCCACGCCGGCCATCGGCATAGGCAGCCTGTGCAGGAAGCGTCAGCGCGACCTCGGTGCCCCGGTCTTCACGGCTGATCACCGCCAAGCGACCACCGATGTGTTCGGCGCGCTCGCGCATGCCGATCAAGCCGTAGCGACCCGCCCGCCTGCCGTTGGACAGCACCGTCTCCGGCATGCCGATGCCGTCGTCACGTACAATCATTTGCAGCTCGCGCCGGCCATAGGTGAGCAGTAGCTCGATCTCTTCAGCCCGCGCATGCTGAACGGCATTGCGGATCGCTTCCTCGCCGATGCGCTGGGCTTCCTCGCGAACGATCGGATGAAGCGGACGCGGCGAGCCCTCGACGGTAAGCTGCACGCGTGGCGCATCGCCCTCGACAGCGTCCGCGGCGGAGTCGAGCAGCGCCTGCGCCAGATCGCGATCGCCGGTCCCGGTCCTCAGCTCACGCACGCGGGCCCGGCCCTCAACCAGAACGGCATCGGCGCGGTCGAGCGCATCGTCGATCGAAGCGCGAAGCCCCCCATCGGGGATCCGATTGGCGACCGACTGGAAGCGCAGCACCAGGCCCTGAAAACCCTGGAGCAATGTGTCATGGAGCTCGCGGGCGATCCGTTCGCGCTCGGCAATGCGGACATCGAACCGGTTCTGCAGCTGCGCCGTCACCTGCCGCAGGCGAAACGTCCAGGCGCCCCAGGCGAGAAGCCCCAAGGAGAGCAGGGCGAGCAGCTTGAACCAGATCGACTGGACGAAGGTCGGCGGGATGGCGAACTCGATTGTCGCGCCTTCCTCGTTCCATACCCCATCGTTGTTCGACGCGAGCACCCGGAACCGGTAATTGCCCGGGCCGAGATTGGTGTAATGGGCCTCGCGCCGATTGCCGGCGTCGACCCAGCGTTCGTCGACGCCTTCCAGCCGGTAGCGGAAGCGCACGCGTTCGGGGATCGACAGGCTAAGTCCAGCATACTGGATCGCAAGGGTCGACGTGCCCTTTGCCAGATTGAGCCGCCTCGGATCGCGCCAACTCCTTCCCTGCGCCGTCAGCGAGCGGACCACCACGGGCGGAGGAAACGTGTTGCGGACGATGCGCCCGGGGTCCACCCAAACCACGCCTCCCAGGGTTGAGAACCACAGGCGGCCGTCCCCACCGCGAGCCACATCGTTGACACCGCTGCGACTGGAGAGGTTCGGAAGGCCGTCCTCGAAGTCCAGCACCAGCGGCCGAAGCGCGGCCTTTCGATTCACGAAGGCCCGCTCCAGGTCCGAACTCGGAAGCCCGACGATTCCGGCACCGGTCATCAGCCACGTCTGGCCGCCCGGAGTTTCGGCCAGCCCCGACACATCGGCGAGCCAGGGAAACCGCGTGGAATCGGCGGTCTCGAGCCTGCCCTGTCTGACTCGCCCAACACCGAAGGAACCGCCCACGAAGAGGTCACGCCGTCCGTGGGTCATCATGGACACGCTTGCCGAGTCATGCCTCAGCAGCAGTTGCGCAGGCTTGCCCGTCCGGTCGAGGCGAACGAGGAGTCCGGCTTTGAGCAGCGCCAGCGGCCGACGCCGATTGTCTTGGATAAGGCTCGACGCCCAACGCTCGTTCGGACCGGGCGGATGATGGCGCCATTCGCCGGCCGCGTAGCTGTGCAGGCCGCCGCGGCCGCTGTTGACCCACAGGACATCACGGTCGTCCACCATGCATCGGTGCTGGCCACCGGTCGCCACGCCCTTCGGCAGAGCCACCCTTGCAACCGCCCGATCCCTGACGCGAAGCAGCCGGTCACGGAGGAACACCCAGACCGTTCCTTCGCCGCTTTCGCAAATCGCATCCGTGTCCGGGACTTGCCGGGCGATTGGCTGCGGGTTCCCGCCCGGTGGCACCCGATAGATTGCGTCGGCAGTGCCGACATAGACGCTTCCATCCGAGGCGGTGTGGAGAAAGAAGCCCCAGGTCGGAGCCTTTTTGAGACCGGGCTCTACGACCACATTTGCGGTTCGGAACCGGTCGAGGCCGAGGGACGTGCCAACCCAGATATTGCCTTCGCGATCCTCGAGGATCGGCACGGTGCTGTCGGACGTGAGGCCATCCTTTGCCATGAAGCGCTCGACATACCCGGCAAGGCTTGCCGGAGACCGATCGCGCAGCGCGGCCGGCGATTTGAGTCTGAAGAGACCGTCGGCGTTGACGCCCCAAAGGTTGCCGTCCCGGTCGAACCGCGCGCGAATGTTGCGCTTAGAGCCTGGCGTCGGAAAGGCGATGCCAGCCGCCCCGGCTGGCGGTTGGCCCGAAAGGACACGGGTACCCCGGTCGTCGGACAGCCAGATGCGACCTGCGGGATCCTGGCTGACGGACGCGTGTCCGTGGGGCGTTCCCACATGTTCGAAGCGGCGAGACCCTTTGCGCAGCACAAGGACCGATTGAACAGTGGTCAGCCACAGCGATCCGTCCCGAGCCGCAAATATGTCGATCAGCCACTCCGGCGGCAGCGCCCAGTCGACGCCGACCTCCTGCCATCGCCCGCCATGGTACCGGAGCAGCGCACGCTCCGGCCGGCCAAGCGCGACCCAGACGACGCCATCCGCCGTCTGGGCGAAGTTCATCACATAGGCATCGTGTTTGGGGATAGACTGATCCAGGCGCAGCACACCGTCCCTGTAGGCAGCGATCTTCCCGTTACTGTAGCCCGCCCAGATGGTGCCATCCCCGGCGGCCAGGAGAGCGGAAACGCGCTGCGCATCCGTGCTCGGCGGAGCAAGAGAGATTTTCTCGAACGTCGCGCCATCGAACCGGTACAGGCCGGTCGAACTGCCGATCCACAAATAGCCGTCCCGGCCTTGAGCGAGAGCGAAAATAAGAGGCGGCGCGCCGCCCGTGACTGTCCAGCGCGTATGCTTGTACTGAGCGATGGTGCGATGCGGATCGAGGGCATTCGCGCCCGAGGCAAACAGTGTCGCGAGCAGTATCGTCAGGGCCAGCACTGCAGCTGGCTTTCCGACCCTCACCAATATGAGCTTCCTCAATCCCACGCAGCATCCGCTCCGAGCCCTGGCAGGACAAATCCCCAAGGCGCCTTCAATCAACCCCCAGTGCGACTTCTATACACCCGATGAAGGCCAGCATCCCCGGAAGGATTAGCCGGATCTAGCCCATTCGAGCGTTATTCGGGATGCGGGAGCCCGTAGAAGAAGGGCATGAAATCCATGTTCCTCGCGTATCCGGGGGGAGGCGCCGGCGTCGGGCTGCTGTTGCTCCGCCTGTCAGTCGCGGGCTCGTTCACGGCAATGCTGCTGGGGAGCAGAGACCTGCCGGCCTGGATGCTGTTCCTGGCGATCCTGGTCTCGATCGGCCTTTGCGCCGGTTTTCTGGCCCGGCTCCTTGCCGGCCTGTCCGTCCTTGCGGCCGTCACCACTCTAGTCGTCCAGTCCGTGGCGCCGGCGCTCGCAATCCTCAATCTTGCTGACGCGATCGCTCTCGCGATGATCGGTCCGGGCGCCTTCTCCGTGGACGCCAGGCTGTTCGGCCGCCGCACAGTCGTCCTACCAACCTCCCGCGACACGATCGTGTAGTCCCGCCATCGCTCGTTCGGCATCGCATCAGGGTGGCGGCAGGGTGTATTTGTCTCCCATCGGCGCAATCGTGCGTCACGACGTGGGAGAATGACCAATGACCAAGAAGACCATTCTGATCACCGGCGCCGGCTCGGGCTTCGGCAAGGGTGCGGCGATCGGCATGGCGAAGAACGGCCACGACATCATCGCGACCTGTGAGGTCTCGCCGATGGTGACCGCCCTGCGCAACGAAGTGGAAGAGCTCGGCCTCATCGATCGTATCCGAGTCGAGCGCCTCGACCTCTACGATCCCTATGACATCAAGCAGGCCCAGAGCTGGGACTTCGACATCCTCTGGAACAACGCCGGGCGCGGCGAACCTGGCCCGGTCTGGGAAATCCCGGTCGACCTCGTCCGGCGCAATTTCGAGAACAACCTCTTCCTGCCGCTTGAGTTGACCCAGGGCGTCGTCCAGCGCTGGATCCGCGAGGGCAACAGCCAGGGCAAGAAGGTGGTGTTCACCTCCTCGATGGGTGGCCTGTTCACGCCGGCCAATTGGGGCACCTATGTGTCGACCAAGCATGCGCTCGAAGCGTTCGCCGAGGCGATGCAGCAGGAGCTGGCCGGCTACGGGATCAAGGTCCAGACGATCAATCCGGGCGCCTATTTCACCGGCTATAACGAAACCATGGCGGACAATCCCTTCCGCTGGCTCGACGACAAGGTGAACTTCACCAAGCGCGCCGACCTGCGCAAGGGCTTCGACGACTTCTTCGCGGCGCCCGAGGGCCGGCTGGACCCGAAGGAGATGATCGACCGCATGATCGAGATCGTCCCCGCCGACACCGGCAAGTTCCGCAATGTCTGCCCGAAAGCGATCGAGGACATGCTGAAGGAGCATCAGCTCCAGGCCTGGGAAAACCAGATCTGAACTTCGCTCGGCCGCGGCGGCCTCGCTCCTCCCCGCCCCCGTCGCCGCGGCCACCCCTCTGACCCGAAGGATGATCACCATGAGCATTACCCAGACCCAGGCCGATACCGCCATCGCGGCCGCCAGGAACGCGGCGGACGCGATCGGGGTGCCTATGAACATCGCCGTTTATGACGACGGCGCCAACATGAAGGCGTTCGTGCGCATGGACGGCGCGTTTCTCGGTTCGGCCGACATTGCGATGAACAAGGCGCGTACCGCGGCGCTGTTCGGCTTCAACACTGAAGCGCTCTATGACTTCGTAAAGCCGGGCGGCACGTCTCCGGGCTTCGATCGGACCAATGGCGGGCTGATCGTCTTTGCCGGCGGCATCCCAATCAAGGACGCCGAAGGCCGGCTGATTGGGGCGGTCGGCGTCTCGGGCGGCGCGGTCGCTCAGGACTTCCAGGTCGCCACCGCGGCAGCTGAGGCAGTCCAGTCTCTCTGACGCATTACAACCAAGGAAAGGCACTAAAACATGAGCAAGCGGCTCACTTCTCCATTCGTGCGTGCCGCGATGGGATTCCTGGCCGGTGCAGGCCTGATCCTGCTCGCGCAGGCGCCAAGGCTCAGAACGTCGAATCCGAGGAGGGACCCAACCGTGTCCTGATCCAGCGCGCCTTCGACGCCTGGCGGAACGGGACCGGCGGTCCCTACGATTTGCTCGCCGACGACGCGAGCTGGACGATTACCGGCAACAGTGCAGCAGCGAAGACCTATCCCAGCCGTGAAGCATTCATGGGCGAGGTCATCCGTCCCTTCAACGCACGAATGAAGAGCCGCCTGATCCCGACGGTGCCGCGGCTCTATGCGGAAGGCGACACAGTCATCGCCCAATTTGATGCGGAAGGAACGGCGCTCGACGGTCAGCCTTATCGCAACACTTACGCTTGGTTTCTCCAGATGCGGGACGGCCGGATCGTGCGCGCCAGCGCCTTCTTCGACAGCATCGCCTTCGACGCATTCTGGAATCGAGTGAAACCTGCCTCCCATTGATCTGCCGCTTTCTTCCCGAGGATTTCACCATGATCAGTCCGATTAATACCAGTCCAGCGAAACTAAGCGACACGGCCGCGTTCGATTCAAACTCTGTGTCGGAGATCAGCAGCGCCTTGAACGTGCTGCTTGCCGATATCTTCGCTCTTTATCTCAAAACGAAGAACTTCCACTGGCACATGTCCGGTCCGCATTTCCGCGATTACCACCTGCTCCTTGACGAGCAGGCCGAGCAGATCTTCGCCATGACCGATCCGATCGCAGAACGGGTCCGGAAGATCGGTGGAACGACACTTCGTTCGATCCGACATGTGGCTCAGCTTCAGCGCATCGTGGACAATGATGCGGGGCAGGTTGCCCCATCCGCGATGCTTGATGAGTTGCGGGACGACAACCGAAAGCTCACCACCGACATGCGCTTGGCGCATGAAATCTGCACCAATCTCGGGGATATTGCTACGGCGAGCCTGCTCGAGGAATGGATCGATGAAGCCGAGCACCGGGCATGGTACCTTTCGGAAGCGACTGCCGCCTAAAGACGGCCCGACCTGGGCGCGGCAAACGAGTTTGCGCACAACGGCAGCTGCCTTAGCAGATGGGATCGACAAATGGCTCAACTCGACGATCAAACGGCGGATCTCGCAGCGTCAGAGCGCGGCGATGCCAGCAGGGTGGTGGGGTTCAGCGACGCGTTCTTCGCCATTATCATTACACTTTTGGTCATTGAGATCCGTCGACCAGATGCCCCTCATGGCGAGCTGGGCGCTGCCCTCCTTGCGGCATGGCCGTCTTACGCCGCTTTCGCGCTCGCCTTTGTCTACGTTGGCGTGATCTGGCTGAACCATCATGGGCTGTTCCGCTTGATCGAAAGCGTCGACAAGCGACTGAACTGGATTAACCTGCTCATTCTGGGAACCGCTGCCCTAATGCCTTTCCCAACCGGTGTGCTCGCCGAAGCCTTTCAGTCGGGCAATATCGCAGACGAGCGAGCGGCTGTGGTGCTGTACGGGATTGTCGCCGGCCTTATGTCAGCCGCGTGGGTGCCCATATTTCCCTATCTGGAGCGGGAGCGCGCGAAGCTGGCGCCGACCGTGCCAAGCGGATATTTCCAGGCGCAGCAAAGCCGTCCCTGGATCGGTATCTTCGCCTACGTTGTCGCGATCCTGGTGGGCTGGCTAATCAATCCGTGGCTGGCAATTCTGATCTTTGTCCTGATGGTCATCTACCACGCGTGGACGAGTGAGGGCGTGCCGCATCGGAACAGGTCCCAAGGGGAGTAACGACAATGGCCACAATGGGTCACTGCGGTCATTCGTGGCGTTCCTAAACGAACGGCGGCTTTACTCCCCTAACAAGCAAAAGCAGACTGTCGCCTTTCGGCCAACAGCAGACTATAATAACGTGACTTAGCGAAAGTCACTTAATGGCCGCTGCCGGACGGTCAGCTTTCGAACGGGAAGACGGATATGCGGACGTTTGATAGAGCCTCAAGGGATCGGAATACCCTGCGCCGGAGCGGTTAGCCGGTTGTGGACTTGTCCTGCTTGGACGAGCTCCGGCCGCAAATGTCCGCAGGTTTCGTAAAGGTAGATGCGAGCTGGGCGATGCCCATCTGATCCATTTCGTGAGCACCTGAAAATTCATGCGAGTAGCGCCATTCTTGGAAGACTAAGGCGAACGCTTCCAGATCGGTGGCCAGCTCTCCATCTTCATAGCGGATGTGATATCGCTCACTGATGCTCTCTTTCGTCGCCGAACCAAGTCGCTTGAACAGAACATTGAGATTGTGGCCGCGACCAGGAGCTGCACCCTTCTCAATTACGAATAGGGCCTTCAAATAGAGCTCGCTGGCGAAGGCCTGCAACACCAACCCCTGATACGGCAGAAATTGCATCTGGCCGTCGTTCTGGCGAAGCTCGTAGCAACGCAACGCGGCCTCGTGATATTCGCGAGCGGCACGGAAAATGCGGGCGGCTGGCGGGACTGGAGCTAGACTCCGAACGTGCCGCTGCAAAGCCTCTCGAATCCAACTTGGCATTTTTGCCATTGCAATCTCCTCCCCTGTCGCTGGTGCTCGGCCCAATCCCCCGTTTTAGTATTAGACTATTTCGCTAGAAGCGGCGCATGGCACGCAAATCAACAAGCGGATCCAAGAGCCGCAAACGAAAGCCAGCGCCGAGCGTCCATCCTGAGGAGTTTCGTGACGAGATTCGCACGCTCCAACATTGGCGTTCGCGGTTGCAGGGACCGCGGACGATCGAGTGCCGGGAAATCAAGTTGTGGGGCCGCGACGCTGAGGGCGCGATCATCTCCGGACCCGGACGAATTCAGGTCATCAGCGAGACCGACATCCGTTTCTGGGTATATGGGACGGCGGAGAATGATGGACACGCCTTCGCGAAGATCACCGAGGCACAGCGGAATCCCTATGACCACATGGCCCAATTCAGAGTGTTTGCGACCGACTATGAGGGGCTGGAATGGACGGGCGGCTACACTCAGGTCAGGTTCTTCGCCGATACGACGCACGCCTGGCCTCTGACCGGCGAACTAGACGCGTTAACCGTGGTGGCAATCGGCCACTGGGTCGCCAAGGAAAGCAGCGTCGAGCTATTGCTGATTCCACCAATCGAATTGCCATTGGGCGAATGGTCGGAAACGGTCACCAGGCTCAAGAACGAAGTTGTCAGCTACAGCCGCCGCCCCGGCTGTCAGGTCGTTAAGGCGCTCGGCACTAAAATCCTGTTCGAGATGGACACGGCCGGCGACGCGCTGTGGATCACCGCAAAGACAAGCGAGAAGTTCACACATCCCCAGGCGGAGAATTGGCTGACCGAGCCGCTGCGTATCCTCTTCGGCGCGCTCATCTATCCACGGTTGATGGCTAGGAATTTTGGTGATGGCCGATCATTCGTGACACTGAGGCCCGCCCCCGCAGTTAAGCGGCCATCGCCGATGGGCCTGCTGCCACCGTTCCCATTGCCGCCCAATGATCGCGACCAATTCTGGAAGCTATATGCGGCGATCCTGACGATGATCGTCAAATCGCCGGAAAGCGAACGGCCGTTTCTCCAGGGCCATCAGGTGACCCGCTTGTATCAGGAGCTGGCGCAGGCTGAACGCGGGTCCAGATGGGTCATCTTGCTTACCCTGGCGAGTACTGCAGAGGCATTGGCAAAATCGATCATGCGGGCAAGCGACCGTAAATCGGAATTTCCCAAGAAGGTTTTGGATTCGATGCAGGCCCACATTGAAGCGTGGCAGACGGACAGCGGCTTGCGAGACCGAATGCTTTCGAATCTGGCAAACGTCCGAAGCCGCAGCGTGCTGGCCTTCATGAGAAAGCTAGCGGAGCGTTCGGTGGTCGACCTGGCGCACGTAGCGACGTGGCGTCGCTTGCGAAACTCGGTGATGCATGGGGAGCTGGTTGAGCCTTGGTCCACGGAGGAAGGTGACCAGCACCTGCAGGAAATGATCGAGCTCGTCCACTCTCTGACGCGCGCTCGCATTGCCAAGCGTTAGCGAGGCAGGCGGGCTGGGACGCGTCCGAGTTTGGCCAATATGGGAATGTCGGGTTTCCGCTCACATCTGCCTAAAGCAGCCATGTGTGATGGTAGCGGGGGACCGTAACCAACGTTGGACACACCACCAGGAGTGTTGTTTTTCAGGGACTTATGAGTCTGCAGGTGCTTCAATCCGATGGGTTTGGATCGGTCCGCACTTGCCCGCCGAAGCACAGGTTTTCATCCTCCGTGCGTTCGGCAGGTCGCTCGCAATGGCCCATCTTGAGGACCGGCTAGGCTTCCGGCGCGGACGGTCAAAACGGCGAGCTAAGCGACGCACGACTCTTCTGACGTAGCTTCCACTAACGATTGCAGCGGCATCAAAAACCATGGCGTCCGATCAGGGAACAGAAAGCTGGCTAGCAAAGCGGTCATGGCGACTCCCGGACGCTCCGGCGAAGGCTTGTTTGGCCACGCTGCCTCAATGTCATCTACGTTCCAAACATCGTGGCCGATTTGAAACATGGCATTTACGCCTCCAGCGATCTGCTCGGCGCCAAAGTTGAGAAAGTCGTCAGGAAGGTAAGCGTTGAGCGCAAGATGATCGAGCGCTTCGAGTGCCGTATCAAATTCGCCCGCAAGATCGAAAAGCCGCGATGCACGCAATAGGACCAGAACCAGTTCTGTTGGCTGCGCGACCGTGTCTATAGAGGTTTCTTCGGTCGGTGTGATTCTCCCGATCAGGAATCCGAGCACTTTCGACGGTTCGAGATCGGCTTGAGCAACGCGACCACGACAATCCACACTGGACGCGAACAGGTGTCCAAGCATCCGCTCGCCCTCGCCGTCCAGGCCGGCACGTGACGCGGCCATCAAAGCCGACAAAACGTAGGGGGCCTGGGCATCGCTCATTGCGACAAGGGAAAGCGAATAGGTCTCGAAGATTTGAGCAAACAAATTTGCGAGGCGCGTCGCGGCGGGAGCAATGTCGTCGCCGCTCGCAACCCTAGCGTGCACGGCGAACCCCGCCCATCCGAGAAGCTTGCTGATGCGAATTGGCAGATAGAAGAGGTCGCTCATTCCGGCGGTTACCAGCGCGAAGGGATATGCATCGATTGCTGAAACCGCTTCGACAGTTACCTGTTCGACCAGTGCTGCGAGTTCTCCGCAGGTAGCCAGGAGATACGCTTCGACGTTTTCGTCAGCCCCAAATGGCAGCAGGGCAACGGCGCAGGCCGCCCGCACTTCAATTTCACGAAAGTGGTCTCGGCTTTCTAATGCCTGAGCAGCACAGGCATCGGCGACGCGACGAGCCAAATTAATCCGCATCGCAGAATCTTCCCCGATGCAACCTAGTAGTAACGTGATCGCATCGAGGAATTCCCGAGGTTCCCAGCGAGTGGGAATAGCTACATACGGCTCCCAAAGACATCGTAGGCTTGTTCCAATTGCGGCGGCGGTGCCTGCGTCGGGCCAGCCGATTAGGACGCTCCGGAGAGGCGCGTTGCCAGTCCCCGCATGCGGATTCTTGCAGAACCCCGGGGGGCCATAGAGATTCAGCCCCCAGACTACAGGCGTCTGCTCTCCCGCTCCGCTCACGCGCTCGGAAATGGCGCGTCCGATCTCGACCAGGTCTAGTGCCGGTGTGCTGTCCTGAAGGAAAACGTCACCGCGAATACATTCGAGAAGCGCCGTTGTGCCGATTCCATGCCCCCCAACCTCCATAGCGCCCTGGTTGGATGCCGCAGTGGCCAACAGAGTTACGCCGGGTGTTCCGAGTTCACCCATGACTTCGGATTTAAGGATGACGTTCAGATCAGAAATGAGACCGCCAGACTCACAGGCATCGATAACTAGATAGCTCTGACGAGGTGCGGCCTCCGCGATCATGCGAAACAGGTCTGCCAGCGAGAGCGCAGTGGCAGACAGCGCATGGCCGCGAGAATCACTCATCGCCATGTAAAAACTACCGCCGCTCACAGCGCCATGGCCGGCAAACGTTACGGTAACAGTATCAAGCGGTTGTTCGCCGAACAGCATGTCCGTTAGCGCAAGCCGCACTTCTTGCAGTGTCGGCGACCGTAGAAGCCGAGACCTTCCGACATCGAAGTCGCCGATTTGCGGTTGGATCAGCAGTTCGAAAATGGCTGCAGCGTCGGCTTCGGCACCAGCTAGCGGATTAAGTTCCGCATAGGTATCGCAGCCAATTGCGAGGAGCGCTCGACCGCTCACGGTGTTGCACGCTTGAATTTGGCTTTGCGGCTGGCCTCCCTTTCCAATGCCTGCTGCACCTTTTCGGCCTTTACCTGCTCAATCTCGGCTTCGATTTCAGGCGGCACACTTTCCAGCTCCTTGGCAATCCGCTCAGCCATTCCGGGTCCTACATGGATCTGCGGCATACTGATGGCGCCATTCCGATCGACGCCAAGTTCGATCCTTTGAAACATCTCGAGCATCGATTTGGCGAACGAGCCGGTGGCCTTCACGTCGACCACATTGCCCACCTTTTCGGCCGCGGCACCTACCACGCCATACATATTGAGCGCGAACTGCTTCTCCATCTCCTCGTTGATCGGCAAGATAGTTCGGGCGATCAAACTGAGATCGTTTTCCGCAATGTCTTTGAACGGAATCATCCACTCAGCCGATATTGTGTGCATCGAGGTGTCCGGCTCTGGTTCGCGCGCCGCGTGAACCCAAGTCCCACCGTGATTCATGCGAAGAATGTTCTGCTGACTCACGAACATCTGGCGAGAGGTTGCCTGCATCTTGCCAAGGAGGCTGGCGACAGAAGTCTCGAAGACTTCCTCATCTTGAGCCCGCTCGAAGCATCTAAAACGCGGATCTGGTTCCGCTGCTGCACTATTCGTATCGGCCATAGTGAATGTTAGCAGCTGTCGACGCCGCGCAAAGACAACTTAAATGGTGCCACCATTCTTAATATAAAAATGGCCGTTTTCTGGGATTTGTTTAACTAATGGTAGCGGGTAAAATGACCCAGAGGTTGGGTTACGTGTTTGATTCTATTAGTTTATTTGCGAGGATGGTAGCGGAGGATCGAGTTGAACCCCCGATGATCCAACGACCGCCACGGAGATAGCCTGCTCACGATAATAACGGCCGAAATGGGCGCATTGCTGCCGAAACCGTGCGCCGAATTTGTCTCCCAGAGACTCCGACGCAGAATGGTCCACGGTCGAGTTCATGACGCAAGTCTCCGCCGACGGATTGGCCTTGCAAATCCCGCGGAACTGCGCCGAATTTCCCGAGATAAAGCCAGAGACTCAAGTTCTGGCGTGTGGGTGGAGGCCCGAGCCGGAATCGAACCGGCGTGCAAGGATTTGCAGTCCTCTGCGTAACCACTCCGCCATCGGGCCTCGCCGGTCAGGCCTTTGGCGGGTCGCGCCGTTGCTTGTCAACCGGACGATTCGACGAATGGGGGAGCGCCTGCCTTGGCGGATGGAGCCGCAGCGGATAATGCGGCACTTGAAGCTTAACTGTATTAGTGGCACACAACAGTTCGTGACGAACGAGGGTAGCAATGCAGGATTTTAGCCTGGCTCGCCGGGTAATGGTCGACAATCAGCTCCGTCCGCAGGGCGTCACCGACCGCGGCGTGCTGGCGGCGGTGGGCAAGGTGGAGCGTGAACGCTTCGTGCCCGAAGGCGCGCGAGCGCTGGCTTATTTTGATCGACCGCTGAGAATATCCGACAATCGCGCGATGATGCCGCCTGCGGCGCTCGGCCGGCTGTTGAGTGAGGCTGCTCCGAAGCCAGGCGAACATGCGCTGGTGATCGGCTCGGGCACCGGCTATTCGGCTGCCATCCTCAAGGAAATCGGCTTGAACGTCATTGCGTTGGAATCCGATGAAGGTCTCGCTGCTGCCGCCGGCGCGGCGGGTGTCGAAACCATGATCGGGGAGCTGGCCAGGGGCTGGGGCAAGGGCGCGCCATATGACCTGATCCTGCTCGACGGAGCGGTGGAGGAAATTCCGGCCGCACTCGGCCAGCAGATGTCGCCGGAAGGACGGTTGGCCGGCGCCATCCTCGATCGCGCCGTGACCCGGCTGGTTATCGGCCGCTGTTCCAACGGAGCTATCGGCTTGCGCAGCATCGCGGACTCGGACGTCGAGCCACTACCCGGATTCGAACGGCCACGGGCCTTCACCTTCTGAACATAGCGGAGAGCCATTCTCTTGACTCGAAACCTTGCCATTGCATCGCTCATCATCGCGCTCGCGTCGGGCACCGCCTCGGCCGATACGCTGCGCGAGGCGCTCGTCTCGACCTATCAGGCCAATCCCAACCTAACCGCCCAGCGCGAGGCCCTGAAGGCCACCGACGCGACCGTCGCCATTGCGCGATCGGCCGGCCGGCCGCAGCTGTCCGCGAATGTCGGAGTCACACGTGATCTGACGCGCAGCGGGCGGTTCGACACCGGCCTGAGCAAGGGGCCCTTCGTAACCGGCGGCGTCGACCTCAGCATGCCCCTGTTCCAGGGCGGCACCGTCCGCAATGACATCAGGGCGGCCAGGACCCGCGTCGAGGCGGGCCGGGCTACCTTGCGCGCGGTGGAGGGCGATGTCTTCACCGAGGCTGTCGCCGCCTACATGGACGTGATCCGCGATCGCGCCACGGTCGAGCTCAACGCCAACAATGTGAGGGTGCTGCAAACCAACTTGGAGGCGGCGCGCGACCGGTTCGAGATCGGCGACGTCACGCGCACCGACGTCGCTCAGTCCGAAGCTCGGCTGGCGCTGGCCCAGTCGCGATTGACCACGGCGCAGGGCCGATTGGTCACCAGCGAGCAGAATTACCGGCGGGTGATCGGCCGGCCACCGGGCCCGCTTCAGCCCCCCCCGCCGCTCCCTCCGCTCCCGGCGACCGCTGAGCAGGCGGTCCAGATCGCTCTTACCAACAATCCCGATCTGATCGCCGCCACCCGGCAGGCACAAGCGGCGGGTTTCGACGTCAGGTCGGTGCGCGGCACTCGCCTGCCGACCATATCGGCAGTGGGATCGGGCGACTATGCCCGCACCCTGTCTGGGGAAACCGCGGGCCAGGATCGCGCGGGGACGGCGACCAGCGTCGGCCTGCAGGGCCGCATCCCGCTTTACCAGGGCGGCCTGCCTTCTGCCCGGATCCGCCAGGCGCAGGCGCTTGAGGGCCAGGCGCTCGAGCTGCGCATTGCTTCGGAACGGGCAGTCGTCGCTATAACCCGCTCGGCCTTCGCCGACTACCAGGCGGCAATGAACGCGATCAAATCCAATGAGGTCGCGGTCAAGGCCAACGAACTGGCCCTGGAAGGCGTCCGAGCCGAGAATAGCGTGGGCACCCGCACCATCCTCGACGTGCTCGACGCGGAGCAGGAATTGCTCAACTCCCAGGTGCTGCTGGTGACCGCGCGCCGCGATGCCTATGTCGCCGGGTTCCAGCTGCTCAATGCGATGGGCCAGGCCGAAGCCGACGATCTCGGACTCGACGGCGGCCCGCTCTACGACCCGATCGGCAATTATCGACGGGTTGCCAGCGATTGGAATGACTGGGCGGGCGATCCCAAGCATAAGCCGGTTGCGACCAGCACGGTCACGCCGGCCGAGCAGCCTCAGGGCGTGACTCCCGCGCAGCGATAAGTATAGGGGCCTTATGGCAGGCGCCCGTGAACCCTCGATGGAAGACATACTCGCGTCGATCAAACGCGTGATCGCCGAGGAAAAGGAAATCCGTGCCGCCGCCCCGCCGCCCGAGCCAGAGGGCGGAGACGATGATGTGCTCGAGCTCGACGAGAGCATGGCGGCTCCCCCGCCAATCCCGGCTGATCTCGGCCCGCCCCTGATCGAGGAAGAGGTCGCCGACGAAAGCCGGCACCGGCTGGAGGAGCTGGCGAGCGTGGCAGCGGCTGCGCCGCCCCCGCCCCAGTTCAATCCGCTTGAAGAAATGATCCGCGAGATGTTGCGCCCGATCCTCAAGCAATGGCTCGACGAGCATCTGCCGGGCATCGTCGACGAACATGTGAAGCGCGAGATTCATCGCATCACGGGGCGCCCGCTTTAGGACGAGCCGTCACCCTGAACTTGTTTCAGGTTCCATCTATCCACAAACTCCGTGGGCTCGAGGATGGATGCTGAAACGAGTTCAGCATGACGGAAGTGTCTGTTGAACCGTTAACCGCTGGCCGTTACGCCGTAGCCATGATCAAGCAGTTCGTCTTAGCCGCCAGTGTCGCGGCCGTCGCCCTAACCGCAACTCCCGCCATCGCCCGGCCGATGACCGCAACCGACATGCATATGATGCGGCGGCTCGGCGCGCCGAGCGTGTCGCCCGATGGCCGCTACGCCATCTTCAGCCTGTCGACGACGGACCTGGCTGCCAACAAGCGCAACAATGTCGTGCATATCCTGGACTTGAGGGCCAAGGGCGCCGCACCCGAGCCGCTCGCCGGTATGACCCAAGGTGCCCACGACGCGGTGTTCGGCGGCGACGGCGCCATCTGGTATCTGGCGCCGGCCGGTGGCCAGGATCAGCTGTTTCGAATGACGGTCGGCGGGGCACCGGTGCAGGTTTCGTCCCTCAAGGGCGATATTTCCGGCTTCAAGATCAGTGCCGACGGCAGCAGGCTGATCGTCTGGGCCGACCGCCATCTGCAGTGCGCCGACTTCGCCTGCGACAATTTGCCCAAGGTGCAGAAGAGCGGGTCGGGCCGGGTCTATGACCAGCTGTTCGTCCGCCACTGGGATACATGGGTAGATCCCGGCGTGCGCAGCCGCATCTTCGCCTTTCCGATTGACGGCGGCAAGGTGACCGGGGCCGGCGTGCCGGTAACCGGCGCGCTGGTCGGCGACACTCCGTCCAAACCGTTTGGTGGCGGCGAGGAAATCTCCATCTCCGACGATGGCCGCACCGTCTATTTCGCCTTGCGCGAGGCGGGGCGCATCGAGGCCAAGTCGACCAACCTCGACATTTTTTCGGCTCCGGCGGACGGCTCGACCCCGCCGACCAACCTGACGCCCGACAATGACGGCACCGATAATCTCCCGACCCTGTCGCCCGACGGCCGCACCCTGGCGTGGGTAGCGATGGCCCGCCCGACCTATGAGGCCGACCGGCAAGTGGTGAAGCTGCGCGACCTCGCCACCGGGCAGGTTCGCGCGCTGACCGCCAATTGGGACCGCTCGGCGGCTTCGCTGGCCTGGAGCAAGGACGGCCGGTCGATCCTCGTCGACGGCAACGACACGCTGGAGAACCCGCTGTTCAGGATTGACGTGGCCAGCGGCCGGGTCACCCGCCTGACGACGGAGGGCACCGCCCACGGCGCGGTTCCGCTCGCCGACGGTTCGGTGCTGTTCCAGATGAACAGCATCAAGGCTCCTGACGACCTTTTCCGAGTGGATAACCGAGGTCGCGTCGCGCAATTGACCAACGTCAACCGCGACCTGCTGGCAGAGCTCGATCCGATCAGCTTCCACAAGTTCAGCTTCACTGGTGCCAATAACGACCGCGTCTGGGGCTTCAAGCTCAAGCCGCAGCGCACCAACAAGCTGCCGATCGCCTTCGTCGTCCATGGCGGGCCGCAGGGCAGCTTCGGCAACGGCTGGTCCTACCGCTGGAACTCGCGCCTGCTGTCGGCGCCCGGCTATGCGGTGGTCAGCGTCGATTTCCATGGATCTACGGGTTACGGCCAGGCCTTCACCGACAGCATCCAGAACAATTGGGGGGGCTGGCCGCTCGAGGACCTGCAGAAGGGCCTCGCCTTCGCCACCGCCAACGACGCCGGCCTCGACGCTGGCAATGCCTGCGCGCTCGGCGCGAGCTATGGCGGCTATATGATGAACTGGATCGCCGGCCAGTGGCCTGATCGGTTCAAATGCCTGGTCCAGCACGACGGCGTGTTCGACCAGCGCGCCATGGCCTATGAGACCGAGGAACTGTGGTTCACCGAGTGGGAGCATGGCGGCAAAGCCTATTATGAGGACCCGGACGCCTATGAGCGGTGGAACCCGGTCAACCATGTGACCAAGTGGAAGACGCCGATGCTGGTCATCACCGGCGAGAAGGACTTCCGCATTCCCTATTCGCAGGGCCTTGCCAGCTTCACCGCGCTCCAACGCAAGGAAATCCCTTCGAAGCTGCTGGTCTTCCCCGACGAGAATCACTGGGTGCTGAAGCCGAACAATTCGATCCAATGGTATGGCGAGGTGTTCGGTTGGCTTGGGACGTATTTGGGCAAACCGTCATCCTGAACTTGTTTCAGGATCCTTTTTCGTCACGTGCGCCGTCCTTCTCCGCAATGGATGCTGAACCAAGTTCAGCATGACGTTGGGTGGGACGGTTGCGGCGGCGCACAGCGCCCGCTAACCGCGCCTCCATGACCGAGCTTGCCAAGACGTTCGAACCGGGCCCGATCGAGGCCCGCTGGTATGAGCATTGGGAAGGGCAGGGGCTGTTCCGTCCGGAACGGAACGATGCCGAGCCCTTCACCATCGTCATGCCGCCGCCCAACGTCACCGGCTCGCTCCACATCGGCCATGCGCTCGACAATACGCTGCAGGACATCCTCGTCCGCCATGCGCGGATGCAGGGCAAGGACAGCCTGTGGGTGGTCGGCATGGACCATGCCGGGATCGCCACGCAGATGGTGGTCGAACGCCAGCTCGACCTGGAGCAGAAAAAGCGCGCCGACCTTGGCCGCGACGCCTTCGTCGAGCGCGTCTGGCAGTGGAAGGAAGAAAGCGGCGGCCAGATCACCGGCCAGCTCCGCCGCCTCGGCGCCAGCTGTGACTGGGCCAATGAGCGCTTCACCATGGACGAGGGCTTCTCCAAGGCCGTCATCAAGGTGTTCGTCGAGCTCTACAACCGCAAGCTGCTCTACCGCGCCAAGCGGCTGGTCAACTGGGACCCCAAGTTCCAGACCGCGATCAGCGACCTCGAGGTCGAGAACCGCGAGGTGCAGGGCCACATGTGGCACTTCAAATATCCGCTCGCGGGAGGTGAGACCTACACCTACGTCGAGCGGGATGAGGATGGGAACATCCTGTTCGAGGAAGAGCGCGATTACATCTCGATCGCTACTACCCGGCCCGAGACGATGCTTGGCGACGGCGCGGTCGCGGTGCATCCGGGCGACGAGCGCTACCGGCCGATCGTCGGCAAGCTTTGCGAGATCCCGGTCGGGCCCAAGGAACATCGCCGCCTGATCCCGATCATCACTGACGAGTACCCCGACCCGACATTCGGATCGGGCGCGGTCAAGATCACCGGCGCGCACGACCTCAACGACTATGGCGTGGCGCAGCGCAACGGCATCCCCATGTACCGGCTGATGGACGGGACGGCGCATATGCGTAGCGACGGGCCGTCCTACGAAGAGTCTGCCACCCGCGCCGTGGAAATCGCTCGCGGCGCATCGGCAACGCCCGAAGAGATCGACGCGCTCAACCTCGTCCCCGAGGCCTATCGGGGCCTCGACCGCTACGAGGCGCGAAAGGCGGTCGTGGCCGACATCGACGCCGAAGGGCTGATGATCAAGGCCGAGAACAAGCTGATCATGCAGCCGTTCGGCGACCGGTCCGGGCTGGTGATCGAGCCGATGCTGACCGACCAATGGTATGTCGACGCCGCGACCCTGGCCAAGCCGGCGATCGAGGCGGTGCGGTCCGGCGACATCGTGGTCGTGCCGGAAAGCTGGAAGAAGACCTGGTTCAACTGGCTCGACAACATCCAGCCCTGGTGCGTCTCGCGCCAGCTGTGGTGGGGCCACCGCATCCCGGCGTGGTTTGATGAAGCGGGCAATGTTTTTGTCGCAGAAACATTTGAAGAGGCGCAACAGCAGGCCGGCGAGGGTGTCGAGTTGCGCCAGGACGAGGATGTGCTCGATACCTGGTTCAGCTCGGCCCTGTGGCCGTTCGCCACGCTCGGCTGGCCCGACGAAACCGAAGACCTCCAGCGCCACTACCCCAACGACGTGCTGATCTCCGGCTTCGACATCATTTTCTTCTGGGACGCCCGCATGGCGATGCAGGGCTTTGAGTTCATGGGCGAGCGGCCGTGGAAGACGCTCTACCTCCATGGCCTCGTCCGCGACGCCAAGGGCCAGAAGATGTCCAAGTCGAAGGGCAACACCGTCGACCCGCTCGGCCTGATCGACCAATATGGCGCCGACGCGCTGCGCTTCACGCTCGCCGCAATGGAAAGCCAGGGCCGCGACATCAAGCTCGATGAGAAAAGGGTCGAGGGCTACCGCAACTTCGCGACCAAGCTATGGAACGCAGCGCGCTTCCTCCAGGGCAATGGCATCGGCGGTTCGCAAAGCATTGCCGCGCCGGAGGCGAGCCTGCCGGTCAACCGCTGGATCATCGGCGAGGTGGTCGAGACGCTGGCCAAGTTGAACACAGCCTTCGACGAACTTCGCTTCGACGACATGGCCGACGCAATCTACCACTTCACCTGGGGCGCCTTCTGCGACTGGTATGTGGAACTGGTGAAGAGCTCCTTCGACGACGAGACCCGCGCCGTCGCCGCCTGGGCCTTCGACCAGATACTGGTCATGCTCCACCCCTTCATGCCCTTCGTCACCGAAGAGCTGTGGCATTCGATGGGCGAACGGCCGTACGAGTTGATCGTCGCAAAGTGGCCGGAGCCTGAGGAGCACCGCGATCCCAATGCCGGGCGAGAGATTGGCGGATTGGTTGATGTAATCGAGCAAGTCCGAGCAATGCGGGCCGAACTCAATATCCCATGGAGCGCGAGTCTCATGCCGCATATCATTGGCGGCGACGAGACCATGCTCGAGCGGCTGGCGAAGAATGCGGCCACCCTGTCCCGCATAGCTAAGCTCGGCCCGGCGGTAACCGCTGAATCGGTTCCGCCTGGCTCGGCTCAGATCGTGGTCGGCGGCGTCACCATCGCTTTCCCGCTGGAAGGAGCGATCGACCTTGATGCGGAACGGTCTCGCCTGTCGAAGGCGATCGCCGCAGCCGAAAAGGAGCGCGATCAGCTAGCCGCCCGCCTCGCCAACCCGGCCTTCGCCGAGCGCGCGAAGCCCGAGGCGGTCGAGAAGGCCCGGGCCGACCATGACGCGCGGGCCGCCGAGGCGGAGCGGCTAGCGGCGGCGCTGGCGCGGTTGGGATAGTTCCCCTGCGAAGGCAGGGGCCCAGGGCGCTGCGTAAGCAGCGCTCTCGCGCTGCCTGGACCCCGGCCTGCGCCGGGGAACTAACGAGGCGCCGCCACCTCGATCGCGCCACGAGCGCATTCGACCACTACCGGCGTCCTCGCCGCAATTTCGCCGTCGATGCTGATCTTCTGACGAGGCCTGGCGTCCAACACCATCCGCTTGCCACGCCATTCGGTCACCGTCTGCTCCCGGTGGCGGAGCTTGAACAGGGTCGCGAACCAACTCCAGGCGAGGCCGAGGACGCGCTTGCCGGTCACCGCCTGGATGACCATCTCCCCGCTGTCGAGCTCGGCCTTCTCGACCAGCTCGACCCCGCCCTGGAATCTGCCGTTGGCGATCCGCGCTTCGGTCGCCCAGCTCTTGACGACGCTGCCATCGTCAAGCGTGACGCGGAGCTTGAATGGCCGAAATTTGAACGCGACACGAACCGCCCAAACCACATATCCCAAAATCCCGAGGAAGCGCTTCAGCCGGTGCGGAACCGTGTCGGCGATTAAGGGGCTGAGGCCCATCGCTGCGAAATTGGCGAAATAGTCGCCGTCGATGATGCCAAGGTCGATCCGCCTACGCCGGCCGTAGGCGATGACCTTGATCGCCCCATCAACATCGAGCGGTAGGCCGAGCGTCCGGGCGAAGCTGTTGGCCGTGCCCAGTGGCAGCACCGCGAACACCGTGTCCGTCCCGACGAAATGGTCGACCACCGACGACAATGTGCCGTCGCCGCCGCCGACAATGACCATCGGCGCCCTGGCGATCGCCGCCTTGACGATCGGTTCCAATACCTCGGGATTTTTGACTGCGTGAGCATCCATCAGCTCGATCCCGGCGGCGGTCAGCTTGTCGCGCGCCTCATCGAACGCCGCCTCGCCGCGGCGGCTGAGGGCGTTGATCACCAGCATCGCCCGTTTCGGCAGCGCATCGGCCATGGCCGCTCAATGCTCGGCAGCGACTTTCTTTCCTTTACCCTTGTCGGCTACAGCCGCGCACATGGTTACACCCAGTTTTCCGGCGATGCGCATGCGGCGCGGCCGTTCGGCGCCCTGGATCCGCGACATGCTGGCCGAGCATCGGCTGCATCCCAGCGACCTGATTTGGCCGCTGTTCATCTGCGAAGGGGAGGGGCAGGAGGAGCCGATTTCGACCTTGCCGGGCGTCAGCCGCTGGTCGGTCGACAGGCTGTCGGACAAGGCGCGCGAGGCGCGAGACCTTGGCATTCCGTGCATCGCCTTGTTCCCCAACACGCCGCCTGACCTGCGCACCCAGGATGCGCGCGAGGCGCTCAACCCGGACAACCTCATCTGCCGCGCGATCAAGGCGATCAAGGATGCGGTGCCCGAGGTCGGGGTACTGACCGACGTCGCGCTCGACCCCTACACCGTCCACGGCCATGACGGGCTGACTGACGACCACGGCCGGGTGCTGAACGACGACACGGTCGCGGTGCTTGTGCAGCAAGCGCTGGTCCAGGCCATAGCCGGCGCCGACATCGTCGCGCCTTCGGACATGATGGACGGTCGCATCGGGGCGATCCGCCAAGGGCTTGAGAAGGCCGGCAGCCACGACACGGCGATCATGGCCTATGCCGCCAAATATGCCTCTGCCTTCTACGGCCCATTCCGCGACGCGGTCGGCTCCCGCGGCCTGCTGAAGGGCGACAAGCGCGGTTACCAGATGGACCCGGCCAATGGCTCCGAGGCGCTGCGTGAGGTCGCGCTCGACCTGGCCGAAGGCGCGGACATGGTGATGGTCAAGCCCGGCCTTCCCTATCTCGACGTGCTGGCGCGGGTGAAGGATGCGTTCGGCGTGCCGACCTTCGCTTATCAAGTGTCGGGCGAATATGCGATGATCGAGGCCGCGGCGGCGGCCGGGGCCGGCGAGCGCGACGCGCTGGTGCTGGAGACTTTGCTCGCCTTCAAGCGCGCCGGCGCGACCGGCGTTCTGACCTATCATGCCCCGCTTGCAGCGCGGCTGATCAATGGCTGACGAGCCGGAACAACAAGCGGGCACCCGCCGCGACGTCGGCATCTGGGGAGCCGCGCTGCTCGCCCTGAATGGCATGATCGGCGCGGCGATCTTCGGCTTGCCAGGCAAGCTCGACGCCGCCGTCGGCAGCTTTGCCCCCTGGCTGTTGCTGCTCGCCGGGATCGGCATCATGCCGGTGGTCCTGTGCTACGCAGACCTCGCCAGCCGCTTCAAATCATCGGGCGGGCCGCAGCTCTACGCCGGCACTGCCTTCGGCCAGTTCATCGGCTTCGAGGCCGGCTGGATGCTCTACACCGCCCGTGCCGCGTCGATCGCCGCCAACGCGCATGTGTTGTCCGCTTATGCCGGCGCCCTGTGGCCGCCGCTCGACGGGCCGTTGACGATCATCGTCACGGTGGGCGCGATCACCGCCATCAACATCATCGGCATCCGTCGCGCGGTCGACACGCTTGGCGGGATGACGATGATCAAGCTGATGCCGCTGATCCTGATCGGCGCTCTTGGGCTGCTGCTGGCGAACATTCCGGCTCCGACGCTGCCGCAATTTTCCGCGGTGGAAGGCGTCGCCCTGGCCGCGCTCTATGCCTTCGTCGGATTCGAGGCCGCGACCATCCCCGCCGGCGAAACCCGCGATCCGGAACGCAACATCCCGCGCGCGCTGCTGCTGACGGTTGCCGGAGTGACGCTCGTCTATGTGCTGGTCCAGCTCGCCTATACCGCGTCGGGGATCGGTGAAAGCGACGCGCCGCTGGCCGAGCTAGCGTCCAGGTCGCTCGGCCCGGCCGGCGTGATCATCCTCGGCGTCACCGCGATCGTGTCGGTTCTGGCCAATCAGCTGAGCGCGGTCACCTCGATCTCCCGGATCACCTCCAGCTTCGCCGACGAGGGGCTGCTGCCGCGTTGGTTCGGCAAAATCTCGCCGCGCTTCGCCACTCCCAGCAACTCGATCCTGGCCGTCGGCGGCATCGGCCTGGCTTTGGCGCTGTCGGGCACCTTCATCACCCTGGCGGTGATCAGCACCGTGGCGCGCCTGTTTGCCTATTTCGCCTCGATCGCCGCGATCCCGCGGCTCGATTTCCTGGCTGGCCGGGTCCGCTGGGGCCGCGGCGTCCTCCTGCCGCTGGTTGCCGGGATGTTGATCCTGTGGGCCGCGTCCCATTCGAGGTTCGAGGAATGGCGAGCGTTCGCCGCCTTCCTCGCCGTCGGGGCGCTGCTTTACTGGATCGCTCGATTGGGGCGGCGGAGGGCGTGAGCCGCGTCGTTGCGGAAACCGATCGGCTGATCTTGCGTACCTGGGCCGAGGGCGACAGCGACCGATTCTATGAAGCGATGAACACGTCAGAGGTCATGCGCTACCTCGGCGGCGTTCAGAACCGTGCCGCCTGGGACGCCGCCAAGGCGCGCCTCGATGGCTATCTGCGCGATTTCGGTCACACCTTCTGGATCGTCGAGCGCAAATCCGACGGCGAATTGCTCGGCTTTTGCGGGTTGAAGCGAGTCAATGCTGAAGGGGCAGGGGCCATAGCCGGCGATGTTGAAATCGGTTGGCGTCTTCGCGAGAGCGTTTGGGGACAAGGGATTGCCAAGGAAGCTGCCATCGCCTCACTTGATCTTGCATTCGATCGGTTTGACGCTTCCCATGTCGTTGCCCTTACCGTGTCCGACAACGAGGGGAGTTGGGGCCTGATGCGGCGGCTCGGGATGGCTCGTCGTGAAGATCTGGATTTCTACGATCCGCGTTTCGGCCCTGAGCTGAATCCCACAATAGTCTATCGGATTGACGCAGCCGACTGGCCGGCAGCGCGAGCCGTCGCGCTCGCCTAGCGCGCCAGCTGGTCCTTCAACCGGTCGATCGCTTCCGCCTGTCGCGCGCTGATCGATCCGACCTCGGCCGCAGCGGCCGCAATCGCTTGGCGCTCGGCGGGCGCGATCCAGCGCTGGCTCTCCAACCGGCTCGCCGCCACCGCATCGATATCGGCTGCCGCATGGGTCGTCACACCATGTTGCTCGACCAGCCGCGACAATGCTTGCTCCGCCGCGATCCAGCTTTCGCTGGCAACCGGACCGGCCGCGGCGGCCAGGCGGCCAGCCTCCACCTCGCGCGCTTCGAAGGCCGGCATGGCGGAACGAACCGTGGCAACCAGCGCGGACAGCCGGCCTGCTAGCGCCGGATCGACGGTTCCTGACGGCTCTTCGTCCGGAATGGGAAGGCGGGGATCGATCGCCTCGGCGGCGCGGGGCGCGAGGCTCGGCTCGGGCGATGTCGTAATCGAGCATCCGGCCGCAAGCGGCAGGACAAGCAGGAGCGAAAGGCTGCGCATCGACATCGGTCTAGGTGGGCTGGCGGGCGGAGGCAATGCCGCCGATATTGTCGGCGAAGGGGCTTGCGTGCGGCGGCCCTGCCCCCTAAGGGACCCCCCGGCACGCGCCCGTAGCTCAGCTGGATAGAGCATCAGACTACGAATCTGAGGGTCGGACGTTCGAATCGTTCCGGGCGCGCCATTTTACCTCATAAAATCAATTAGTTAGCTCCTTGAGAGCCGCTCATCCTAGCGACAGATCGCACACATTTGGAATGCGAAGTGTGGCTTTACATTTCGCTCTCGTGACGAAAGTGGCTGCGCTAACCAACTGTATTCTTTGCGGTTTTCTAGCACATCTAGCCAAATGACGACGATCCGTACCATCGTGAGCATCAGATTTTGGGTCTGAGGGTCAACCCGATAGCCGTCGTTGAAGAGCGTTCCGGACGGGGGCGAAGCAGTTTCAATTGGGGATCATAGTCCGTGGACTTATAGTCCGCATCTCGGCCCTAACCTGTTGGATGGTAGAGCTGGTTCTCCGAGAGCTGGGCAGGCGCATTCGAGCGCGTCGGGAGGACCTGGAATGGACTCAGGAAACGCTGGCCTTTTTTGCCGGCCTAGACCGATCCTACGTCGGCGGCGTCGAACGCGGCGAGCGCAATGTGACATTTACGGTACTCTGTTGTTTCGCAGCAGCTCTCAAATGTGACGTCGGCGCGCTCACGGCCGGGCTCCCCGCTTCGACCCTGTAATGATCTAGATTGTTAGGAACGCGGTCAGCCGTGCTTCGAGCGCTCGCTGATCCCTAGTCTCGCAATCCCAGATGATCATGACCTGCCATCCAGCAAGTTCTAGGGCCTGCCGCGCCGCCTCATCTCTATCCTTGTTCCTTTGAAGCTTTGGCTTCCAATACGCCTGGTTGGAGCCCGGCATACGACCAGCGCGACAGCCGCTATGCTGATGCCAGAAGCAGCCATGCACGAAGATCACCTTGCGTCTTGGGCCGAATACGAGATCGGGTTTTCCTGGCATGTCCTTGCGGTGCAGCCGATAACGATAACCCATCCCGTGGACTAACCGCCGAACCAGGAGTTCTGGATTCGTGTCGGCACTTTTGATCCTGCGCATGTTCTCACTGCGCTGCGCCGCCGAAAGTCGATCAGCCATTAGTCGGGCAACTTGTTCTCAGCGATCAAGGCACACATTTCGCCCGGCGTCATACGGCCGAGCACAAGCTGGGCCTCGGCATCAGACAGCAACGAGCGGGCCATTCCCGCTTTCCGCTCAAGAGCACGCGCGATCGCTTCGTCGATTGTGTCGGCCGCGATCAGCCGCATGTAAGTGACCGGGACTGTCTGTCCAATTCGATGATTGCGGTCCTGACTCTGGGCATAATGATCGAAGCGCCACGATTGAGATTCATAGATCGTGTAGCTGGCGGCGGTCAGCGTGAAACCGGTACCCGCAGCAGCCGGGTTGCCGATGAGGAGTCGGGTGTGCGGATCATGTTGGAAACGAGCTGCAATGTCCTGGCGCTCACCCGTCGGAACTCCGCCGTAAATCGCAACGGCACCATAGCCGGAATACCGCTCCAGCAGCGTTTCTATGTTGCGGACGTACATCGACCACAGGATCACTTTCCGGCCGGGCACGGACAGGATGTCCTCTAGTAGGCCATCAAGAACCTCGAATTTTCCAGGCGTCTGCGAGTTTGGGATCAGCAGAGCCGGATTGCTTGCGATCTGGCTCAGGCGCGTGAGCTGTGACAGGGCCGTAGAAGCAAACGCCCGGTACTCCTCACCGGACATGCCCTGAATGCGGCAAAGCATCTGCGTCCGCATGTCGTCATAAAGCTTTCGCTGCCAGGGCGGCAGTTCGACAACAATATCGCTGAACGACTTTTCCGGCAGATCGAGGCATTGTTCCTTTGTTCTGCGCATGACTAGGCGATCGAGGACCGGTTTCGCGAACGACGCCGATGGATCGAGTTCAACCTCCGCCAAGAAGCTTTCCAGCGAGCCTAGGCTGCGCTCTCCTGGCGCGATTATCTCTATTTGCGTGTACAGGTCCGCCGGAGTGTTGGTCACCGGCGTTCCGGAGAGCAGCCATCGGTAATCACACCGCGGTGCGAAATGCCGAACCGACATTGAAGTCAGTGATTTCCAGTTTTTTGCGGCGTGTGACTCGTCGAGAACGAGTACGGAGCGATTGCGGTCGAGCAACGCTAGAATGGCGGTTACTTCGCTGCGCGCAGTCTCATAGCTTGTGACAACTACATTCGCGACAGACCGGCTGAAGATGCGCCGGCGAACTTGCGGCGAGCCTTCAGCGATCTCGACGGTAAGGGTGGGGGCAAACTTCGTGATTTCGGCCACCCAGTTCCTTTTAAGGGAGTTCGGGCAGATCACGAGCATTCGGTCTGCCCGTCCTTCATGTTGAAGGCGACGAAATGAATCGATCGCAACGAGTGTCTTGCCGAGCCCCTGCTCAAAAGCGAGCAGTCCCCTTTGTTCGCCGGTGAGGAAGGCCACGCCCTCCTGCTGATGGGTCATGAGCTCGGCGGCCATGGTTACGCTGCCCGTCCATGGCGAGTGTAGAGGCCTTCAAAGTAGTCAAGCGCTTCGCGGAACGCCTTCACCTCCGACGGCTCCAGCACCTTCACGTCAGCCATACTCGCCTCTTCGAGCGTGGTGGTGAAACGACGCAGCGCAACGCGGAATGGCCGAACGTCAGGGAACACATGGTTTTCAATCTGCTCGGCCGCTTGGCGGAGCTGAGCTGCCTCCTCTTCGCCCAGGTCGCCTTCATCCCGATCGAGCGAGCGGGCCACCTGTTGACCGAGCGCGGCAATCCGAGCCTTCACGCTGCTGGTGTTCGTCTTGATCTCTAGCGCAAGTCGAGCGGCAATATGCTTTTCGCCGGACTTCAGCTGGCTCCACTTTTCAGGATCATCATGGAAGTCCTTGAGGAAACGCGCATCGCGATATTCTTTAAAGGCGTCGTTGCGGACCATCTCAAAGACGTCTGCACGCAACGCATCATATTTCGGGTTGTCATATTCGCGGAGCCAGGAACCGATTATGCGGGCCTTGCTGGCCTCTTCGAGAACGCTGAATTTCTCGTGCGCGATCCGTTCGCCTTCACCTTCGGGTTCGTCCACATAGTCAATATAGGCGCGGGCAAATGCGTAGGCGTCGCGAAGACGTTGAACCCATGACGTGGACTTCTCCATGTGCCGGGCCATCTCGGCGACGTTCATGAGCGCCGGCTTGTTGGGACTCCCGACGACGGTCTCGTGAATGAACTTGGCCTCAATATATCTGCCCCAATGCCGCACTGTGTTCGTGCGGACGTGAATCCGGGCAAGGAGGATCGCGACCTCGCGTTCGCCAAAATCGGCCGGCAATAGTTTTGCGCGGACCCTGCGGAATTTGCCCTCTTTCAAGCCCTTGACGTGCTTGCGATCGAGCTGCCGCAAAATTGTAAGGCGCGTCGCGCCCTCATACACGAGCGCCTTGGATGACGGATCGAGGCGCTGGACATAGATCGCTTCCATCTGGCCGATGTCCTCGATGGATTTGAGCAGGTTGTCGTAGCCCTTGGAAGACACGAGCGCCGCTTCGAGCTCAATCTCCGATTTCACACCGTCGAGTGGGAGCTGGGTCTCCAGCCGCGGATTATCCGACCAGAGCGTCACGTCATCATAGATATCAAGATCAACTTCCTCGAACTCCCATTCGCGGTCGCCAATCTTTTCCATATATTTCCGGTTCGGCCTTTTTGCGGCTGTGATCGGGGTGACCTCGCTCATCCTGTCCTCCATCTCAAAGCTTGCTATAGCAAGTTGTAGCAAACTCAAGCAATGGTTTCGCACGTTGCAGCAAACGTGTCAACGGCGATGACGATTTGCCTCGACGGCCGGAAAGAAGGCGCTATGATTCTGCACCTGTATGTTCTATATTTGTTCCGCGCCCGCGCGACGGAGCAAGGTCGCGTATTTGATTGGGGGGAGTGTGGATTCCGAACATCGAGAGGCCATAAAGGTCTACCCCGCGACAAAACCGACTGAGTCCAGCAAGCCGACATGCCTGGATTTATTTGCGGGTGCCGGCGGACTCGCGGTCGGCTTCCGAGCGGCCGATTGGGCAGTGGTGGCCGGAAACGATATTGATCAGGATGCCGGCGCGACGTTTAGACTCAATTTTCCGGAAGCAGTCTTCTTCGAGGGGCCAATCTCGGAGCTAACTGCTGAACAGATTCTGCGGCGGTGCGGCTTGGAAGTCGGAGCTTTGGACTGCCTAATCGGTGGTCCGCCGTGTCAGTCGTTCAGTTACAACAACCACCAGCGATCAGAAAAGGGCGAACGCGCCCGCCTTTTCGAGCACTACTTGCGGATTGTCCGCGGACTGCGGCCAAAGACGATCGTTATGGAGAACGTCCCTGGGATTCTAACCATAGGGAACGGCAGCGTTGTGGATGAGATCAAGGCCGCGCTCGAAGATGGGTCGCTTGGCTACAAGACCTACCTCAGCGTTCTGTCGGCCGAGGAGTATGGCACGCCCCAAGTCCGCAGGCGCGTCTTCATTGTAGCAAGCCGCATTGGGGATCCAAAGGAACTGCTGCCAGCTGCGGCATATCAGTCTGCCGACCCGCGCAAGCGAGTGGTGCAGATGGGTAAGCGGCTAAAGAGGATAGTGACGGTCCAAGACGCGATCGGCGACCTGATCCCAATTCCAAACGGTGGCGGCGAGCTTGTTATGAAGCGCGGTCATGCGCCCGCATTCTGCGCTTTCCAGCGTTCGGCCCGTAAGGGCACGCGCACTCTTTACAATCACGTCTGCCATGGTCTGACCAAGGTCAATCTCGACCGCATCGTCCATGTGCCTGAGGGAGGAAACTGGCGCGACATTCCGCGTGACCTTCTGCCGGCCGGCATGAAACGGGCTAATCTGACTGATCACACCAAGCGCTACGGACGACTTGACCGCAAGGGACTCGCCTCAACATTGCTGACAAAGTGTGATCCCCATTGGGGCGCATATATTCACCCGACCCAGGACCGGACGATCTCTGTACGTGAGGCGGCCCGCCTGCAAGGTTTTCCGGATACGTTCCGGTTCGCCGGCACATCGTTGGGCAAGCACTATGAGCAGGTCGGCAATGCGGTGCCCGTGCCTGTCGCGAGAGCCATTGGCGGAGCCGTGCTACGACACCTCAGGTCAGCCCATGAATTCATGGAAGAGGCGACAGACGAACGTCCAGAAGACGTCGTTGATCTAGCTGCTTGATTTGACGAAGACGATATTGCGGTGATGGCTGAGGTAGCCAGCTTGCCCCTTAGAAAACGGACCAGCGTTCCGTGAGCACGCGTCAGCCAGCCCTAGACGATTAAGGTCGGCTCGATCCAACTTGGGCGACAACAGAACGTCCCCATTGTTTTCGAAGCTGATGAGCCCCTTATCGAACAATCGATCGACGTGCGGCGTGAGCATCAGCCCGTTTTCGCCGTCCAACCTTTCGTCGGCCGTTGAGCAAGCTCTCCAAGGTTTTACATGGCTCGCGATGAGGAGCACAGGGTTATCCACGCCAGTTAATCGGCACCGAGGCTCAAGCTCCATCACTCGCGACCTAAAGAGACCCTGGCCTTTCCTGGCAAGGATGAGTTGTTCCTTCTGGGTCTGAGGCAAGCCGGCGTCGTCTTCGATTTGGCTCTGAACCGCGTCATCGAGATTGGCTAGCACGTCGGGACCAACCGGAGCATCCGCTTGCAACTGTTCGATTGTGACGCCGCCAAGGCCGGCGATCAGGGAAAATAATCGCTCGTCTATCTCGGTAAAATAAGCCTTCTGGTTGCCATCGCCAGTGGCCGGTCGCAGCGGGGAATATTTTGTCGGCAATAAGGGGGCGATCTGTCGAAAGATCGTCTTCGGCGGGATCGTGGGCTCCAGCCGAGTCCAACTGGCTGGAAGCAGCCATCCTTCACCTCGCCAAGGTGCTCCCGCGCCAAACGAGCTGGGCATTGGTGCGGTAATTGCAAAATCTCTTACGATGCCCGCGTGGCCGACGATGCCGTTAGCATATGAAAGAACAACGTCGCCGGGCGCGGCCTCCCGCATGTTGTTGTAATATTGGCTCCTCGCCCCGTTCGCCTCAGTTTTCGGAGACCACAGGTATCCCCCGCCGATTTCCTGACGGGCAGTTTGCTTATGATTGACCCACCAATACCTCATCAACACCACAGCCCTCCCTTGCTCCGGAATAGGCTGTGGCCGGCTCACTCTCAACTGCGACGGTGCGATCCGGGTCGATGGGCGCGGGCGCCTGAAGGAGGGTCATATCCGGCGGCCAGAGAATCCGAAGATGATCGGCCCAAATGCGTAGTGCCGCTCTCTTCTCTGCCATATAGCTCCAGCGGTTATAGACTGCGCGAACGCCCGGTAGCTTGTGATTGACCACACGCTCAACCACATCCGATGAGATCAAGGGATGAAAGTTCTCATCGTGGAGACCATTCATGCCCGTATCCACCGTGCGGCGTAGATCATGAATCGACCATGGCGGGATTGTTCGCCTGTCTCGCACTGCAAGCTCGCGCATCTTCAAATTGAGCGCGGGGACGATCTTGCTGAAACCGCTCATGGGACGGTCGCCCTTCCCAAATGTAGGCCAAACATACTTGCTTCGATTCAAGGGCGAGACCCGGGAGCGAAGCATTGTGACCAACTCTGTGGGTAGCGGAAGGATTAGGTCGAGACCGTTTTTGGTGCGGCGTCCCGGAAGCGCGAGAATCCCCTTTTCGAGATCGAGCTCTGACCATTCCAGGTTGAACGCCTCGCTGCGCCGCATACCGGTGTAGAGACATAGCAGCATCGGCTCGGCCCACTTCGGCTTGTCAATGTTCAAAGCGCGAAAGAGGATGCTGATTTCGTAGTCGTTTAGATTTCGATCGCGGGAGCTTAGCTTGGCCAGCTTCACGATATCCCTGGCGGGGTCGTTGGTGAGGCCAGTCAGGTGGCGGCCACTGGTTACGCTCCAACGGAACATGCGCCTGAGCAGCGACTGGATTGAGTTCGAACCGCTCGGCGATGTTGCTAGCTTCGTCTGGAGAAGCCTCGCGATGTCATCATGCTCGATATCGAAGATGCTCTTGTCGCCAAGCGCCGACCGTACGTCACGATCATAAATGCGGCGTTTCTCATGCGCTGATTTTCGGGCGCTGCCTTCATTGTCCATGTAGAGGTCGAAGAGCCAATCGCAGGTCCGTTCGGCGCGCAGCTGCTCGCGAGCTAGGCTACTGAGCCGCCCGGCCAACAGATCATTGCCCGCGTCCCGCGACAACGTCATTCCGCGAGCCCACTCCCGAGCATCCGCTAGCGAATAGAGGGGGTAGCGACCGAGGCAGACCGATTTGACCTTCCCTGGGCCGCGCCCTCGACCTCCACCAACTCTTCCACGCCAATTCCACGTCTTAGTTCCCTTTGGTGAAACGATTAAGTACAAACCTTGTACAATTGAATCTCCAACTCTAAATGGTTTTTCCTGTGGAGCTATTGTGTTCACCATTCTATCATTCAGTTTTTCCACGTAACTTGTTCTATGCATCTTTAATTTCCACGAATCGAGATCGAGGATTATTGATACAACTGAAGGAGTATTATAGCAATCTTGCGGGAGCCGCTGATTCACTTGCGGTGTTAGCGTCGATTAATGCACATTTTGATACGAACCGCTTTGCAAAGGCGAGCCTAGATGGCTCTAGTTTGCCCGTAGCTCGGCCGCGTCATCGGCTATAAGCCACTGGTATTGCTCATTTAAGCCCAACAAAGCTCATCTAGGCAAAGCCTCATCGCTTGCTACGAATCTGAGGGTCGGACGTTCGAATCGTTCCGGGCGCGCCATTTCTCATGAGGCGCCGAGCCTAAGGGAGCGATTGCGCGAGCAATCGGGAGCCTTAGGCGCAGAGCCGGCGAATGGCGGACGGCCTGCGAGCGTAGCTCGACAGGATCGACGGCGCGGATTTACTCCGCGCCCCGCATCCCACTTAAATCTTACCCCAGAAAGAAACGGCCCGGGAATTTCTTCCCGGACCGTTCCTGCCCCCATCGGGACGGCAAGCTGGCCAGCCGTCCCTTTGGATAGCGTTAGCCCCGCTCCGGCTCCGGCGGCGGAGGCGGGGGTGGCGGCGGCGGCGGCGGAGGCGGACAGCTGTCTGTCGCCAGGATTACCGAGCCGTCCGGGCAAGTCTGGGTCGCAGGCGGTGGCGGAGGCGGCGGCGGTGCCATCGGGGGAGGCGGAGGCGGCGGCGGCGTGTAGAAATTATAGGTCAGCGTCGCCAGCAGCGAATGCGAATGCATCCGGCCGCGAGCGTCGAAATCGTCGTCGCCGTCGCCGTCAGTGTCGAAGCCTTCCCTGATCCGGCTGGGACGGAAGTAGCGATACTTCAGGCCGAGATCGACATTCGGGTTGAGCGCATAGCGGACGCCGGCGACGGCCTGCCATGCAACGCCGCCGTCCCTGGCGTCGAGGTCGTCCCCGCTGCCATCGTCGATGTCGAACTTGCCCCAGGCAAAGCCGACGCCCGGACCTGCATAGAAGCTCAGCCCGTCTTCATTGCCGACGTCGAGCAGCAGGTTAGTCATGATCGCGATGTAGCGGGAGCTGCCATCGCCATCGATGGTCGTGACGCCATCGTCGAAAAGTTCGTATTCGTTGTGCGACCAGCGCTTGTAGGACAGGTCGAGTTCGGCCCTGACAATGCCGGCGTCGTAGCCAAAGATGACTCCGACGTCGTAGCCCATCTTGTGGTCGACCTCGAAGAAATCGACATCCGTGCCCTGGATGTCGGCATCGACATCGAGGTCGCTTGCCCACGACGGGCCGGCCTCAATGCCGAGATACAGCGTCTTGTCCCGCGCAATCGCGGGCGTGGCAGTAAGGACCGTCGCCGCCAGCAAGGCGGCACAGCTTCGAAATTTCATGGTGATTCCCCCGTTCTGCGTACTGAACGGCGGTTGCATAACAAAGTTAAGTTCGGGGCGCCAGTCGGCGTTAAATTTTAGCTAAATAACCGGGTCAGGCGCTCGCAACGACCGCGTTGGTGCTGACAATGACAGCGCCGCATTCGACGGCGCGGCGGGCGAAATCCTCGGCCAGCTTGCTGTGCCATTCGCGGGCCTGGGGGGTGATGGCGCGCTGGGCCGCGGTGCGCTCTTCTGCAGCGCGGCGCATATAAAAGCGCTGGTTCGAAACCATTCGTCGCCCTCCCGACCGTCCCTTCGGCGGCCGTCACCCTGCGGGAAAAAGGTAAAGCGATGGTAAATATCCACAGGGGCTTGCCCGTCCCCCGGTGGGACAGGACCGTGGCGTGCGGGTGACAGGCTGAGCGAATCGACTTATCGTTGAAACCTAACGACTCATCGCTCGTTCGCGCCATTGGAGGAACGATTATGCGGAGTTCGAATGTAACCGGGTTCGACCCCTCGCGACGCGGCTATCATGCCGTCTATAGGGAAAATGAGGTCAACCATTGTCCCGGCTGCGGCCGAACGCATTGGTATGTCGGCCGGACTTTGGCCGAATGCGGCTTCTGCTCGACCGCCTTGCCGCTGTCCGAAAGCTTTCGTCAGCCGGCCGCGGCGGTCGTGATCAGGCGCTCGCGACCGCACCAGCCTTCGGCCTTCGCGGCCTAGCCGCGAGGCTCTGGCGCGCGCCCGACG
>JALYNQ010000005.1 GCA_030773115.1 Pseudomonadota bacterium
GTTCCTGACCCAGCTGCGTGTCCGCCGCCCCGCCTTGAACTTCAGCACTCGCGGCTCAGCGATCGGCTCGCCCTCGACGGCGCCGACCAGCGCCTCGGCCGCCTTCTCCTCCGAGATGAAGCTGCTCGAGAAGACGTAGCCATTGCCGGTGCGGTGCTGCAGCGGGATTCGCCAGCGCCAGCCGGCCTCCATGGCGATCGCGCTGGTGTAGGGGGTTACGGCTGTCTCGGTCCGGCAGGGCATGGCCACGGCCCGGTCGCACGGCAGCCATTTCGACCAATCATGGAACGGCTCGCCAAGCGCCTTGCCGATCAGCAGTGACGCAAAACCCGAGCAGTCGATGAACAGGTCGCCCGCGATCCGCTCGCCGCTCGCCAGCACCACCGCTTCGATATCGCCGCTTTCGCCGTTCAGTTCGACATCGACGATCCGGCCTTCAGTGCGCCTGGCGCCGATCCGTTCCGCATGCGCCCGCAGGTAAGGCGCGTACAGGGTCGCATCGAACTGGTAGGCGTAGTTGAAGGTCGACCTGACGTCGTTCGGATCGGCGGTAGGCAGAGCGAAGCGCCCGAGCCGCGCCATCGTGCAAGCCATCGAATAGCGCTCGAGCTCCGCGACCGACGTTCCTCCGTGGAGCATCCGCAGCCAATATTGGTGGAAGCCGACATCGCCTTGGCCGCGGCCATAGGTGCCGAATGGATGGATGTAGCGGTCGCCGATCCGGCCCCAATTCTCGAAATCGATGCCGAGCTTGAAGGTCGCCCGGGTGCGGGCCATGAACTCGGCCTCATCGATCCCGATCCGCTCGTTGAAGGCCCGGATGTGGGGGAGGGTCGCCTCTCCGACCCCGACGATTCCGATTTCCTCCGACTCGACCAGATGCACCTTGCACCGTTGGGGCAGCAGCTTGGCTATGGCCGCGGCCGTCATCCAGCCCGCGGTTCCCCCGCCCACGATGACCACTTCAAGCGGTGGTAACGATAACATGCCCTCTCCAGCATCCTTCTCTATGCGCTGGCCAAGGGCCGGTCAAACCGCGATGCGCTTGCGACCTGCGCAGCATTTTCGTTGCCGCGCAGCAACTTAACGTAAGGCGTTGCCGAAACACCACACAAGCGGCACCGGTTTGGTGTGAAGTCTTCAACCTCACTTGCGGGGCATCTTTGCCTGCGTTAGCGTTCACAAATAAGAAAAAAAGCGCGCCGCCATGGTAGCGCTAACAGCTTTTGGGAGAGGGCTGATGGGGTCACCGGCATCTGATCGCGACGTGCGTCCTGTAGATTTCGGAGGGACGCTACTGTCGAGCGTGTCGGTGATCGCGCTGTCGATCCTCGCCGCCACTCCTGCCTTCGCGCAAACGGCCGAGGCGCAGCCCCAACCTGCAGAGCCCCAGCAGGCATTGCCCGGCGCGGTTGTTCTCACGGCATCGGCTCAGGGCACGGGCCAACAGCCGGAAGCCACGTCGTCGTCGACCGATCCGCAGGCGGATGCTGACGACCCCGAGACAATCGTCGTCAGCGGCATCCGCCGGAGCCTGCAGAATGCGCAGAACATCAAGCGCAACTCCGACACCGTGGTGGACGCGATCACTGCCGAGGACATCGGCGCTCTGCCGGACCGTTCCGTGACCGAAGCGCTTCAACGCGTGCCAGGCGTGTCGATTAACCGCTTCGCCGGAAGCAACGATCCCGACCACTTCTCGGGCGAAGGCTCGGGCGTCGTCGTCCGCGGCCTGACTTACGTACGTTCGGAATTCAACGGCCGTGACACCTTCTCGCCAGGCGTGGGCGGCCAATCGATCAACTTCCAGGACGTGCCCGCCGACATGCTCGGCTCCGTGGAGGTGTGGAAGAACACGACCGCGGAGATGGTTGAAGGCGGTCTTTCGGGCACGGTCAACATGAACCTGCGCAAGCCCTTCGATAACAAGGGCTTGTTCGGGGGCTTCAGCGTGGAAGCCGTCTATACGGACATGCGCGAGAAGTGGAGCCCGGTGGTCACGGGGGTCGTCAGCAACACCTGGGATACGGAGAAGGGCCGCTTCGGACTCCTCGGCGGTATCTCTTATTCCAAGCTGTTCACGCGCGCCGATGGCCTGCGCGTCACAAACTACCAAACGCGTGACGGCCGAATGGTGGTTCAGTCGAACGAGACCGACATTCTCGCGTGCCGCACGCCATTGCCCGGAAACACCGACACGCAGGGTCTTCCTCCCAATATCGGCCAGTGGCTCTTTCCGGGTGCGGCGGACCCGGGCGGCGCTTTCCCCAATCCGGCCGCGGGCGTTGGGAATCCCTGCTTCGGCGCGGCCCCGGCAGGAGCGGACGGGAATGCTGATTGGCTGGACGTTGCCTATGCGCCGCTCGGCGGTCAGTTCGTCACCCAGGAATTCGACCGCACACGCCGCGGCTATGCCGCTGCCGCCCAGTGGGAAAGCGTCGACCGCCGCGCGCTGGTGACCGCGCAGTTCCTGCGCTCCCACGCCACGCAGAAGTGGGGCGAATTTACGTTCGAGGCGGGCGGAGACCTTTCGGAATATAATACCTTCCCGGCAGGTTGCCGCCCGAATACCAATGGCCCGATTATGGGCGAGCCGCCCAACCAGGGCGCGATTCCGCGCGCGGAATGCCCGCTGAACGCCCAAGGCCAGATCGTTGGGGCGAACGGGCAGGCTTACCCGAACTACACATATGATGACGACATGGTGTTCGAGAGTGGCTACATCACTCTCCCGACCGGCGGTTGGCGGGGAAGCCCCATCAACTCGGGCTTCGGCAGCCAACATGTGGGCGATCGGCTTCCTTCGGGTGGCATGCAGCACACTCTTAACCGGCGCCAGGTCGAGGACGAGAATATCGTCAACGACATCGGCCTCAACGCGAAGTTCTCGCCGAACGATCGATGGTCGTTCAATGTCGATGTGCAGCACGTGCGCGCCAAGCACAACAATCTCGATTTCGGAGTCCACGGTTCGATCTTCGCCGAGCAGGAGCTGGATCTAACCGGCGAATATCCAATGATCACGCCGCATAAGCCCTTGGAGCTGGGACTCTGGACCGGTGTGAGTCCGACCCTGGCGGGCGCCTCTGACGAAGAATATTTCAGCAACCCGCGCTACACTTTCTGGCGCTCGGCCATGGATCACATCGAACAGAGCAGCGGCAAGGAGTGGGCGTTCCGCGGCGATGCGCAGTATAACTTCCAGGATGATGCGGGCTTCCTGCGGCGCGCCAAGTTCGGCGCCCGTTATGCAGACCGTAATCAGGACTTCCGCTACACCACCTACAATTGGGGTTCGCTTTCGGAGGTCTGGTCCGGCCGCGCGATCTTCATGGACGAAGCCGGCGCCGACAATGTCGAGCTGCACGACTGGGGCAGCTTCTTCCGCGGTGATGCAAACGCTCCGCCTCCGGCCAACTATTATGCCGGCGATCTGATCGACGAATACGAGGAATCCTGGCAATATTTCGAAAACATCCAGGCTTTGGCGACAGCGGCCGGTGGTGGAGGCGCCACGAGCTGGAATCCCCTCCACCTTCGGCCGGGCGCAATCGCCGGAACGCCGTTCCTGCCCACGGACCTTCAGGAAGTGGGCGAGAAGAATAAGGCCGCTTATCTCATGCTGAGCTTCGGCCGTGACGAGCCGATATTCGGAAACGTTACGCTCGAAGGCAATATCGGCGTGCGCTACGTGAATACGCGCGTTCGATCCAAAGGCGCGGTCGGCGCCCCGACCCAGGATGCCCTGGGCGTCACGCAGGACTTCGCCGTCCGTTGCGCGGTGCGGCCCCCGCCCGCCGGCGCACCGGTGGGGACGCCGCCATCAAGCCCGGGTGGGCTCTGCCTCCTCGGCCAGACGGGTTACGAACAGCTGCAGGACTTCGCTACGGGCGAATTTGCGGACACCGTCAACAAGAATGATTACGGCTATTTCCTTCCGAGCCTGAACCTCAAGTTCGGGCTTCGGGACAATCTCATCCTGAGGTTCGCTGCCGGACGTAACCTCGCCCGGCCCGGCACATGGGATCTGCGCACCCGCGCCGACTGGTCGGTTACCGGAACCAGCCTCGGGGCCACGACAGGTAATCCGGGCCTTAAGCCGGCAATCTCGGACAATTTGGATGCGAGTCTGGAATGGTATTTCGGCGGAAACCGGCTCGGATCGCTGACCTTCAACCTGTTTGCGAAGAACATCCACAATTTCTTCTTCAATAACGTCTTCGAGCGGGAGTATACATTCAACGGGGTCACCCAGAATGTAATCGTCCGTCGGCCGGATAATTATGACAAGACGGGCAAGGTTCGTGGATTCGAACTCGCCTATCAGCAGTCCTATGATTTCCTGCCGGGCATTCTCAGCGGCTTTGGTATCAGTGCGAACTATTCGTACATCAAGAGCAAAGGGCTGGAGAACTCACAGCTCTTCATTGGGTCGCGTGCACCCATCGGCACGGCCGGCAACCTGCCGCTTGAGCAATTGTCGAAGCACAACGTCAACATCCAGCCTTTCTATGAGAAGGGTCCGGTATCGATCCGACTGGCATATAACTGGCGGTCGAAGTTCCTGCTGACCGCCTCGGACGTGATTTTCCCCTACTATCCGATCTTCAACGACAAGACGGGGCGCCTGGACGCCACGGCTTTCTTCAAGATCAACGACAAGCTGAAGATCGGTGTCCAAGGCGTCAATCTCACCAACGAGGTGACAAAGACGTTGCAGCAGTTCACCGTCGACGGCCTGCTCGGCCCGCGCTCCTACTTCATGGAGGACCGCAGGTACCACCTCATCCTGCGCGGCAACTTCTAACTGCCCGTGGCTGACTTCCCTGGAACCCCTTCGCCCGCCGCGGAGGGGTTCTCCTTGCTCACTCGCCGCAACCTGCTGGTCGGCGGCAGTCTGTTGCTGGCCGCCTGTGCGACCGGGGCAGGGCAGGGATCGCCTCCACCCTTCGTCCGCCGGGACGGCTCGCGCTTCCTGATCGGCGGCGCGCCGTACCGCTATGCCGGCACCAACATGTGGTACGCGGCCTACCTCGGTGCGGATGCTCCATATGGCAACCGCAACCGCCTGAAGCGCGAGCTGGATCGCCTGGTCGCGCTAGGGATCGACAATGTCCGGATTCTCGGCTCGTCAGAGCTGTCGCCGCTCAAGAATTCGGTCACTCCCGCATTCCGCGATCGCGGCTCCGACTATAACGAAACTCTTCTGCAAGGGCTCGACTTTGCGCTAGCGGAGATGGGCAAGCGCAACATGCGGGCCGTGATCTACCTGACCAACTTCTGGGAATGGTCGGGGGGGATGATGACCTACCTCTACTGGACTAACGGCGGCCGTTATATCAACATGAACGACCCGGCCCATCCCTGGCCCGAGTTCGCGGACATGACGTCGCAATTCTACACCACCGCATCCGCGGTCGCGATGTACCACGACTATGTCTGCACCGTCGTCAGTCGCACCAACAAGATCACCGGCATTCGCTATGCCGACGACCCGGCGATCATGAGCTGGCAGCTGGCCAACGAGCCGCGTCCGGGCGGAAGCGAAGAGGTGGGACGCCGCCACATGGCCGCCTATCTCGCCTGGATCAGCGCCACGGCGCGCCTCATCAAGTCGCTCGATCCCAACCATCTTGTCTCGACCGGGAGCGAGGGCACGCAAGGCTGCCTCACCGACGACGTTTGCGTCGTGAACGCGCATTCAGCGCCCGAAATCGATTATGTGACCGCTCATATCTGGCCGCAGAATTGGGGCTGGGCGGACCCGAAGGACCTCGCCGGCACCTGGTCGACGGTCGAGAAGAACACGCTGGACTATATCGCGAGGCAGGCTGCGGTCGCGAGGCAGCTCGGCAAGCCCTTGGTGATCGAGGAGTTCGGATTTCCGCGCGACGGCGGGAGCTTCGATCCGGAAGCGAGCACCATTTTCAAGGACCGCTTCTATTCGCTGATCTACGGCGTCGCGGAAGGGAATGCGGCGGTCGCCGGAACTAACTTCTGGGCATGGAGCGGTGAGGGCAGGGCGCAGCATCCCGATCACGCGTTCGTCCGCGGCGACACCAGTTATGCCGGCGACCCGCCGCACGAGCCGCAAGGCTGGTATGGAGTGTTCAACAGTGATGCATCAACGCAGACGCTGATCCGAGCGCATGCGGCGGCGATGAAACCGTCAGGCTCCGCGCATACTTCTATTTCGACCGCGGCGCCGTGAATCCTGCGTCGGTTTGGGCAATCGGCCGGATGGTCCCGTCGGGGTTGTAGTAGAGATGCTCGACCCTGACGGCACGGCGACCGAGCCCGCCCTTCTGGTCACCAATGGTCAACGAGGCATCGTCGTAGAAGAGATACCAATTGCCCTCGTACTCGGCGATCCCCGGATGAATGGTGAAGCTGTTCTTACCCGGCCCCGTCAGCTCACCGCGGTAGGTCCAGGGACCGGTGATGATGGGCGCGGTCGCATAGGCGATGCGTTCGTCGGCTCCCTTTGATTTGTCGATGGAGGCGTAAGACAGATAGTAGAGATTGCCGCGTTTATCGATCCAGGGTCCCTCCTCGAAGCGCGCTACGTCGATTTCCATGATCGGCCCGTCCAGTTCGATCATGTTCGGCTTCAGCTTGGCGACGTCGCATTTGGCGTTGCTCCAGATCAGCCAGCTCGTGCCGTCTTCCTCGGTAAAGACCGTAGGATCGATATCATCCCATCTGTGCGGGCCCTGCGGCGTCATCTGATTGTTGACCAGCGCCGATCCGCGCGCGTCCACGAATGGACCCGTGGGCCGATCCGAGACCGCGACGCCGATCGGTCCCCGCAGCGAAGCGTAACCCGATCCGCTAGTCAATGCCGGGGCCGGCCTTCTCCCTTGCTCTTGTCCTGGCGGCTGATCAGCAATGGCCCGCCGCTCGGTGCTCAGGAAGGCAGGTGGGAGTTGGAGCCTTCTCAGCTGGCTCGGCGGGCTTCGGCTTTGCCGGTGCCGGTGCCGGCTTTGCCGGAGCAGGCTTCGCGGCCGGTGCTTTCTTTTCAGCAGCCAGTGCGGGCGCCGCTGGTGCCGCTGGCTCGCTAACTTTCTGCTGACCGGACAGCATGCCCTCGATATGGTCGATGTCCTTTTGCTGGTCGGCCTTGGTCTTCTCGATCTGCCCCCGAATCGCTCCCGTCGCACCATTGGCCAAGACGATGTCGGACATCGCCACCGCGCCCTCGTGGTGCTCCAGCATCTTGCGAACCCAAGTGTCGGAGACGTCGGAACCCTTTGCGCCCATCATCGCATTGTGCATCGCCGCGGCCGCAGGTTGGTAGAGCGCAGCACTCGCCGGGTCGGGGTTTCCGGTTGCGATCAACTTCTCCAACGCTGCCACTTCGGCCGTCTGCTTCTCGATCGTCTGCCGCGCCATGTCGGCGACATGCCCGGTGACGTTCTGGGCAAGAAGGATGCGCGACATCTCGATGGCGCCTTTGTGATGCTCGATCATCTTGCGGACCCAGTTGTCCGCGGCGTTGACGCCGACCGCAGCGGTCATGGCCTGGTCCATCTTCATTTCCGCGTCCGCGAAGGGGCCGCTGTCAGCCATCATCGCGTTCATGTCGTTCTCGGCGGCGACATTGTTGGCGGCCTCCTCGCGACCGCCGCAGGCTGACAGCGCCGAAACCAGCGCCAGGGCAGTCATGCAATGGAATGCTTTCCTCATTTCCTACTCCTCTTGAGGCCGCCCCGCCGTCATTTGCGCTCCAATATGGCCTTCATCTGGTCGATCTCGCTGGTCTGCGAACTGATGATCCCCTGACACAGCGTCTGGATCTCGGGATCGGTAATCCTGGCTTCCTCGCACATCAGCACGGCACCGGAATGATGGGGGATCATGGAGCGGAGAAACTGTCGATCGCCGACGAGAGATTGCTGGCGAATGCCAATCATCGACAGGCTGAAAACAGCGGAGAAGCCGAGGTAGAGCAGCCCGTTGAGCTTCTTGTTCGGATACATCGGCCGCATGGTCAGCAGCATGACGGCAGCCATCGGCGCCCACATCACCAGCGCCATGTAGAGGAAGTTGATGTTCTGGACGAATTCGCCCCAGGTCCAGATCATTGCGAACATCGCGACATACATGATGATCAGGCTGAGCAGCAGGTTGATGCCCAGCATCAGATAGTGGTGCCGGAACATCTTGGTGTCCATTTCGCCATGCTCTCCGTGACCACCGTGCATGCATGCTCTCCTCACCAATCCATGTGGTCGATCCCATGGACCAGGGCGCCGCCGAACCAGCCCTGGGCGACGATTGCCGCGGTGATCAGACTCAGTCCGATGATCATGGCCGTGCCGCGGTTCGCTTCGGGCCGGCGCCAAGCCCAAATGCCCAGCCCCAACGAACCAACGCCGATCGCGGTCCCAAGCCAGCGGTGCCATTGAAGGAGCATGTCGTCGGTCGTGAAGTCGAAACCCCCGTCGAACCAGCCGAGCAGGGCGGCGATAGGGCCGATGATCCCTCCGGCGATAACGAGGAACTGGACCGGCGTACCGAATGCGGGTCTCCGTCTTCCAACAACAGCAGTGAACAAGGCGGCCGGGAAGAAGGCGATCGGGAAATGAACGATCAGCGGATGAAGCCGGCCTAGCCAATCCATCAGCCGCTCGCCCAGCGACATCTGCGAGCGGTCTTCCTTCTCCTCCATCATTTCGCCCATCTGAGCATGGGCGGCGGTCGGCCCGCCCTGCGTTGCCGCCGGCTCGCCCGGCTGTGCGCCGGGTTGGACCACCTGCGCGGCTACGGGCTGCTTCTTCTTATGCTCCTTGTGAGCCGTGGCCGGCGCCGACAGGCTGACGAGCAGGACCGCCATTCCCAGCAGGATTGCAATCGATCGGACTATCGAGCGGACGGACATCATTTCGCTCCCGCAGCGGACGACCAATGTATGTGAACGATCTTCCAGGCGTTTCCTTGGCGGCGCAGGACCATCGTCTCGGTCGTGACCCGATCGACCGCCTTGCCCTTGAAGGTGCCGGTCGTGCGGCCCTCGGTTGCGATCCAGGCGATGTTCCCGACCGCTTCGCCGGCGCGTCTTGTCACCGTGCTGGGCACAGCTTGCGAGAAGGCGGAGTCCGCGCCGAGGTGATGCGAGGCATATTCCTGCCGGCCGCGCTCGACACCGCCGGCTTCATAGATCAGTGCATTTTCGGCGAGATGGGACAAGGCCGCCTTGGTGTTGCCACTGCGCAGCGCGGCATGAAAGGCATCGACTGCGGCTGCCGCTGGGCGTGCCGATGAAGCGACCGCTCCGACCCTCCCGGCATTTGCGTTCTGGTTCGCCTCGGGATGGGCGACCGCGATGTCGGCCAGCAACAAGGCTGCGGCTATTCCTACTACATATTTCATTGTCTTGCTCCCCTCAGAACCAGAGCCGCACGCCGGCCAGCAGGTTGAACCCTCCGGGGTCTTCGCCCTCGGCGCGGAGGAACCGGCGCGTGTCGCCGAATGCGCGCTCATATTCGACGCCGATGTAGGGGGCGACGAGCGGGGAGATTTGGTAGCGCAGCCTCAGGCCGAGCGAGGCATTGGTTAGACCAGACTCGATCGCCAGCTCTGGCACATCCTGGAGAGACAGATCGATCTCGGCTCGCGGCTGGAGGATCAGCTTCTGGGTGATGCGGAGATCATATTCCGCCTCGGCTCGAGCCGTGACATCGCCCTTGTTGGACAGGAACAGGGCGCCCTCGACCTCCCACCAATAGGGAGCGAGACCTTGGACGCCCAGCACCAGGTGGGTCCGGTTCGGGCCGGGCTGGGGATCGTAGCGAACCCCAGCTTGCAGGTCGAACCATGGGTCGATGGCATGACTCCACAGCGCCTGCACTTCGGCATGTTCGACCTTCTCGCCCCACGAGCCTTCGACCTCGCTCTTCAACCAGAGCTTGTTGATGTCGCCGCCATACCAGGCCTGCGCGTCCAGCTCGTAGCCATCTCGGCCCTCTCTGACGCGGGTTTCGGCGCGGTCGATAAAGACCTTATAGGCGGGCAGGCCGCCATGTTCCTCGCGTAGGATATTGCGGCCGCGCTGGCTCGCCTGCTGTCCCCAATAGGCATCCGCGGCATGCTTCGGGCCGGTCAAGGCTTCCGGCGGCGGCGGGCCTGGCTGGGGCTCTGGGCCAGCCATGGCGCTCATATCGTGCCCTGCATGCGGGTCCGTGGCCCCCGTCTGGGGCTGAGGGGGCGAAGGCGTGCAATGACCCATCGCAGCATGTTCCGGCGGGCATGCTGGGCTGCTCGCCGGAGCAGAAGGCGTCGGTTGCGGTGCCGGAGCGGGCAGCGTGCAGTGTCCCATCGCCGCATGCTCAGGCGTGCAGGTCGCACTGCTCGGTGGAGCGGGTGGCGCCGGTTGCGGTGCCGGAGAAGGCAGGGTGCAATGACCCGCCGCCGCATGTTCGGGCGTGCAGGTTCCGCTGCTCGCTGGAGCGGGAGGCGCCGACTGGCCGCTGGGCTGTGCAAGCGCCGGCGAGGCTATTCCAGCGAGCAGGAGGAAAAGGATGCTCCTCATGCTGCACCTCCTTCCAGCGGCCGGACGCTGACAACGCGCATCATGCCGGCATGCATGTGGTAGAGAAGGTGGCAGTGAAACGCCCAGTCGCCCGGCGCGTCGGCGGTCAGATCGAGATCGATGAAGCCTCCTGGAGAAACGCGAACCGTGTGTTTCAGCGGCTGGTGGCCAGGATTGCCGTTGACGATCTCGAAGAAGTGGCCGTGCAGGTGCATCGGGTGGGTCATCATCGTGTCGTTGATCAGCCGCAACCTCACTCGCTCATTGCGCGCGAAGCGGTAGGGCTCGGGGCTCTCGCTCAGCTTCTCCCCGTCCATCGACCACATGAACCGCTCCATGTTGCCGGTCAGGTGGATGTCGATGCGGCGCGTAGGAACGCGGGTGTCGGTGTTGGGCGTCAGCGATACCAGGTCTTTGTAGCTCAGAACCTTGTGGCCAACATTTTCGAGGCCGATGCCGGGGTGGTCGACCCGGTTCATCGGCATGGGCGCGATCATGTCGACCCCAGGTCCGACCTTGAAGTCGACCTTCGACTTGTCGCGCATATTGTGGTCCATCGCCATGCCGGAGCCCTGGCCTCCACCATGAGCCGAATGATCCATGCCACTCATGCCCATGCCCATGTCCATCATGGTCAGCGTCGGCCGCTCGCGTAAGGCCGGAACCTCGGCACGCATGCCGGCGCGTGGTGCGAGTGTGGCAACCCCCATGCCGGAACGGTCGATGTTTTCAGCGACGAAGCTGTAAGCGCGGTCTTCGGGGACGACGATCAGGTCGTAGGTCTCGGCATTGCCGATCTGGAACTCGTCGACCTCCACCGGCCGGACATTGATGCCGTCCGTCGCCACCACCAGCAGTTTCAGGCCGGGGATACGGACATTGAAGATCGTCTGGGCGCCGGTGTTGATGATGCGCAAGCGCACGCGCTCACCGGGCCTGAACAGGCCCGTCCAGCTCTCGGCCGGACTATGGCCGTTGATGAGGTAAGTGTAGGCCGCGGCCGTAACATCGGAGATGTCGGTCGGGTCCATCCGCATCTCGGCGAACATCTTGGTATCGGCCGGCGACAAGGGGTCGGGCTGGCCGCTCATCTTGTCCGCCAGCGTGCGCCGGTTGCGGTTGAAGAAGCCGCCTTCCTGTTTCAGCCGGGTAAACAGCATGTGTGGATGCATGAAAGTCCAGTCGGACAGGACAATCACATGCTCGCGGTCGTAGGCGACCGGGTCCGGTTCGGCCGGATCGATGATGATCGGCCCATAGTGACCCAGCTGTTCCTGGAGACCGCTGTGGCTGTGATACCAATATGTGCCCGACTGCTTGATCGGGAACTCATAGGTGAAGCTGGTGCCCGGCCGGATGCCGGGGAAGCTTATGCCCGGCACTCCGTCCATCTGGAACGGCACGATGAAGCCATGCCAGTGGATGGAGGTATCCTCGTCCCGTAGCCGGTTTTCGACTGTTAGACGGACATTCTGCCCTTCCGTGAGCCGAATGAGCGGGGCGGGGACCGTCCCGTTGATGGCAACCGCATGGCCATTTCGACCATCGACCGGGAAGGCGGTCCTGGCGACCGTCAGGCGAATATCTTCGCCCGTCAGCACGCTCTGTTCCTTCGTCGCCACGCCATGGCTGACGCTGCTCGCCCAGGCCGGGCGAATGCCGGCAGCAGCGGCCAGCGCCGCTCCACCGCCGATGAATGCACGGCGGTCGAGCAGGAGGGGATAAGTCATGTGGGTCTCCGCGCGCTTATACGAGCGCTAGAAGCGGTAGGTTTCATGGAGGTAATGGGGCGCCGCCTAAACGGCGCCCCTACCTCTCAGCGAGCGTGGTTGTCGTGGCCCTGATGGGCGCTGGCGTCGGCCGAAGCCGGCTTGGCCTCGCCCTTCTTGTCCATGCATTCCATCTTGCCGTCCTTGCCCTTCATTTTCTCACAGCACTCCTTGCAGTCGTGCTTGGTCTGGCCGTGCTGGCTGTGATCCATGCCTTTGTGCTCGGCATGTGGATCAGCGGCCGGAACCGTCTGGGCAAATGCGGGAACGGCAAGTGTAAGCGCGATTGCGCAGAGAATGGTCTTCATCTGAAAATCTCCGAAAGTTTGAAGGTCGAAACTGTGATCTAGCTTCAACCGTGCTTCGGAGGTGGGGTAGCAATCTCAAGGATTATGCCGTCGAATGGGGTTGCTATCGCAATGGTACGGGGTGCCTTTGGTTTCAAAACCGAGGTCGGCGCAGCGGAGTCCGTTGCAGGCAGCGCGGTGCACATTGCCGCACAATCCATTTTTGAAGCTGGCGCCTGGTCCTGTTCCGGCTGCTGCTCGTCGCAGTGATCGGCCGTCATGTGATGGCTCGCCGACATAGGTGACGCGGCCGCCGGCGTGCCGGTCATGCCAATTGGCATTAGGACCAGCGCGAGCAGAGTCAGCAACCTGAGCAAAGCCGCGGTCATTCCGCCGCCATAGGGCTTCAGTCCCGTCGGAACAATGACCAACCAATCCATGCCGCGCAGCTGCGTCGCCATTACAGGTCACGGCGCTTTCGCCTCGCGCCGGATGGTGGATCGGATGCCACAAGCGGTTCGTTGTCATGGTCGAAAGGGGGTCGCAATTCTTGGGAGATAGGAAATGAGCGCCAACGGCCTGGAAGTCTTCGATAAAACGCTTGAAACGACCCATGTCTGGCTGAACGAGATCATGGAAGATCTCGGCCCGGACCGGCAGGTCGCCTGGAAGGTGCTGTCGGTGGTGCTGAGGAAGCTGCGCGACCGGCTGCCGATCGGGCTTGCCGCCCACCTCGGAGCGCAATTGCCAATCCTGATCCGCGGCATTTATTACGACCAGTTCGAGCCCGGCAAGTTGCCGACCGAATGCAACAGCCGCGAGGAGTTTGTCGCGGAAGTCGCCGAATGGCTGAGCGACATCAGGCCGGTCGATCCGGACGAGGCGGTGCGCTCGGTGTTCAAGGTGCTCAGCCATCACGTCGACCCGGGCCAGATCGCTAAGGTACGCGAGGCGTTGCCGCGTTCCCTGCGCCAGAGCTGGGAGACGGCAGCGGCGGTCGAGCCTGCCTAACGCCCTGCGCTGCAACAATTTTGTCGTCGGACTGCAACATCGCTGACCCTGCGACTGGCTAAATAATCGTCATCCGGCTCGGGAGGGTGACGATGAAGGCTAGGCAGCTCAATCCGCAGAAGGGCAAAGGTCATCAAAAGGCCGGCGCTGCTTTGCCGCCCCATTTCCCGCCAGCGCTCAGGGACGAGCCGATGCATTTTGAGCCGGGGATTCCCCGGCTTATTTTTAGGACCGTCTGGATTTCCGATACGCATCTTGGAACGGCGGGATGCAAGGCCGACCTGTTGCTCGACTTCCTGAAGAGCATCGAGTGCGAAACGCTGTACCTGGTCGGCGATATCGTTGACGGCTGGCAGCTCAGGAAGGGCTGGTACTGGCCGGCGCGGCACAATGACGTGGTCCGCTGCATCCTCAAGATGTCGAAGCATGGTACGCGCATCGTCTATGTGCCGGGAAATCACGATGAGCTGTTCCGCGACTATGTCGGATTGAATTTCGGCGGGGTCGAGGTGGTGCCGGAGGCGATCCACATCACCGCCGATGGACGCAGTCTGCTGATCCTGCACGGCGACGAATTCGATGGCGTGGTGATCTACGCCAAGTGGCTGGCGATCCTCGGCGACCAGGCCTACACGCTGCTCCTCAAGATCAACGGCGTGCTGAACCGCATCCGCCGGATGCTCGGCAAGCCTTATTGGTCGCTCTCGGCGCTGTTGAAGAAGCGCGTCAAGAACGCGGTCGAATTCATCTCAAACTTCGAGCGGGCGGTCGCTCATGCCGCGCATGAGCGCGGCGCCGACGGAGTGGTCTGCGGCCACATTCACTGCGCCGAGATCCGACAGATCGGCGAGGTCACCTATTATAACGACGGCGACTGGGTCGAAAGCTGTACGGCGCTGGTCGAGCATGGCGACGGGCGCATGGAGATCGTCGACTGGGCCGAGCGCAAGCGGCAAGAGGCCAACGCGGTTCGCGAAAGGGTGCAGCGCGCCAGGGAAGTTGCTCCGGCGTGAAAATCGCCCTCATTACCGACGCCTGGTTTCCGCAGATCAACGGCGTGGTGCGCTCGCTGGGCACGACCGTCGATCATATTCGCGCGCGCGGCCATGAGGTCGAGGTCCTTGAGCCGGGGCTGTTCCGCAACTGGCCATGCCCGAGCTATCCGGAAATCAGGCTGGCATTGGGTTGCGCTGGCTCGATCGGCGACTTGCTCGATAAAATGCTGCCCGACGCGGTTCATATCGCCACGGAAGGGCCGATCGGCTGGGCCGCGCGCGGTTGGTGCCTGAAGCGTGGCATGCGCTTCACCACCAGCTTCCACACGCGATTTCCAGACTATGTGTCGATCCGAACCGGCCTTCCGGCAGGCTGGATCTGGCCTATCATGCGGCGCTTCCATGGCCCGGCCGAACGGACCTTCGTGGTAACGAGGCGTCTCGCTGACGAGTTGGAGCACCGCTGCCTCTCGTCGACCCATCTTTGGCCGCTCGGCGTGGATCTAAGCCAGTTCGGCCCTTCAGGCGGCAAGCACGCCGACATGCTGGCGTTGCCGCGCCCGATCATGCTCAATGTCGGCCGTGTCGCGATCGAGAAGAATATCGAGGCCTTTCTCAACTGCCCGGTACCGGGCAGCAAGGTGGTGGTTGGTGACGGGCCGGCGCTCGATGCGCTGAAGGCAAAATATCCCGAAGCTCATTTCCTGGGTGTCATGCACGGCGAAGAGCTGGCCTCGGCCTATCGTTCGGCCGACCTGTTCGTGTTCCCCAGCCTGACCGATACGTTCGGCCTGGTGAATATAGAGGCGTTGGCCTCGGGCCTGCCGGTCGCGGCCTACCCAGTGCCGGGGCCGCTCGACATACTGGGGCAGGACGGGCGCGGGATGCATGGCGGCCAGCGACGGATCGGCGCGGTCGACCGATATCTGGCGGTCGCGATCCAGCGCGCCCTCACCGCCGACCCCGCCGCCGCCGTGGCAGAAGCGCGGCGCTACAGCTGGGAAGCCTGTACTGACCGCTTCCTCGAGGGACTGGCGACCGACGCGCCGCTGCGGATCGAACGGCGCGCCAAAGCGGCCTAGGGTCTGGTCCTAGGGCTTTCCCGGCCTGGCCGGACGGCGCTGCTTCAAAAACCACAGATAGAGCTGGGGATCATCGTAGGCCGGATCCCAGCTGTTGTGCCCGAGGTCGGGATAAATGGTCAGCCGGGGCTGGCCGCCGCACGCCCGGATCGCGCGGTGCATGTCGAAGCTGCCGCGCGGATCGACGACGTCGTCGCGGTCGCCGTGGAAGAACCAGGTCGGAATGTCCTTTAGTATGCAGGCGCGGGGCACGTCGGATCGGCCCGCAACCGGTGCGACCGCGGCAAAGCGCTCCGGATTAGCCAGCGCCCAATCGAGCGTCCCATAGGCGCCGCGGCTGAGTCCGGTCAGATAGACGCGGTCGGGATCGACGTTGAGCGTCTTCAGCGCATGATCGAGGATAGCGTTGAGCTTCGCCACGTCCCAATCCTCGACCCCCGCCGGCAGCTGGGGCGAAATGACGGCGAAGGGGAAGTCGGGGTCCAGGTCGGCCTTTTTCGGAGGGCCATGCACCTTGACCAGGGCCAGGTCCGATCCTCGCTCGCCGGAGCCATGCAGGAAGATCATCAGCGGCCAGGGGGATTGCTTCCGGCCTCGCGAATAGGATCGCGGGATAAACAGCTGGTAGCCATAGCCGTCTGCCGCGACCGGCGGTTGCGGCGCCTGGCCAACGACCACCGCCGCGGCGGTGGCCTTCTTCGGCGGAGCGCCTGTCGCCATCGACGTTGCCAAGCTCATTGCTGCCATTGCCAGCAAGAAGCGCAAGGCCCGCGGCACGGGCTAGCGTGGCTTGACGAATTTGAGCGTCATGCGGTCGCTCTCGCCGATCGCCAGATATTTCTCGCGATCCTTGTCGCCCAGGGCGAGCGCGGGCGGCAGCGTCCAGACGCCTTCGGGATAATCCTTGGTGTCTTTCGGATTGGCGTTGATCTCGCTCGACCCCGCGAACTGGAAGCCGGCTTTCTCGGCCAGGAGGCGGACGGTCGACACTTTGACATAGCCGCTGGTCAACTGGCGCGCGTCGTCGGCCTCCTCGGGCAGGCGATGCTCGACCACGCCCAGCGTTCCGCCAGGCTTCAGGACCCGGAACGCCTCGGCGAACACATGGTCGGCGATCGGAGCTTTCTCGTCGAGCCAGCTGTGGACATTGCGGAAGGTGAGGGCGACGTCGGCGCTGCCTGGTTCGAGTGCCGTCGGCTGGCCGGCGGTGAAGGTCGCGACCTGGACCTTCCCATAGACCGGGTTGCTGCCGATCTTCGCGCGGATCCGATCTTCATAATTGCCGGCCGGGGGAACGACATGAAGCGAGCCGCCGGACGCGAGATAGGGCGCGAGGATTTCCGTGTACCATCCGCCACCGGGCCACAGCTCGACCACCTTGTCGCTTGGCTTCACGCCGAAGAAGGCGAGAGTTTCCGCCGGGTGGCGATATTTGTCGCGGGCGATGTTGGCCGGCGTACGGGTCGGGGCGGCGAGTGCGGCCTCGATCGTCGGCGGTGCGGGCTGCTGCGCCGCGAGCGGCATTGCGGCGGTGGCGAGGGTCAGGGCGATCGTCGTGCGCAGCATGAAAGTCTCCAATGGAGTGAGGCGGTCAGCTTGGCAAATCCCCCGGGGCCACGCAACGCCGCCTTGCCATTCATTCTGCGGATGGACAGTCTCACACTACCAACCGTCAATAGATGGAGAGTCCCGTGCGCGTATTCCTGGCTCTTGCTTCCCTTTCGGTCCTCGCGACGCCCGCCGCGGCCCAGCAGGGCGCATCGCTCAACGAACTGGCGACGACGCCGGTGGTGACCGTTCGCATCGGCGAGAATCTGAAGGTCCCGCCCGACGAAGCGACGATCACCGTGACGACCACGTCGCGCGCCCCGACCGCGTCGGGCGCGCTGGAGGCCTACAAGGTCAAGACCGAGAAGATGGTTGAATCGATCCGCGCCGCCGGGATCGGGGCCAGGGACATCCAGACGCAGGGCGTCAACCTCCATCCCGATTATCAATATTATCAGGATGCCGGCCGTGGAAATCAGCGGCTGGTCGGCTATGTCGCCAGCAACTCGGTAACGGTGAAAACACGGCGGATCGACCGGCTCTCGTCGCTGCTCGACCAGATTACGGCAGCGGGGGCGGACCAGATCTACGGACCCAACTTCGGAATCGCCGACCCGCTGCCGCTGCGCCGCGAAGCGCGCAAGCGGGCGATGGCGCGCGGCGAAGCGGAAGCGATGGAATATGCCGCCAACGCCGGTTTCAATCGGGTGCGGCTGCTGACGGTCGAGGAGGGCGTATCCTATCGCAGCTCGGACATTGTCGTGACCGGGTCGCGTATCTCGCAGGCCGGGGCGCCTCCGCCTCCGCCGCCACCGCAGCCCGAGCGCGGCGGAATCGAGCCTGGCCAAATCGAGACTGGGGTTCAGCTGACGTTAGTTTATCGGATGGAGCGCTGAGCCGCCGAGCGTAACGTAAGCGGAGCGAAGCGAGCGTCGTTACGTCGAGAGACGGCGAAGGCCGGACGGCCTGCGCCGAAGGCGACAGGACCGACGGCGCGAATTTACTTCGCGCCGGCCGTTGCGCAGTTGGAGAGAGGGCCGTCACGCGAGTAAATCACGTGACGTCAGTCGGGTTCGGCTGTGCCGACCCGCTGGCCGGCCTTGCACGTCTCTCGAACAGCTAAAAATTGCTAGGCAATTTCTTCGCTGTTCTCGGCGTTACAGGCACGCCTCCAGATAAGGCTGGTCGAAGCCGAACTGCTTGGCCTTGTCGAGCGTGTAGGGACGCAGGCCCATCGAGCGATATTCGCCGATGATCTTGCCGTCGGACGACTCGTCGAGATATTCGAACTTGAACAGCTCCTGGGTGACGATCACCTCGCCCTCCATACCGATCACCTCGGTGATGTTGGTGGTGCGGCGCGAACCGTCGCGAAGGCGCTTGACCTGCACGATCAGGTCGACCGAATCCGCGATCTGGCGGCTGATCGCCTCTTTCGGGATCTTGATGTCGCCCATCATCACCATGTTCTCCATACGCGCCAGACATTCGCGCGGGCTGTTGGAGTGAAGCGTGGCCATCGAGCCGTCGTGGCCGGTGTTCATCGCCGCCAGGAGATCAAAGGCCTCCTGGCCGCGGATTTCGCCCAGGATGATTCGGTCCGGGCGCATACGCAGGGCGTTGATGACCAGGTCGCGGATGGTGATTGCCCCCTGGCCCTCGAGGTTGGGCGGACGGGTTTCGAGCGGCAGCCAGTGCGGCTGCTGCAGCCGAAGCTCGGCCGCGTCTTCGATGGTGATCACGCGCTCGCCCGGGTCGATCATCTTCGACAGGGCGTTGAGCATGGTCGTCTTGCCCGAGCCGGTACCGCCCGAGATGATGACGTTCATGCGGCAGGCGCCGGCGATCTTCAGCACCGTCGCCATCTTCTCCGACATTGATCCGAAGCCGCGCATCATGTCGAGCGTGATCGGCTTCTCGGAGAATTTACGAATGGAGATGGCGGTGCCGCGCAGCGACAGCGGCGGGATGATGACGTTGACGCGGCTGCCGTCCTGGAGGCGGGCGTCGGCCAGCGGCGTGGTCTGGTCGACGCGGCGGCCGACCTTGTTGACGATGCGCTGGGCGATCTGGAACAGATGCTCCTCGTCGCGGAACTGGATCTTGGCCAGCTCCAGCTTGCCCTTGCGCTCGATGAAGGTCTGGTCGGGGCCGTTGACCATGATGTCGCTGACCGCCGGGTCGGCGAGCAGCTCCTCGAGCGGTCCGAGGCCTAGCAATTCGTCAACGAGGACCTTTTCCAGCGCGAATGTCTCGCGGCGGTTGAGGTTGATCTTGAGCTCGGCCAGCACCTCGGAAATTATCGGGCGGAATTCCTCCGCCAGCTCGTCCTTGCCGAGCGTCGCAGCCGCTTCGGGGTCGACCCGCTCGAGCAGGCGCGGCAGCACCTGTTCCTTGATGCGATGGACCGAGGCCTCAAAGCCTTCCTGCTTGCTGCTACCTTGTTCGCCGCTCTGGTTCTGACGGTGGTTAAGGCGATCCATCGCCCCCATTGAAGGGCCGGGAGCGGGGGCACCATCGAGGGTCGCCGGGTCCTGCGGCTCGATCGCTTCCTCGACCGGCGGGAACTGCTCACCTCCGGCGGGAGCCGAACCGCCCTTCATAGGGCGGGCCACGCCGAAGCTTGGCCGCTGTCCAGCACCAAGACCGTTACGCTTGCCGAATGCATTCATAACTGACGATTCCAGTACCAATCCGCAGAAAACCGAAATGGTGAATAAGGGACAAACTTTGAGAAAAGACTAATTTCGGGGTCTCGGCGCTCGATGGACGCCCCAAAACGACCAGCGGCAGAGGAGACTGATCTTTGCCTCCGAGCAAATCTGGGGCAGCCATTGGTCGGAGGGGGAATCATGGCTGCTTCGGCGGGTGCGTTAGAGGATGCTGTGAAGGTCGATCGAGGCACGTTCGGCCGGCCGACGCTCAAGGCTTATGCCGTCATTACCCTCGCCGTGGCGGCCATGATGACCTCCGCGCTGTCCCGGCCCATGATGCTTCACGACAGCTTCTGGATCGACCATGTCTGGGCGGCGCAGTTCACGGTTCTGCTTGGCGACGGCACGCTCTATCCGCGCTGGCTGCCCTGGTCTCACGACGGCCTGGGATCCCCGGTTTTCTACTATTATCCGCCGCTGGCCTTCTATGTGACCGGCCTGTTCGGGCTGGCTGGCCTGTCCACCTATGGCTCGATTCTTGCCGCCTTCGCACTGGCCTTCCTGGTGTCGGGCATCGGCGCCTACCAGTGGCTGCTAGGTCGAAGCCGATTCCCGTTGCTCGGAGCATTATTCTTCGCGCTCGGCCCTTACCATTGGTACGATTTCTATATGCGGGGAGCGTTGGCGGAATCGATCGCCATCGCCTTGCTGCCCCTGCTCGCCCTCGGCCTGCGCCGGGTCGCGGAGGGGCGAAGTTGGATTTTCGCCGCAGTCGCTTACGCCGCCATGATCGCCAGTCATTTGCCGCTGGCCCTCCTGGCCAGCCTGTTTTTCATCGTGCCCTACGCACTACTCCATCGCCGCCGCCTTGCCGGCTTCGCGAAGTGCTGCTCGGTCGGGATCGGGCTTGCGGCCATCTACCTGCTGCCGGCCATTGCGCTCGAGCCTTATCGGGATGGCGCGCAGCTGTGGGCGATGCCGCATTTGCGGCCCACCTATTGGAGTATCTTCGTCGCCGATTGGAGCAACTTCTTCGTTAGGCATACATATATCACGATTGCGACGTTGTTGGTTCCGGCGCTGATCGTCGCCTTCGGAACGCGGGATCGCTGGGCCTTCTATGCGCTGGGCATCCTCGCCCTTGCTGCCGGCATCATTCCCTTCGTCTGGTCACTCCCGCTGCTGCGCGACGTCCAATTCCCCTACCGGGTTCTCCCGCTGGCGGAACTTGCCATTGCGACAGCGATTGCGCGTGCCCCGATCAGCCCGATCCTGCGAGTGGCCGCGATAGGGCTACCGCTCGCTTGGGCGGTGGTCGTGACTCAATTGGCGGGTGGCTTGAGCCCCAATCGGGGGGAGGCCATAAGGCGCCACATCGACGTCGCCGAATATATGCCGCCCGGAGTTCAACAGGAGGATAGGCGGGTGCCGTGGCTGGATGAACCGAGGGCAGGGCGCATCCCGCCGCCGGCCGTTGAAGGCTGGATCGTTCGGCCGACCTTTTACTTCCCGGCCTGGTCGTGCGGCCAGCCGGAGCCCAGGACCAAGCTGCTGATGCATCGGCCGAGTTGCACGCCGAGGCTCGAGCTGACGGCCTATGAGAAGATCGGCGGGCTTATCAGCCTCCTCTCCCTGCTCATCATCATCGCTCAGTCGGTTGTGATGCGAACGAGGCGCGGCAAGCCGTCGACCGCGTCAGGCTAGCGCCTGGTCCAGGTCAGCCAGCCGCTGGCGACATAGTTCCACACCGATCCGACGATGGCGCCGGCGATGCCCGCGATCCACCAGCCGGCGTGATACTGTTCATAGACCAGGCTGCCGATGCCGACATTCGCCACCGCGCCCAGCGAGCAGACCAGGTAGAATGAGAAAAGACCACCGACCCAGGCCCAGCCGGTTAGCTTCCGGTCGCGATATGTGAATTTGTTGTTCAGCGCGAAGTTGAAGGTCATCGCCCCGATCACTGCCGATGCCTGGGAAAAGGCAAAGCTCGTCCCGGCCACCAGCGCGCAATAGAGGATGGCGAGGTGGATGCCGACGCCGAGCATGCCGATCGCGCCGAACTGCACCAGCTTTACCGGCACGAAACGGCCAACCGCCTTGTCCAGCAGCAGCTCGAGATATTCCAGCGCGACCATCTCATCGAGCTTTGACTCGCCATGCTGGCGGCTGCCGAAAGTGTATCCGACTTCCGCCAACCTGAGCGGGCGGGGGTGCGAAGCGACCAGGTCGAGCAAAATCTTGTAACCGACGGTGCTGAGCCTGGGCGCCGCCTCGAGCAGCACGTCCCGGCGCACCGCGAACAGGCCGCTCATCGGATCGGACATGCGGGTCTTCATGACGGGCGAGGCCAGCGCGGTGGCAAAGCGGCTGATCTTCAGTCGATCCTCGGCCCACTCGCCGGTCGAGCCGTTGCCGGCATAACGGGTACCGATCGCCAGCTCGTTGCCGTTCTCGGCGATCGCGCGATAGAGATCCGGCAGGATCTTCTCGTCATGCTGGAGATCAGCGTCGATCACCGCGACGATCGGCGTGGTCGAGGCGAGGGCGCCTTCGACCACCGCCGATGCCAGGCCGCGGCGACCGATGCGGCGGATCATCCGGATGCGGCGGTCGTCCTGGGCGATCTGAGTCAGGAGCTCCGGCGTGCCGTCCGTCGAACCATCGTCGACGAAGATCGCTTCCCACTCGATTCCGGCCAGCGCCATCCCCAGCCGCTCGAGCAGCGGTTCGATGTTGCCGGCCTCGTTGAGGGTCGGCACGACGACGCTCAGCTGCAGCGGCGCGTCGCGCACCATGAGCTTTGGATCGACGGCTTGCTGCAACATGAAGATGACCCCGAAAATTCGAGGCTACACCCAAGCAGCACAAGGTAAAGGGTTGGTTAACTAGGGCGGAGATCAAGCTCCGACCGAAGACCGGCTTCAGGCCTCCGCGCTCTCCGCGAGCACTGTCAGGCCCTTGTCGCCGACTTCGGCGAAGCCCCCCGACACGGCGATGCTTTCCGGAGCTCCGCCGGCCGTCTTGTAGACCCTGAGCTCGCCGTCCTTGAGCGTGGTCATGAAGGGCGCGTGGCCGGCCATGACGCCGAACTCGCCCTCTACGCCAGGGACCACGACCATATGCACCTCATCGGCGCGGACCAGCCGCTCGGGGGTCACCAGCTCGAAATGAAGGTCGGCCATCAGTCTACTTCTTTCCCTCGATCGCCGCATCGAACGTCGACGCCGCCTTCTCGAACTTGTCCCGGCAGCCCGGGTTGCAGAAGCCGACGACCTTGCCCTTGTAGAGCGTCAAACTGTCCGCACTGACCGGGTCTCCCGACCAGGGGCAGTGCGTGTTGACGCAATCTTCCAACCGAAGCTTGGTCATTGGCTTTCTTCTCCTTTTCCCTCTCCCTTGAGGGAGAGGGTAGGGTGAGGGTGTGGGGCGCTCGAATCCAGGCGCCGAGCCCCCTTACCCCGCCCTCTCCCCGCAGGGGAGAGGGAGGTTGGCTACGCCTCGTGCGCCATCTTTTCGGCCTTGGCGACCGCTTCCTCGATGCCGCCGACCATGTAGAAGGCGGCTTCGGGCAGGTGGTCATATTCGCCGCCGACGACCGCCTTGAACGAGCGGATCGTGTCCTCGATCTGGACGAACTTGCCGGGGATGCCGGTGAACACCTCGGCGACGTGGAACGGCTGCGACAGGAAGCGCTGGATCTTGCGGGCACGGCTGACGACCAGCTTATCCTCTTCGCTGAGCTCGTCCATGCCGAGGATGGCGATGATGTCCTGCAGGCTCTTGTAGCGCTGCAGAGTCTCCTGGACGGCGCGGGCGGTTTCGTAATGTTCCTGGCCGACGGTGCGCGGCTCGAGCACGCGGCTGGTCGAATCCAGCGGGTCGACCGCCGGATAGATGCCGAGCTCCGAGATGGCGCGCGACAGCACGGTCGTGGCGTCCAAGTGGGCGAAGGAGGTCGCCGGCGCCGGGTCGGTCAAGTCGTCGGCCGGGACGTAGATCGCCTGGACCGAGGTGATCGACCCCTTGTTGGTCGAGGTGATCCGCTCCTGTAGCTGGCCCATGGCGGGGCCAAGCGTCGGATGATAGCCCACCGCCGACGGGATGCGGCCGAGCAGCGCCGACACTTCCGAGC
>JALYNQ010000006.1 GCA_030773115.1 Pseudomonadota bacterium
GGGTAAAGCGGTGCGGGTCGAGGTTGCCGACAATGGCACCGCCGCTGGTGCCCAGGCGATCACCGCGACCCAGTCGACCGGGGTCGGACTGGCCAATATTCGCGACCGGCTGGCGCAGGCCTATGGCCCGGCGCACTCACTCACGACCAAGACCAACGAACATGGCGGGTTCAGCGTTATCGTCGAATTCCCGCTCAAAATGGAAAGCAAGGACAGCCCATGACCATCAGGACCATATTGGTCGACGACGAACCGCTGGCCACGCAGGGGCTGAGCCTCAGGCTGGAGGCGCATGACGACGTCGAAATCGTCGCTACCGCCGCCAACGGACGCGAAGCGATCCGCGCGATCAAGACCCAGAAGCCCGACCTCGTCTTCCTCGACATCCAGATGCCGGGGTTCGACGGTTTTTCGGTCATCCAGGGGCTACTCGAAGTCGAACCGCCCTTGTTCGTGTTCGTCACCGCTTATGGCGACCATGCGATCCGCGCGTTCGAGGCGCAGGCGGTCGATTATCTGATGAAGCCGGTCGAGGAGGACCGTCTGGCGGCGACCATGGACAGGGTCCGCCAGCGGCTGGCCGAGAAGCGCGGCGCCGAGGAGGCCGAGCGGTTGAAGGAAGCGCTGGCCGAACATGCGCCCGAGGCGGCCGAGGAGTTGGCCGAGGCGATGCCGGAGGGGCCGTCAGCCTCGCGCTTCGAGAAAATGATCAACATCCGCGACCAGGGACAGATTTTCCGGGTCGACGTCGACACGATCGAGCGGATCGATGCCGCCGGCGATTACATGTGCATCCAGACCGGCGACAATACGCTGATTCTGCGCGAGACGATGAAGGACCTGGAAAAGCGGCTCGACCCGCGCCGCTTCCAGCGGGTCCATCGCTCGACCATCGTCAACCTCGACTTGGTCCGGCAGGTCAAGCCGCACACCAATGGCGAATGCTTCCTGGTGCTGGATTCAGGAGCGCAGGTGAAGGTGTCGCGGAGCTATCGGGACGTGGTGGCAAGGTTCGTCCACTAGCAACCAGGTCAAAAAGAAGCAGGGGGAGCACTGATGGCGCGCATCACCGGTCTCGGCGGCATCTTCTATAAGGTGGCGGACCCCGACCAGACCCGCGCCTGGTACCAGGAAAATCTCGGCATCGGCGGCGAATGGGGCGCAATGTTCCCGTTCAAGAAGGACGATCCCGAGGGCTTCACCCTATTCTCGCCGTTCAAAGCCGACACCGACTACATGAGCCCGAGCGACAAGCCCTTCATGGTCAACCTGCGCGTCGACGACCTCGACGGAGTGATTGCCGATCTCGAGGGCAAGGGGATCGAGATCCTGGGCCGGCAGGATGAGGACTATGGCCGCTTCGCGTGGATCATCGACCCTGACGGAGTGAAGGTCGAGCTATGGCAGCAACTGGGCCCCGCGCCCGAGTAACTCGGTGGCATCAATCAGCTCATCAGCAGCGGGAAGCTGTCCACTGCGCTCCGCAGTGCCTCGGCATCGCTGGGATCAAGCTCGGCCGGCGCGTAGGTAACATCCCGGGCCGGGCTGTTCGAAAGATGAGCGTAGAGCGCAAGGGCGTAGAGATAGCTGCCGGCGAGCGTGGGATGATTTCCGTCGGTTGTCAGCCTTATCGACGGCTGCGACAGCCTCACCGCTTCCCAGAGGCCGGCAAGGTTGATCCGACGCATTTCGGTTTCCTCGGCGAGTTGGGCATGGCCGGATCTGATCCACTCGAGATGAAGGTCCCGGCGCGCGCCGGCCGGGTAGAGGGAAGGATCGTAGGCCCAGTTCACCACGAGGCGCGGAACGCCGCCCTTCACCTTCGCGATGCCGGCCAGTTTCCTTCCATGCGCCAGGAAGCTCTCCTTGGAGGGCTCGTCGTTCAGTTCCGCGCTGGCGCCCTGGAGGATGACCTCGTCCCAGCCTTCCCGCAGCAACCGCTTGGTGCGACCATCGGCCCAGTGCCGGCTGAAGGTGAAGCCGGGTTTTGCGTTCGTTTCGATCTGGAACTTGGCCGGACTGTCCGCGGAATCCGCGATCTGCCGAAGCATGGTCGGCATTTCATTATAGTAAGTCCGGCTGTTGCCGATAATCAGGATCGAGCGGGCAGGGCGCGGGTCGATCAGGTCGAGGGAGCGCTGTGCGAACGCTTCGGAGCTGCTGTCCTGGAAGAAATTGAACCACAATATGGTGGCCAATATCATCGCTAACGCCCACGCTCGTAACGACATATGCTCTCCAACTCTGCCCCGGCGAGCCTGGGCCGTTGCTTGCCTGGGCTGCGGCGAACCCGCAATCCTTCTGCCACCGTCAATGGAGGTTTATCATGCCAGCCCCATCAATTGATGCCTCCCGCAAATTCCGGACATTTGCGGACCTTCACCGACCCGGCGATCCGGTGATCCTTTACAATATCTGGGACGTGGGCAGCGCGCTGGCGGTGGTAAAAGCCGGGGCAAAGGCGCTGGCGACCGGCAGCCACCCGGTCGGCGACGCCAGCGGGTTCGGCGATGCCCAGCAGGTGCCGATCGATTTCGTGTTCGCCAATGCCCGGCGGATCGCCAATGCCGTCGACCCTCTCCCGCTGTCGGTCGATTTCGAAGGAGCCTATTCGACCGACCCGAAGCAGGCCGGCGACAATGTCGCAATGCTCGCCCGGACCGGTGCGGTCGGCTGCAACTTCGAGGACCAGGTGATCGGGGGTGAGGGGGTCCATCCGCTGGACCAGCAATGCCACCGGATCGAGGCAATCCGCCATGCCGTCGGCGATGATTTCTTCATCAATGCCCGCACCGACCTGTTCCTGAAGGGCAAGGAACATACCGATAGCCTCGTCGGCGAGGTGATCGAGCGCGGCAAGGCCTTTGCCGATGCCGGGGCCAGCGGCTTCTTCGTGCCGCGCCTGGCCGATCCTCGCCAGATCGAGCGGGTGGTGCGCGAGGTGCCGCTGCCGCTCAACGTCATCGCCTTTCCCGGCGCGCCACCCAAGGCCGAATGGGCCGCCGCGGGTGTCGCCCGAATCAGCCATGGCCCCTTCCCGCACAGGGCGTTGATGGCGCAGCTCGAAGAGGCTGCGCGAGCCGCCATCGGCTAGTTTGTTGACCGCAAGATTTGGGAAGCCCGTCCAAGGGGGATGCAGCACGTCTCCCGCGCAAGGAGAAATTCATGACCGACAGCAATTTCCAGCGCTTCGCCGCGCTGCACGTAGCCGGCGACCCTCTCGTCCTGTTCAACGTGTGGGACGCCGGCAGCGCCCAGGCGGTGGCCAAGGCCGGCGCCAAGGCGATCGCTACCGGCAGCGCTTCGGTCGCGATGGCCAACGGATTTGCCGACGGAGAGCAGGTGCCGATCGACTTCGCGCTCGACAACGCCCGGCGGATTGTCGAGGCGGTTGACTTGCCGGTCACGGTCGATTTCGAGGGCGGCTATTCGAACGAACCGGCCGAGGTCGCACGCAATGTCGCTCGCTTGGCCGGAATCGGCGCGCTCGGTTGCAATTTCGAGGACCAGATCGTCGGCGGCGAGGGCCTTCATCCGATCTGGGTCCAGGCCGAACGGATCGCGGCGGCCAGGCAAGGGGCTGGACCAAATTTCTTCATCAATGCCCGAACCGATCTGTTCCTGAAAGCGCCGCAAGAAACGCATGACGCCGCAATGCTCGACGAAGCGATCGAGCGGGTGCGGGCGTATGCGGAGGCAGGCGCAAGCGGCTTTTTCGTGCCGATGCTCGGAAACCTCGGTTTCCTTCGCCGGCTGTGCGCCGCGTCGCCGATCCCGGTCAATTTCATGACCTATCCAGGCTGCCCCTCAAACGCCGAGGTGGCTTCGGCCGGCGTGGCCAGGATCAGCCATGGGCCATTCCCTTACATGGCGATGATGGGGCAATTCGAAGAGGCAGCCTCCGCAGCTATGGCGTAGGAATATTCAGTTCCCGCCAGGGCTCGGCTCGCCTGAAGAATTTCTTCCAGCCTCGGCTCGGCCCCGACTTCAGCACGCTGCGGCGGAAGATGGCGGCGGCCATTTTGAGGATCAGCGCGACCCATAGCGCCTGCCAGACAAACGCCAGCGCGTGGGGCCACAGCGCGCTCTGCTCGGCGGCGCGGCCGATCATCGCGAAAGGCGACGACAGCGGGAACACCGCCGCACCAATCGCCTCGGCGCTCATCGGATTGCCGACGCCCAGCGAGGCGAAGCCGAACAGCACCACCTGCGCCATCGTCACCGGCATCGACAGAGTCTGCACCTCGCGCACCGTCGAGGCCTGGGCGCCGATGCCGAGGAAAGTGGCGCCGATCAGCAAATAGCTCATCGAAAAATAGACCAGCACCAGGATGAGGAAGGCGGTCCAGCCGACCGCCGGCGGCGGCAGGCTCCCGAGGCCTCCCTCGGTCCAAATGGCGATGGCCAGCGCGCCGGCGCCAGCCCAGACGGTAATGCCCACCAGCGACATGCCCAGCATGGCGAACAGCTTGCCGAGGAAAATGGCATCGACCGGGACGGCGGCGGCCAGCACCTCGATCACCTTGCTCGATTTCTCCTCGATCAGCTGGCTGAGCAGCATGCCGGCCAGCAGGATGGTGAGCACGAACAATATGGTCTGGCCGATGCGGGCGGTGATCTCGCGAGCGAAGGCCACCGCGCCCGACGACGTCTTGGTCAGCGTCACTTGAAGGGGCCGACCGGTGACCGGCTGCTCGACCTTCATCCGCCGCGCTTCGTCCACATACAGCCGAATTTGGCGCACGGTGCGGCTGTCCGCAGTATCGGCCCCCGTGAAATGCGGTGCGCCAAGCCCACCGTCGAGCACGCCGAGCGTCGGTTCCTCTTCGGAGTTGAGGAGCCTGTACCGTTGGGCCGCGACGTCGGGTTCGGGATCGGCCCGCCGGAGCCCTGTCAACGGCAGTTCGCTGGCGAGTGGCGACAAGCGCTTTCTCGCGGCATCCAGCAGCGCGTAATCTTCTGGTGAGGCAATGACGACAATCGCAGGGAGCTTGGCGCTCTTTTCGACTTGTGCGCCGATGCTGCCGAAGGCGAAGCCGAGCGCGATCGGGAATAGCGGCCCTAGCAGGAACAGCAGGAAGGTCTTCGAAAGCACGGTCGCGGTGAAATCGCGGCGGGCGATGACGAAAGCGGCGCGGATCGTCTCGGGCAGTTTCATTCCTCGGTGACCTCCGCGACCGGCAATTGACCCATCTCGCGCGCCGCAGCCTCTCCGGCAATGGCGATGAAAGCATCGTGCAGACCGGGACGCTCGATGCTTAGCGTCTCAATGCCGGCGCCGCCGTCGATCAGCGCCTTGAGCAGCGGCTCGGGCCCGCTTTTCGGTAGTTCAAACCGCCATTCGCCGCCGACTTGCTGGGCGGATTGGGGCAGCGCGGCCCGCCACGGACCGTCGGCCGACCGGGTACGCAGATGGACGATCGGGCGCAAACGACCGCGTGCCTCGTCGACCGCGCCCTCGAACGCCGCCTTGCCCTCGGCAATGATGGCGACGCGCTCGCACAGCCGCTCGGCATGGGCGATGACATGGGTCGAGAATATCACGGTCACGCCGGCCGCCGCCTGGTCGCGGATCAGCTGCTCGAGCTTCTGCTGGTTGATCGCGTCGAGGCCGGAGAAGGGCTCGTCGAGCACGATCAGCCTTGGCTCATGGATAATGGTACCCAGCAATTGGACCGTTTGGGCCATTCCCTTGGACAGGGTGCGGATCGGCCGCTTGGCCCAATCTTCGTGGCCGGCATCGGTCAACGCCCTGAGCGCGCGCCGCCGGCCTTCCTTGATCGGCAGGCCGCGCAGAGCCCCCATGAAGGCGATCGCCTCCGCGGCCGGCATCGCCGGATAGAGACCGCGCTCCTCGGGCAAATAGCCGACCTGCTGCGCGATCTCGAGCGGCCGGTCATGGCCGAGCAGGCTGCGCGTTCCGGAGGTCGGGTCGATGATGCCGAGCAGCATGCGGATGGTGGTGGTCTTGCCGGCGCCGTTAGGGCCTAGTATGCCGGTGATGCTGCCCTCGGGTACCGTCAGGCTGACCCCGTCGACGGCGCGCTTGCCGTCGAAATCCTTGACGAGGTCCCGCGCCTCGGCGGCGATTGCTCTTTCCCCCATCGTAGCATTGGGTAAAGGGTCGCCCGGTCATGACAAGCCTCAAGGCGCGCATTTTCGACAAAGCGAGGGAGCTGGGCTTCTCGGCCTGGGGCATCGCCCGCGCCGATGCCGCGCCGGAAGCGGGCGAACGGCTCAAGGAATGGATCGCCGCCGGCCATCATGGCGAAATGGGCTGGATGGAGGCGCGCGCCGACCAGCGGGCAAGCCCGCAAGGGCTGTGGCCCGAGGCGAAATCGGTGATCGCACTGGCGATGAGCTATGCGCCGACGAATGATCCGCTGGCCCTGGCCGACGCGACGGATCGCGGCCGCATCTCGGTCTACGCTCAGGGCGCCGACTATCACAAGACGGTCAAGAAGGCGCTGAAGGCGATGGGCCGCTGGCTGGCGGAGGAATGCGGCTGCCAATTGAAGGTGTTCGTCGATACGGCGCCGGTAATGGAAAAGCCGCTGTCAGCCGCAGCCGGGATCGGCTGGCAGGGCAAGCATAGCAACCTGCTCAATCGCGAGCATGGCAGCTGGCTGTTCCTCGGCGTCATCTACACCACGCTGGAGCTGGAGCCGGACGATCCGGCCGAGCCGCATTGCGGCAGCTGCACGCGCTGTATCGACGCCTGCCCGACCGGAGCGATCATCGCTCCCAATCTGGTCGACGCGCGGCGCTGCATTTCTTACCTGACCATCGAGCATTCCGGGCCGATCCCGCACGAATTTCGCGAGGCGATCGGTAATCGCATCTATGGCTGCGACGATTGCCTCGCGGTCTGCCCGTGGAACCGCTTCGCCTCGGCCGCCCAGGCCAACAAGGCCTTCGCGCCGCGGCCCGAGCTGGTCGCGCCGGCCCTGGCGGATCTGCTGGCGCTCGACGATGCAGCATTCCGCGGGCTTTTCTCCGGCTCGCCGATCAAGCGGATCGGGGTCAACCGGTTGATCCGCAACTGCCTGATCGCGGCGGGCAACAGCCGTGACCCGCTGCTGCGCCCTGCAGTCGAACGGCACCTTACCAGCGAAGACCCGGTCGTCGCCGACGCGGCGAAATGGGCTATCGAACGCCTCTAGCGCGTTCGATCTCGTATACGCAGGATTGCGCAGTCACATCGCCGCCCTGGAGATTGCGGGCGTCGATATGGCTGACGCGGGGCGCACCGCCCTGGGTGGGATAGAGATAGAAATCGAGCACACAGTTGGGGCCTGCAAATTGCAGCTTGGTGCCTTCGCCCTCCTGAATCTGCAGTCGCGGCCGTCCGAAATGCTGGATCAGCTCATTGGCCGTCATGCCGTTGAGCGTCCGATGGTCGTGTTGGTTGGTCGCCGGTTCGGCCGGCTCCGAGCTGGCGGGCTGCGCCGGAGCAGGAGTCGGCGCCGGTCGCGGAGCACAAGCCGCTACGAACAGCAGGGCGGCGGGGATCAAATAACGCATGAGCCGCTTGTGGCGGGCGAGGGTGAGGCTGGCAAGCTTGCCGGAACCGGCAGGCGCGGCTAGGCGCGCCGAAACTTCCCCCTCCCGCAGGATCCAATCTTCCATGACCCAACCCCGTTACGACGTGCTCTGCATCGGCAATGCCATCGTCGACGTGATCGCCGACGCCGATGACGCCTTCCTCAGCAAGCAGGATCTGCACAAGGGGTCGATGCGGCTGATCGACGAAGCGGAGGCGGTCCGGCTTTACGATGCGATGGGGACGGGCCGGGAAATCAGCGGGGGTTCGGCCGGGAACACGGCGGCCGGTCTCGCCGCGCTTGGCCTCAAGGCCGCGTTCGTCGGCCAGGTCGCCGACGATCAGCTTGGCGAAATCTTCCGGCACGACATCGAGGCGCAGGGCATCGATTTCCTCGTGCAAGCCCGCAACGATGTCGGCGCCACTGCGCGCTCCCTGATCCTCGTCACCCCCGACGCGCAGCGGACCATGAATACCTTCCTGGGCGCCGCTCAACAGCTGGAGAAGGATTCGGTCGACCTGGCCGCGGTCGCCGACAGTGGGATCGTCTACCTCGAGGGCTATCTGTGGGACCCGGCAGTGCCCCGCGCCGCGATGGAGGCGGCGATCGAGGCGGCGCATGCGGCCGGCCGTAAGGTCGCCTTCACCCTGTCCGATACCTTCTGCGTCGATCGGCACCGCGACGGATTCTGGCAGCTGCTGCGGGAGGGCAAGATCGATATTTTGTTCGCCAATGAGGCCGAGGCGGCGTCAATGGCCATGGTCAACGATGTCGAGGAGGCAATTCCGGCGCTCTCCGTCTATGTGCGGACTCTGGTCGTCACCCGCAGCGAGGCCGGAGCCACCGCCATCAGCGGCAGCGAGCGGGTCGACGTGCCGGCAGAGCCGATCGAGCGGCTGGTCGACACCACCGGTGCTGGCGACCTGTTCGCTGCCGGCTTCCTCGCTGGCGAAGCCAAGGGCCTTGGGCTTGAAGCCTCACTCAAACTCGGTGCGATCGCCGCCGCCGAGGTGATCCAGCATTATGGAGCGCGGCCGGAGAAGGATTTGAAGGCGCTGGCGGGCGCCTTGCTCGCCTAATCCGCGATCGGACTCTTCAGTTCGATCTGGTTGCCTGACGGGTCGCAGATATAGAAGGACATGCCGTCGCCCTGGGCGCCGTAGCGGATGCCTTCTTCGACGATGCTGATGCCGTGCCGACCCAAGTGGGCGCGCATGGCCTGCTCGTCGCACGGGCCGGTCGCGATGCAGACATGGTCCATGTTGCGCCCGCCCTCGACTTCCGGGCGGGCCCATTCGCCTTGCTCCGAGCCGATGTCGACCAGGTCGATCAGCGAGGCTCCGGCGCGAAGCTGGAGCATGCCATATTCGGGCAGCGCGCGGTCGACCGTGCAGCCCAGCACCTGCTCGTAGAAGTGCCGTGCCTCATCCATGTCGCGCACCAGCAGTACGACATGGTCGAGGCCTTCAAGCCGGAAAGGCGGGTGAGTCATCGCGACAGTCTACGCTCCAGACGGGCATTGAAAAAGGGCGGGCCCGTCGCCGGACCCGCCCAATTTCTTCACTGTCAGACCGGTTAGGGCCGGATGACCGGCTTGCCGGTTTCGTCGCGCGGAGCATCTTCGGGGAAGTAGGGCGTCTCCGCATCGGCGACGACCACATGGCCCTTGGCCAGCTCCGAATTGTGCATTCCGTAGATGAAATAGAGCGCGATCGCCCCGAGCACATACCAGGCGAAGAAGATCAGCACCCGCGCTTCGACCGTGAAGATCAGCGCGAAGCAGCTGACGATGCCGAGTGCCGGCAGCACCGGATAGAGCGGCACGCGATAGCCACGCGGCAATTCCGGGTGGGTCCGCCGCAGCCAGATCACGGTCAGGCAGACGATGCCGAACGCGGCCAGCGTGCCGACCGAGGTGGCGTCCCCCAGGAAGTTGATGTCGAAAAAGCCGCCCGCCGTGGCCACCGCCAGGCCGACCAGCAGCGTGTTGATCCATGGCGTGCGGAACTTCGGATGGACCGTCGAGAAGATCTTCGGCAGCAGGCCGTCGCGCGACATGGTGTAGAAGATGCGGGTCTGGCCGTACATCAGCACCAGGATGACCGAGGTCAGGCCGATGATCGCCCCGACTTTAATGGTCTTGGCCAGCCAGCCCCATTGCGGGCCGAAGGCGTCGACCGCGACCGCCACCGGATCGGGCACGTTCAATTCGGTGTAGGGAACGATCATCGTCAGGACGATCGACACCAATATGTAGATGATCGTGCAGACCAGCAGCGATCCGATGATTCCGAACGGCATGTCCTTGGCCGGGTTCTTGGCTTCCTGGCCGGCGGTCGAGACCGCCTCGAAGCCGATATAGGCGAAGAACACGATCGAGGCTGCGCGCAGGATCCCGCTCCAGCCGAATTCGCCCTTCTCGCCGGTCGGCTCCGGAATGAACGGCTGCCAGTTGGGCGCGAAGGTGTCGTAATTCTGGATCAGGATGATGCCGCCGACCAGGATGAAGGCGGTCAGCACCGTCACCTTGATGGCGACGATGACATTGTTGAACTTGGCCGATTCCGACACGCCGATCACCAGCAGGATCGCCAGCGCGATGCAGACCAGGAAGGCCGGCAGGTTGAACAGGGTTGTGATCACCGTCCCGTCGGCCAGTTCCTTGGGATGGCCGTATGGTCCAGTGAGGGTCGGGGGAATGTGGAGGCCGATGTCCGCCAGCAGGCTGACCATATAGCCCGACCAGCCGACCGAAACGACGGAAGCGGCGAGCCCATATTCAAGCAGGAGCAGAGCGCCCATCACCCAGGCGGCGAACTCGCCGATGGTGGTGTAGCTGTAAGTATAGGCCGAGCCCGACACCGGCAGGGTCGAGGCCAGCTCGGCATAGCATAGGCCGGCGAAGCCGCAGACGATGCCGGCGACAACGAACGACAGCAGCACGGCGGGGCCGGCATGGAGCGCCGCGGCGTTGCCCGTGCGGACGAAGATGCCGGCGCCGATAATGCAGCCAATGCCGAGGAAGACGAGGTTCCACGGGCCGAGCGTGCGCTTAAGCTCGCTGGTCTGGGTTTCTTGTTGGATTTGGGCGACGCTCTTGCGCAGCATGATGCGCCCGAGCAGTCCCCGCGGAGCGGCACTCGCCATCAGATCTCCCCTTGAGATGGTTCTTTAATTTGCGGCGACCCTAGCCGCTTCCTTCCTTGTTGCAATCCCTTTGCAGTTTATGGGAGCCGCTGTTGCTATCGCGCCAGCATCGGTCCGAGCGGCTGCCCGCCGAACACATGGACGTGAAGGTGCGGCACTTCCTGCCCGCCGCGCTTGCCGACGTTCGAAAGCAGGCGATAGCCCTGGGTATCGGCGCCAGTCATCCGAGCCACCTCTCCGACGGTGCGGACAAGATCGCTGATTTCCGCGTCTGACGCCTTTTCGGTGAAGTCGTCCCAGCTGACGTACGACCCCTTCGGAATCACCAGCACATGGATCGCGGCAAGCGGGTTGATATCGTGGAACGCCAGGCTGTGCTCGGTCTCCATCACCGTCTTGTTGGGGATCTCGCCGCGCAGGATCTTGGCGAAGACATTCTGATCGTCATAGGGCTGCTTGGCATCGATCGGCATATGTTCGGCTCTCTCCGCTTGACCGGTTGGCCCCGCTCGCTACCACGAAAGGCGATGAGTGAGGAACCGCCTGAGTCCCTGATCCCCTACGACGAGATCGTGCAGGAGGCGCTGCGCGACGTGGTCGGCCGCGTGCTGCGCGAGGTCGAGCAGACCGGCGGGCTGCCTGGGGGCCACCATTTCTACATCACCTTCAAGACCAGGATGCCGGGCGTTTCGATCCCAAAGCATCTGGCCGAGCGCTTCCCCGACGAGATGACGATCGTCATCCAGCACCGCTTTTGGGACCTCAAGGTCGCAACCCAAGAATTCTCCGTCGGCCTCAGCTTCGGCGGGGTGCCGTCGACCCTGGTGGTGCCATTTGCCGCGGTAACCGACTTCGTCGACCCGGCGGTCGATTTCAGCCTCAAGTTCCAGGCCAATGCTCAGGGCGAGCATGAGGAACATGACGAAGCCGAGAATGACGTGCCGCCGCCCGCGCCGGTCGAGGACGGCTCCAACGTCGTCAGCGTGGATTTCACGAAGAAGAAGTGACGAGCGCAGAATGTCCGGGGGACATTCGAGCACGTCACTCATCCAGACGCTGCCCTGAGGGCCACTTTTAGCTATGCCCCCGGCATGGCAGCCGCGGCCCTTGTTTCAGGGTCCATTTTCGTGCAGCGCACCGGGCATCTCCGCAATGGATGCTGAAACAAGTTCAGCATGACGAAACAGGACACGAAATGCCCACCCACTCCCGCACCGAAACCGACAGCTTCGGACCGATCGAGGTCCCCGGCGACAGCTATTGGGGCGCCCAGACCGAGCGCTCGGTCGCCAATTTCCCGTTCGGCGAGCGCGAGCGGATGCCGGCCGAGATCGTCCACGCGCTGGGCTATGTAAAGCAGGCCGCGGCGCGGGTGAATGCCCGTCTCGGCGGCCTGGGCCCCGAGATCGCGGAGGCGATCCAGCAGGCGGCGGGCGAGGTGGCACGCGGCGACCTTGACGGCCAGTTCCCGCTGGTCGTCTGGCAGACCGGATCTGGCACCCAGTCGAACATGAACGCCAATGAGGTGATCGCCGGCCGGGCCAATGAGCAGCTGACCGGCACCCGCGGCGGCAAATCGCCGGTCCACCCCAACGATCATGTCAACCAGGGCCAATCGTCCAACGACAGCTTCCCTACCGCGATGCACGTCGCCGCCGGCATCGCCGTGCGGCGCAAGCTGCTGCCGGCCCTCGAAAAAATCCACACCCGGCTGGCCGAGCAGGCGAAGCGCTGGGACTCCATCGTCAAGATCGGCCGCACCCATTTGCAGGATGCGACGCCGCTGACGCTGGGCCAGGAATTTTCCGGCTATGCGGCGATGATCGAGGACAATATCGCCCGGGTTGAGGGCGTGCTGCCGCGCGTCATGCGGCTGGCGCAGGGCGGCACCGCGGTCGGCACCGGCCTCAACGCGCCCAAAGGCTTTGCCGAGGCCGTCGCCAAGGAAATCGCCAACCTCACCCAACTGCCGTTCACCTCGGCGCCCAACAAGTTCGCCGAGCTTGCCGCGCACGACACGCTGGTCGAGCTGTCCGGCGTGCTCAACACCATCGCCGTCAGCCTGAGCAAGATCGCCAACGACATCCGCCTGCTGGGCTCGGGTCCGCGCTGCGGCCTTGGCGAATTGAAGCTGCCGGAGAATGAGCCAGGCAGCTCGATCATGCCCGGCAAGGTCAACCCGACCCAGTGCGAGATGCTGACCATGGTTGCCGCCCAGGTGATGGGCAATCATGTCGCGGTTACTGTCGGCGGCCTTCAGGGCCATATGGAATTGAACGTGTTCAAGCCGCTGATCGGCGCCAATGTGATCCGCTCGATCAACCTGCTGTCGATCGGCATGGAAAGCTTCACCGAGCGCACGCTCGACGGGCTCGAGCCGGACGAGGAGCGCATCGCCGAGCTGATGAACCGCTCGCTGATGCTGGTGACTGCCCTCGCGCCCGAAATCGGCTATGACAATGCCGCGAGCATCGCCAAGCATGCGCACAAGAAAGGGTTGACCTTGAAGCAAGCCGGACTGGAGCTGGGCCTGGTCGACGAGGAGACGTTCGACAGGGTGGTCAAGCCGGAGACGATGCTTGGCCGCTAATCGACTGATCCGGGCCGGCGGGTGGACGGTCGTTGCGGCCGCGGCATTGATCGCCGGCTGCGCTCCCAGGAAGGCGCCTCCGCCGCCTGCGCCGGTCGCACCCGCCCGCCCGGCGGTCGCGCTGGATCCCGAAAGCTATATGGCCTTCACCGCCTCGAGCGCGCTGTTCGGCGTTCAGGCGTCGCGCATGGCGGAAGCCCGCGCTTCCAACGCCAAGCTTCAGAAGTTCGCCACGCAGGTGGTGATGGACCAGACCGGGATCGGGGCTCAGCTGAGCTTCGCGGGCCGCTACATCGACCTGCTGCCCTCGTCGCGGCCGCTGCCCGAGCATCAGGCGATGCTCGACCGGCTGGCGACAGCCAGCGACTTCGACGGGACCTACAAGGCCCAGTTGGCCAGAGTGCTGAGGGAAGCCGCCGCCGCGCACCGCGCGTTCGAGGCAGGTGGAGACAGCCCGACCTTGCGTCCCGTCGCCCGTTTCGCCGCGCCGGTATGCGAGAAGAATCTGGAAGCGCTGCGCAAACTATAGCGAGGCTTAAAGCTTCCAGTTGAAGCGGATGCCGACATTGTCGATGCCGGGGTTCTGCCCGCCGAACAGCTGCGCATGGCTGAGGTGCACCAGGCTGGCCTCGACCGACGCCCGTTCGCTAATGGCAAAGCCGACGCTGACCTCAGGCGCGAATAACACGCTGGTCCCAAATTCCACATCGTCGTCGCCGGGGTCCTCGAACTCCCGATTGTCGCCGCTATGGAGGGCGATCCCGAGCCCGGGGCGGACATAGACGCGCTTGCCGAATTTTGCCGACAGCCCCGCCACCGCATAATGGGTCTCGCCCGACGTGTTCACCGCTCCGAACAGATAGGGCTGGAGCGGCGTTCGCCCGATCCTGCCCCAGCGATAGCCCAGCTGGACGTCGGCGCCCTTCTCAATGCCGCTCTTGGTCAGCGGAGAGTCGATGTCGTGAACATAGACTCCGCCGAACAGCTCGCCCGCGTCGGCAGCCGATGGCAAGGCAAGACAAGTGATGGCGAACACCAGCAACGACCGGAACATGGCGGCCCAACGAATTGGCCGGTCAAAGGTGCCTCGGCTAAATGGCCTGCCAGCTCAGGATCGCATCGCTGGGCGCCAGCAACATGATGATGTTGAGCGTCAGATTGTCGCGGATGGCGATCAGCGGCAACAGCTCCAGCACCAGGACGATGGCGACGCTGGCCCAGGTTGGCAGCCGCCTGGCACCCAGGAAGCCCAGCGCCATCATCGCGATGTCGCTCAATGAGTTGAGAATGGAATCTCCCGAATAGCCGAGCGCGATGGTCGCCTCCCTATAGCGATCGATAACCATCGGCGTATTCTCGGCGATCTCCCACGCGGTCTCCAGGATGAGTGCGACGAGAAACCGCCGCTCGATCGGCGCGCGCGGCCATAGCCAGGCCAGCAGCGCGTAGAAGATGAAGCCATGAATGATGTGGCTGGGGCTGTACCAGTCGGCCAGCATCTGACTCTGCTTCGGCCCGACTTCGCCCCACAGCTCGACCGTGCCGCAGCTGCAGATCGGCGGGCGGTTCATTGCCCACATGATCGCCAGGGTCGCGGCCAGCACGATAGCAAGGATGATGAGCGGCTTCGGCCGCGAAGAAGCCGTCATGGGCTGCATGACTAGCATGGCCATTCGGCTTGCCAAGCCGGTGACGCTGGCGCACCAACGCCGCCATGCTTCGAATGTTCGGGCCTGACTGCCTTCCCACTCCAGCCGACGCGGAAGCGCTGAAGGCGATTCCTGCCGGTGTGAAATGGATCGACCTGCTCAATCCGACCAAGCAGGAGGAGAAGCTGGCCGAAGTAGCGCTGGGCCAGAATATCCCGACCCGCGAAGAGCTGGATGAGATAGAGCCGTCCAGCCGGCTCTACCTCCGCAAAGGGGCGCTGTTCCTGACCGCATCGGTCATTTACGGGGTCAACAAGGGGAAGCCGGACACCGATCCGATCGGCTTCATCCTGACCGACAAGCTGCTGGTCACGGTTCGCTACGTCGACCCGTTGCCATTCATCAGATTTATCGAGCATCTCTGCGCCGAGCCGGAGCAGGCACAGGAGCCGCTGTCGATCCTGGTCCGGCTGCTGGACGTCATCGTCGACCGGCTGGCCGATGAATTGGAGCGAGCGGCGAGGGACATTGAAGCGCTGTCGTCGCAGGTGTTCAAGCATCGCTCCAAGGTGGGCAGCCGCAAGACCGAAGTCCGGCTGGAAGCGCTATTGTTGCGCATCGGCGAGGTTCAGAGGCTATTATCGGAAATCCGGGAATCCGCACTCAGTACCGCCCGCCTGCTCAGCTTCCTCGGCACATCGAAGCTGTGTCGTGATTCCGACCAGTTCGCGTCGCTTGAAAGCCTGCATGGTGACGTTCGGGCACTGCTCGACCATAATGGCTTCCTGACCGACAATCTGGGCTTCCTGATGAGCGCTTCGCTTGGTCTCATCACGCTCGAGCAGAATTTCGTGATGAAGGTATTCTCGGTGTTCGCGGTCGTGCTGATGCCGCCGACGCTGATCGCCGGCATCTATGGGATGAACTTCGACCATATGCCGGAGCTGCGCTGGCTCCTCGGCTACCCGTTCGCCTTGGCGTTGATCCTGGTCAGCGCGGTCGTGCCCTATTGGATCGCGCGGAGGAGCGGCTGGCTCTAATCGCCGGAGCCTTTGTCATGCCCACACATTCTTGCTAGGGGCGCGGCCAACCGCTGCGCGGCCCTCTGCGCGGCCTTGAAAACCACGCGATTCTCCAGAGGAACGATCCGAAATGATCCCGACCGGCCAGGACAGCTTGAACACCCGCTCGACGCTGGAGGCTGGAGGCAAAAGATACGCCTATTATTCGCTCGACAAGGCCGGCGCGGCGCTTGGCGATGTGTCGCGCCTGCCCTTCTCGATGAAGGTGCTGCTCGAGAACCTGCTGCGCTTCGAGGACGGCATCACCGTCACCCGCGACGACCTCCAGTGCATGGTCGACTGGCAGAAGGAGCGGCGGATCAACCGCGAGATCCAGTATCGCCCGGCCCGCGTGCTGATGCAGGATTTCACCGGCGTCCCCGCCGTGGTCGACCTGGCCGCCATGCGCGACGCGATGAAGGGCCTTGGCGGCGACCCGCAGAGGATCAACCCGCTGGTCCCGGTCCATCTGGTCATCGACCACAGCGTGATGGTCGACGAGTTCGGCACGCCGCGATCCTTCGCAAAGAATGTCGAGCTGGAGTATCAGCGCAATGCCGAGCGCTACGAGTTCCTCAAATGGGGCTCCAGCGCCTTCGACAATTTCAAGGTGGTGCCGCCCGGCACAGGCATCTGCCACCAGGTCAACCTCGAGCATATCGCCCAGACGATCTGGAGCAGCACCGACCAGCATGGCGAGGAAGTCGCCTATCCCGATACGTTGGTCGGCACCGACAGCCACACAACCATGGTCAACGGCCTTGGCGTGCTCGGTTGGGGCGTCGGCGGGATCGAGGCCGAGGCGGCGATGCTCGGCCAGCCGGTCTCGATGCTGATCCCCGAGGTGGTCGGCTTCCGGCTCGCCGGCGAGCTGAAGGAAGGCATCACCGCCACCGACCTGGTCCTGACCGTCACCCAGATGCTCCGCGCCAAGGGCGTGGTGGGCCGCTTCGTCGAATTCTTCGGCCCCGGCCTCGACGCGCTGAGCCTCGCCGACCGCGCGACCATCGCCAACATGGCTCCCGAATATGGCGCCACCTGCGGCTTCTTCCCGATCGACGAGCGGACGATCGACTATCTCAAGCTCACCGGCCGCGACGACGCGCGGATCGAGCTGGTCCGCGCCTATGCCAAGGCGCAGGGCATGTGGCGCGATGCTTCGACCGCCGACCCGGTCTTCACCGACACCCTCGATCTCGACATGTCGACGGTCGAGCCCTCGCTCGCCGGACCGAAGCGCCCGCAGGACCGGGTGCGCCTGAGCAATGTTGACGAGCTGTTCAATGCCGAGCTGGAAGGCACCTACAAGAAAACCAACGACAATCGGGTGTCGGTCGACGGGGAGGCCTACAAGATCGGCAATGGCGATGTGATGATCGCCGCCATCACCAGCTGCACCAACACGTCCAACCCGTCGGTGCTGGTCGCCGCCGGCCTGGTCGCCCGCAAGGCGCGGGCGCTGGGCCTGGCGCCCAAGCCCTGGGTCAAGACCAGCCTGGCACCGGGCAGCCAGGTGGTGACCGATTATCTCAATGCGTCCGGTCTAAGCGAGGATCTCGACGCGATCGGCTTCAACCTGGTCGGCTATGGCTGCACCACCTGCATCGGCAATTCGGGCCCGCTAGCAGAGTCGATCAGCAAGGCGATCAACGACAATGACCTGGTCGCCGCCTCGGTCCTGTCGGGCAACCGCAACTTCGAGGGCCGCGTCTCGCCGGATTGCCGCGCCAACTATCTCGCTTCGCCGCCGCTGGTGGTTGCCTATTCGCTGTTCGGCACCGTGACGCGGGATATCACCAAATCTCCGATAGGCCAGGACAAGGACGGAGGAGACGTGTTCCTGGCCGACATCTGGCCGTCGAACGAGGAGGTGCGGCAGCTGATCGAGCTCCACGTCAACTCCGACATGTTCCGCTCGCGCTATGCCGACGTGTTCCACGGCGACGACCGCTGGCGGGCGATCGAGGTGACCGGCGGCGACACCTATAATTGGCCGGCAGAATCGACCTATATCCAGAACCCGCCCTATTTCACCGGCATGACGATGACGCCGAAGCCGCTGACCGACATTTCGGGAGCGCGGCCGCTGGCGATCTTCGGCGATTCCATCACCACCGACCACATCTCGCCGGCCGGATCGATCAAGCTCGACAGCCCGGCCGGCAAATATCTGATCGAAAATGACGTGCCCCGGGCCGAGTTCAACAGCTATGGCGCCCGCCGCGGCAACCATCAGGTGATGATGCGCGGCACCTTCGCCAACATCCGCATCCGCAACCGCATGCTCGACGATATCGAGGGCGGCATGACCCGCTACGCGCCGACCGGCGAGGTGATGTCGATCTATGATGCGGCGATGAAATATCAGTCCGACGGCACGCCGCTGATCGTCGTTGCCGGTAAGGAATATGGCACGGGCTCGTCGCGCGACTGGGCGGCCAAGGGCACCATCCTGCTCGGCGTCCGAGCCGTGCTGGCGGAAAGCTTCGAGCGCATCCACCGCTCCAACCTGGTCGGCATGGGCGTCCTGCCGCTGCAGTTCTTCGAAGGCGAAGGGGCCAATACCCACGGCCTTGACGGCACCGAAACCTTCACCATCGATGGCGTCGCTTCGATCGAGCCGCGGCAGGAGGTGACGGTCAAGGTCACCCGCGAGAGCGGCGAGACATTCGACATCGTCGCCCGCTGCCGCATCGATACCTATAATGAGCTCGAATATTATCGCTCGGGCGGAATCCTCCAGTTCGTGCTGAGGAATCTGGCGGCCTAGCGTGGGCGCGGCCGGCACCCTCGCTCTGATCCTGGCGGCGCTGTTCGCCGGCGCCGCGCTCTACATCAATGTAGTCGAGCATCCGGCGCGGATGACGCTCGAGCCCGTCCAGGCCGTCGCGCAATGGTCGCCGTCCTACGATCGCGGCTATCTGATGCAGGCGACCCTCGCGCTGCTGGCGGGCTTGGCGGGCCTGGCTGCCTGGTGGGAATTGCGCGGCACCTTGTGGCTGGTCGGAGCGCTGCTGATGCTCGCCAACTGGCCGTGGACGCTGATCGCCATCATGCCGGTAAACCGGAAGCTCAAGGCCGGGGCAGGGGACGATACCGTCTCGCTTCTCAACCGCTGGGCCCGGCTGCACGCGATTCGTACTCTGCTCAGCTTCGCGGCCGTGATCTGCTTCGCCATCGCCTCGCAATTCCTGAGATGATCGACATCGCCGTCGAAGTGGCCGGCTGGACTGGAGCGGCGCTGATCCTGATTGCCTATTTGCTGCTGTCGATGGGTCGGCTGACGGGCCAGTCAGTGCTTTATCAATGGATGAATGTCGTCGGAGCGGCCGGTTTCACCATCAATGGCTGGTGGCAGGGCGCATTGCCGTCGGCGGCTCTCAATGTCATCTGGATGATGATCGGGGGAGTGGCATTATGGCGGATCGCGCATCGGAAAGGCTCATCGACCTCAGCCACGTGATTGAGGACGGCATGACTACCCATAAGGGCCTGCCCGGCCCGCACATCTGCGATTTTTGGACCCGCGAGGCGTCGGTCGCCAACTATGACGACGGCTCGACCTTCCAGATCGGCCGGATCGACATGGTCGCCAACACCGGCACCTATGTCGACAGTCCCTTCCACCGTTACGCCGAGGGCAAGGATCTGTCGGAGCTGCCGCTCGGCTCGCTGGCCGATCTCGACGGACTGGTGGTGCGGCGGCCGTTCGAGAACGGGCTGGCCGTCGATGCGGATGCGTTCGCCGGGCTGGAGGTGCGAGGGAAGGCCGTGCTGGTCCATACCGGCTGGGATCGGTACTGGCGGGCCGACACCTACCTCAGTGACCATCCCTTCCTGACCGAGGCGGCGGCGCGGGCGCTGGTTGAGGGCGGCGCTGGCTTCGTCGGGATCGACAGCCACAACATCGACGACACGCGGGCGCGTGGCCGGCCAGTTCACACGCTTCTGCTTGGGGCCGACATCCCCATCGGCGAGCATATGACCGGCTTCGACCAATTGCCTGACGGCGGTTTCCGCTTCTCGGCCGTGCCGCCCAAGATCAAGGGAATGGGCACCTTCCCGGTCCGCGCGTTCGCCGTGCTTCAGCCGTGAAATCGCTGCTCGGCCTGATGGTCGCGGGAGCAGCCGGATTGTCGGTGCCGCCACCAGGCTCGGCGCAGCGTCAGTCGATCCTCAATGGGTTGCGACCTGTGGTCGAGCGGCGCCTCGGCCCCAATGTCGAGTTCAAGATCGCACTAATCCGCGTTCAACGCGACTGGGCGTTCGTCGTCGCCGATCCTCAGCGCAAGGGCGGTAAGCCGATCGACGGCTGGCGCATCTATGGCGAGCATTTCGGCAATATGGACGGTCTTCGAGTGGACGCCGTCCTGCGCAAGCAGCGTGGGCGATGGGCGGTAGTCGACCATGCGATTGGCGCAACCGATGTCTGGTACTGTGACGTCGGGCCGAATTCGCTGAAGACCGGATGGGGCTGCTAATGGTCCCCATCGAAGTATTAGTCTGATGGGAGATAGGCCAGCACCGGCTCCAGCCAGGCTGGGACGATTGCATTCCCGGGGATCGCATCGGCGCGGGCGTGGACCACCGCCAGGCCGAGATCGGGATAGGCAATCCGCGCCCGTTCTCCGCCGTCGCCCTCGACCACCACCAGCCGCCGATTGATCTTCTGCCTCCAGTTCATGCGTGCGGTATTCTCCTGGCCGACGAAGCAGCCTTTGGTGAAGCTGACGCCGTTCAACTCGGCGGCATTGCATTCGAGCCAGAGAAGATCAGCGAGCTCTGCACTGCCCTCGCAAACGCCGAGCCGGAGACGGTGCTCGAGCCAACCGGAAACCGGTTCATCGGCAGCGCCCAGCCAGCGCCGGCCGAGCTCGGCGAGCCGCGGATCAGGCACACCATCACCGCCCTGCTTCGACCAATGGACCGCCAGGCCCTGGTCACGCTCGATCCGGATCGGCCGGCGCAGGCGATAGATGGACAGTCGCTTGATGAGGTCTTCGGCAGCGCCTGCCTCGCAATCGAGTAAGAGGTCTTCACCCTCGGACCAAATCATGAAATCGAACAGGCATTTGCCCTGGGCGGTCAGCAGCCCCGCCCAGACCGGAAGTTCGCCCGCCGCATCCTGGGTCACCAGCCCTTGCAGGAAGCCGCGGACGTCCTCGCCGGAAACTCGAATGACTGCGCGATCGGCAAGGGTGGTGGCCCTTGGGCTGTTCTGGGGCATAGGGCTTAGCTAAGGAGCCGGCGTGACATTGCAATCCATCACCATCCGCCGCCCCGACGATTGGCACGTCCATCTCCGCGACGGAGAGATGCTCGACCGCGTCGCGCCCTATACGGCGCGGCAGTTCGCGCGGGCGATCGTCATGCCCAACCTGGTCCCGCCGGTAACGAGCGTGGAAAATGCCGCGGCTTACCGGGACCGGATCGTTGCGGCGGCTGGTGATGGCTTCACCCCGTTGATGACCTGCTATCTGACCGACCAGGCCGACCCGGACGAGCTGGCCCGCGGCTTTGCCGAGGGGGTGTGGGTCGCGGCCAAGCTTTATCCGGCAGGCGCGACCACTAATAGCGCCAGCGGCGTTACCGATGTCCGGAACATCTATCCCGCGCTGGAGCGGATGCAGGACATCGGCATGGTGTTTTGCGTCCATGGCGAGGTCACCGACCCCGACGTCGACATATTCGACCGTGAGGCCGTGTTCATCGATCGGATCCTGGCGCCGCTGGTGGACGATTTCCCGGTCCTGAAGATCGTGCTGGAGCATATTACGACGAAGCAGGCCGCCCAGTTCGTCGCCGACGCGCCGGCCAATGTCGCGGCGACGATCACGCCGCAGCACCTCCACCTCAATCGCAACGCCCTCTTCAGGGGCGGCCTAAGGCCCCACGCCTATTGCCTGCCGGTGGTGAAGCGGGAGGAGCACCGGCTGGCGGTTCGTCAGGCGGCGGTCAGCGGCTCACCCAAATTCTTCCTCGGCACCGATACCGCGCCTCATACGCCGGAAGCCAAGGAGTCGGCCTGCGGCTGTGCCGGCATCTTCAACGCTCCTTATGCGCTCGAAAGCTATGTGCAGGTGTTTGAGGAGGAGGAAGCGCTCAACAGGTTCGAGGGGTTCGCTTCCGAGCATGGTGCGCTCTTTTACGGCCTGCCGCTCAACGAGGGCCAGGTCATGCTAGAGCGGGCTGAGCATCAGGTGCCGGAACGGTTGGATGGACTCGTGCCGTTCCACGCCGGCGAAACCATCCGCTGGAAATTGATGGATTAGGCCCGGCCGATTCCTTTCGGGCCGACAATCTCACTAAAAAAACGTTCGACCCGGTTATAGCATTCGCAAGATCGCCGCTCGAGCCCGGCGCGGTCGTGGACCTCGATGATCCCGCGGCGGGTGGTGATCAGCCCCTCGTCCTGCAGCTCTCGGGCGATGGCGTTGATCGTGGTTCGCTGCACGCCGAGCAAGCCGGCCAGCGATTCCTGCGTCAGCTCCAGCCGGTTGCCGCCGCGATCATGGGCGGTCAGCAGCCAGCGCGCGGCCCGCGCCTCGATCGGGTGGAAGCTGTTGCAGGCGACGGTCTGCATGATCTGGGCGAGCAGAAAGTCGGAATAGCGGCAGAACAGGTTGCGGAGATGGGCCGAGCCGCCCTTGGCTTCCTCGATCAGCCCCATCGGCACCTTGGCAGCCGGCCCGGCGACGATCACCTCGGCCCGCGTGAAGGCGGGAATATGCCCGCAGCTGATGATTCCGCCGACCGCGCCCTCGCGTCCGATCGAGGTGACCTCGACCGATCGGCCGTCATCCAGGTCGATCACCATCGACACCATGGTCGTGCCGAAGGGGAAGAGCGTATGGGCGACATCGACGCCGCGGCGCAGCACCGTCGCGCCGATATCCAGCTCGATCACCTGCAGCTTGCTCTCGAGCATCTGGCGAAGGTCGGACGGAAAAGTGGCCAGCAAGCGATTGCCGGCAAGCGCATCGGCAATCGATGGCGGAGCGTAGCGGAGTTCGGGCATGGGCAAGGGCCTTGGGCTTGGGAATGCAAAATTCCAATGATTGGGCAGCCGATTCGTTGCGCAGCCGGCGAATCTGTCCGGGCGGGTTGAACGTGGCCAAATGGTTCGCTAATGCCCGCCGACGCCAAGCCCGGAGACGTGGGTGAGTGGCAGAAACCAACGCTTTGCTAAAGCGTCATACGGGCAACCGTATCGAGGGTTCGAATCCCTCCGTCTCCGCCAGTGCCTAAGCACAGAAAATAAACAAAACATTCTGGATACTTAGCGCGCTCGATCGGATCCGCATGTACCCCAGTTGTACCCCCTTCATGTACCCCAACTGACCTACGTCTGCAGCAGACGCGGTTTACTGGTGGGCTTCTCTTCCAGGCTTTCTCGTGGAAGTAGAAAGCGACCGCGTTCACGCACGGCTCGATCAGCGCAATGCCGCCGGCGATCTCGACCGAGCCGGTGAGGAGGTAAGCCACGGTAAAACCAACCGCCAGGTGGACGCCGAGATAGCTGGCGGTCTTGATCACATCTGGGGACATCGTCCTTCTCTCGCGAATTTGCCGAAATCGAGCAAACCAATTGTGATCAAGATTGTAATCGGCTCCATCGATCAGTCGTTGGCCCTTTAATTCTGCCTATGATTCAACGCGGCCCAAACCAGAGCGCAAGCCGCCGTGATGACCGCTTTCCACCCTTAACGACCACAAGCCGCCCAAGCAGCTACTCTGCGTCGGGAATGCGTTATCGCCCCCTAGACGTAATGCGGACCGGGGCGCTGACGCAGCTCCTCGTAATGGACCAATGCCTGCTCCGCGCCAAAGGGCACCGGGCGCCCGTTGCGGAACGCCCATTCGCCCCGATCGCAGTCGGCCGCCCGCACATAGCCGTTGATATAGAATCGACGCTGGTGGTCCGACCGGTTGGTGCCCGATCCGTGCACCAGATAGGGGCTCCACAGCGCCAGGTCGCCCGGTTCGAGGATCAGGTCGACCGCGTCGGCCTCCGCCAGGTCGACCGCATCGAGCGCAGTCGCGCTCATCGCCGCCCCCAGGGCCTTCTTCGAGCAATCCATCCCAAGGTCGCCACGAAGATGGCTGCGCGGGATGAAGCGCATGCCGCCCGATTCCGGCCCGTGCGGATCGATGGCGAGGCCGGTCTGCACATAGGATGCCGCAAGGTTGCGATAGGCCGCGGCCGGCCGGCGCGAGCGGCTGTCCTGGTGCCACGCGAAATCGCCGAGCGAGCCCGGCACCTTCCAGTGGATCTGGTTGATGATCTGCTTCAGGTCCCGCCCGATGATCGGTTCGAGAAGCCGCGCGATGCGCATATCGAGCCGCACATTATTGAGGACTGACTGGTGGTAGGATGGCCATTGCACCATCCTGACTAGCGGATCATCGCCTGGCACGACATTGTAGAATAAATTGCCATGCCGGAAGCTGCGGCCATGCCTCACGCCCTCGGCGTGGACTCGGTCTGCCGCCAGGGCGATTTCGGCGATCTCCTCGGCACTGAACAGGCCGCGAATGACGGCATAGCCTTGGCGCCAATAATCTGTGAGTTCGGGACAATCGACGCTCGGCTCGGCGATCCGCAGCGGCTGCAAACAACTCATGATTAAACTCCCCGCCCGCCACGCAAGATACAGCAACTATCTGACATTTCCATGAATTTTGCGTGTAGATGGCGGCGGCGAAAGCTCGGGGCCGCTGTCAGCAGAGCCGGTTTATCGCCTCGGCCAGCTTCAAGTCCCGCTCGGTCACGCCACCTGTGTCGTGCGTCGTCAGGCGAAAATCGACCCGGTTCCAGACATTGGTGAACTCGGGATGATGATCGGCCTTCTCGGCATGCATGGCCACGCGCGCCAGGAAGCCGAACGCCTCCGAGAAGTCTTTGAAGCGGTAGCTTTTTTCCAGCGCCTTGCCGTCTTCGCTTAGGGTCCAGCCCTCTGGAATATTCATCCGCTTCTCCCCGTCCGTTGGCAAACCGCTGTCCTACACGAACCTAATGGGTTAGTAATGCAAGTATGCATCTTCCCGCCCGCCTTGAGTCCATTCCAAATCGGCCTCTGCCGAAAGTTAATGGATGCCACAACTTCGGCCCGCGGCGTAGTTCCCGGGGAATCGCCTCAACAAACTGAAGAATCATGGTTTTTCGGTCGAAGTTTACACCGCGAAGAATCGCGCCGCACCATCAACTTCATCAACTTCGGGGCCGTCGCATTGGCCACAACTCTTGCCAAGCGCAAGCTGCGAGAGCAGTGGAGCGGCCGGATCTAAGGAGCATTATGATGGCCACCACCGCCCCCGCCTCCGAGCTCGGCCCGCTAGGCCTCGAGAATCCGATGGGCACCGACGGTTTCGAGTTCGTCGAATATGCCGCGCCCGATCCCGAGCTGCTGCGCGACCTCTTCACCAGGATGGGTTTTCCGGTGGTCGCCAGGCATCGCCGGAAGAATGTCACGCTGCACCGCCAGGGCGACATCAACTTCATCATCAACGCCGAGCCCGACAGTTTCGCCCAGCGGTTCGCGGCCGAACATGGCCCTTCGGCCTGCGCCATGGCTTTCCGGGTCAAGGATGCAGCCCACGCCCTCCGCCGCGCGATCGACCTCGGCGCCGACCCGATCGAAGGCGATGTCGGCCCGATGGAGCTCAACATACCGGCGATCGAGGGGATCGGCGGATCGCGCCTCTACCTGGTCGACCGCTACGGCGACAAAGGCTCGATCTACGACGTCGATTTCATCTTCGAGGACGGCTGGGATCAGAAGGTCGCCGAGCATGACAGCCGCCTGACCTATCTCGATCACCTAACCCACAATGTTCACCGCGGCCGGATGAACTTCTGGGCCGAATTTTATGAGCGGCTCTTCAATTTCAGGGAAATCCGCTACTTCGACATCGAGGGGAAGGTCACCGGTCTCTTCTCCAAGGCGATGACCTCGCCCGACGGCAAGATCCGCATCCCGCTCAATGAAAGCCAGGACGACAAGAGCCAGATCGAGGAGTTCCTGCGCGAATATAAGGGCGAGGGCATCCAGCACATCGCACTCGGAAGCTCCGACATCTACCGGACCGTCGATATCCTCCGCGACCGGGGCATTCCGTTCCAGGACACGCCCGACACTTATTACGAACTGGTCGACGAGCGGGTGAAGGGCCATGGCGAGCCGACGGCCGAGCTGGAGAAGCGCCGCATCCTGGTCGACGGCGCGCCGACCGAGGGCCAGGGCCTGCTGCTGCAGATCTTCACCCAGAATGTAATCGGCCCGATCTTCTTCGAAATCATCCAGCGCAAGGGCAACGAGGGCTTCGGCGAGGGCAATTTCAAGGCGCTGTTCGAGAGCATCGAGCTTGATCAAATTCGTCGAGGCGTAATCGAAGCGGAATGAGCGAGAGCGACGCCGACGCGCTTGCCCGGCGCGTGGCTCATGCCATGCTGGCCAGCGAGGGCACCGGCCCCGCCTGGGGCATCGTGATCGAGGAAGCGCGCGAAGGCTATTCGCGCATCCGCATGAAGCTACACGCCGACATGCTCAATGGTCACGGCAAGGCCCATGGCGGCATGGTCTATGCGCTGTCCGACACCGCCTTCGCCTATGCCTGCAACAGCCGCAACGTCAGCACGGTCGGCGCCCAGGCGACGATGGTGTTCCTCGACGGCGCGGTCGAGGGCGAGGTGCTGGTCGCCGAGGCGCAGGAGCAGGCCCTTGTCGGCCGCTCCGGCGTTTACAATGTCAGCGTGCGGACCGACACCGGGCGACCGGTAGCCGAGTTCCAGGGATTTTCGAGATCGGTCGGCGGTCCCTATATCGAGACCGGAGACGAGGATTGACCGAAGCCTTTATCTGCGAAGCGGTGCGCACCCCGATCGGGCGCTATGGCGGAGCGCTGAGCGGCGTCCGCGCCGACGACTTGGCCGCCATCCCGATCCGCGCCTTGAAGGAGCGTAATCACCAGGTCGACTGGCTGGCGCTCGACGACATCATCCTCGGCTGCGCCAACCAGGCCGGCGAGGACAATCGCAACCTGGCGCGGATGGCGGGGCTGCTGGCCGGACTGCCCGACAGCTCGGGCGGAGTGACCCTCAACCGGCTGTGCGGCTCAGGGCTCGATGCGGTCGCGATGGCCGCCCGGGCGATCCGCGGCGGCGAGGCGGAGTTGATCATCGCCGGCGGCAGCGAAAGCATGAGCCGCGCGCCATTTGTGATGCCCAAGGCGATGAGCGCCTTCGACCGAACCGCCGAGATCTACGACACCACCATCGGCTGGCGTTTCGTCAACCCGAAGATGCGCGATCATTATGGCGACGACACCATGCCGTCGACGGCCGAGAATGTCGCCGACGAGTTCCAGGTTTCGCGCGAGGACCAGGACGCCTTCGCGCTTCGCAGCCAGGAAAAAACGGCTGCAGCCCAAGCCAACGGCCGGCTGGCGGCTGAGATCGTCCCGGTCAGCATTCCTCAGCGCAAGGGCGATCCAATCCTCGTCGACCGTGACGAGCACCCCCGCCCGACCAGCCTGGAAGCGCTCGCTCGCCTGAAACCGATCGTCCGCTCCGATGGAACGGTGACCGCCGGCAATGCCAGCGGCGTCAACGACGGCGCGGCGGCGATGATCATTGCCAGCGAAGGAGCGGCCAGGCGCCATGGGCTGACTCCACGCGCTCGCATCCTGGGCGCCGCGGTGGCCGGCGTTCCGCCACGGATCATGGGCATCGGGCCGGCACCTGCGACCAACAAATTGCTCGATCGGCTGAGCCTGGCGACGGCTGATCTCGACGTGGTCGAGCTCAACGAAGCCTTTGCCGCGCAGGGGCTGGCGGTGCTTCGCCAACTGATGATCGCCGACGACGACCCGCGGGTGAATCCTAACGGCGGCGCGATCGCGCTCGGTCATCCGCTCGGCATGTCCGGCGCTCGGCTGGCGTTGACTGCGACCGAGGAATTGCAGCGCAACGGCGGCCGCTACGGCCTCGCCACCATGTGCATCGGCGTCGGTCAGGGGATCGCGCTGGCGCTCGAGCGGGTCTAATGGGCGTGCGCGACATCTGGGCCGTCCTCAAGGGCGTTCCCGATCCGGAAATCCCGGTGGTGTCGGTGCTCGATCTCGGCATCGTCCGATCGGTCGAAGAGGACAAGGTGACGATCACCCCGACTTACTCGGGCTGCCCTGCGACCCAGTTCATCGAGCAAAGCATCCGCGAGGCGCTTGACGAAGCGGGCTACCGGGACGTCGTCATCGAGACGCAGCTGGCGCCACCCTGGACGACTGACTGGATCAGCGAGGAAGGAAAGGAGAAGCTGCGGGCCTACGGCATCGCCCCGCCGGAACTGGCGAAGGCGGCAACCTGCCCCCGTTGCGGCTCAACCGATACCGAGGAGGTCAGCCGGTTCGGCTCAACCCCATGCAAGGCGCAGTGGCGCTGCAAGGACTGTTTGGAGCCGTTCGACCGGTTCAAATGCCACTAGCCGCACTGGCCTCGATGCAGCTGTTGATGCTCATCCGATGTCCGCTCCCAGCGACCTCAGGACCTCGACAAAGCCGGGGAAGCTGGTTCCGATCATTTCGGCTTCGTCAACCTCGACCGGCTGGTCGGCGGCGAGGCCGAGGGTCAGAAATGCCATTGCGATCCGGTGATCTCCCAGGGTGGCGATGCGTGCCCCGCCGCGCACCCGGCCGCGGCCGAAGATTCGGAGCGTATCGCCGTCGGCGAACGCAGTGACGCCACAGGCCGTCAGCCCCGCCACGATCGCGCCGAGCCGATCGCTTTCCTTGACCCTCAGCTCGCCGAGGCCCTCGATCACGCTTTCACCGTCGGCGAACGCGCATACGACCGCCAGCGCCGGGATCTCATCGATCATCGCGGGGATTTGCCCCGCATCGACCAGGCACGGCCGCAAACCCGCATGGCGCACTGTCATATCCGCGACAATTTCGCCCGATTGGATGCGCTCGCTGGACAGCTCGATATCTGCGCCCATCGCCTCCAGAGTCTCATAGAGCCCGGTGCGCAACGGGTTGACCAGCATGCCGCGCACCACGACCTCCGATCCGGGCACGGTCGCCGCAGCAACCAATGGGAAGGCCGCCGACGACGGGTCGACGCCGATCCCGAGATCGCAGCCCCTCAGCTCTCGTTTCTCGCCAAGCGAAACCAGCCAGCCGTCCGGCGTGTCGTTCAGCCCAACCTGGCAGCCAAAGGCCGCCAGCATGATTTCCGTGTGGTCATGGCTCGGTACCGGTTCGATGACCGTAACCGGAGCGCTGGTCCCGACGCCTGCCAACAGGATCGCCGATTTGACCTGTGCCGAAGCCGGTACATTGCGATGCTCGATCCCGCCCAGCTGCGCGCCCTCGACGGTGATCGGCAGCCGCCCCTCACCCTCGACGAGCGCGCCCATGCGCGCGAGCGATGCGGTCACCCGCCGCATCGGCCGCGAGGCCAGCGAAGCATCCCCAGTGAACGTCGCTCGAACCCCCGGCATGCCGGCCACCGCGCCCATCAGCAGCCGCGCGGCGGTGCCGCTATTGCCGCAATCGACCGGCTGGCCGGGCGAGTGCCAGGCCGTGCCTTGGACGACCCATTCATCGCCCGCCTTTTCGACGCGCGCCCCGAAGGCTTCGACGGCCTTGGCTGTTGCGAGCACGTCGGCGCTTTCCAGCAAGCCCGAAATGCGCGTCTCGCCGTCGGCCATCGCGCCGAGAATCAGCGCGCGGTGGGAGCAACTCTTGTCGCCCGGAATCGCCGCCTCACCAGTCAGCGGCCCACCGGGGGAGGCGGTCAGCCTCACCCCATCAGCGCCGCTACATGGGCGGCAAGGTCGATCGCCTGGGCTCGGTTGAGGCGCGGGTCGCAAGCAGTCAGCCAATTTTTGTCCAGCTCGTCGATCGACGCCGGCCCCCGCCCGCCGATACATTCGGTCACGTTGAGCGCGCTCATTTCCAGATGCACCCCGGCGCCGTGGGCGCCTTCCGACTTTGCGATGGCGAAGAAGGCGTCGACCTCGGCGAGGATGTCGGGCAGGCGGCGGACCTTGCGCTTGCCGACCATCGACGTGTTGCCGTGCATCGGATCAATTGTCCAGACGACCGGCCGATCCCGCGTTGCCCGCATCAGCGGCGGCAGCAGCTCGTCGATCGCCTTCGCCCCGAAGCGTCCGATCAGAACCAGCTTGCCGGGACGGCTCCGCGGGTCAAGCCGGTCGATCAGGCGGAGCAGCTCGTCCGGCCCGAGTGTCGGCCCGCACTTCACGCCGACCACATTTTCGATGCCGCGCAAATATTCGACATGGGAGCCATCAAGCTGTCGCGTACGATCGCCGAGCCACAGCATATGGCCCGAGGTCGCCCACCAGCGGCCCAGTGGGTCACGGCGGGTCAAAGGCTCCTCATAAGGCAGGAGAAGCGCCTCGTGGCTGGTGAAGATCGGCGCGCCGGGACCTCTCGCCGCGTCGAGGCTGGCAGCGGTTCCAACTGACTGCATATGGGCCCGGATCATCCGGCCTGGGTCCGCTTCTCGCGCCGCGGGGTCGAAGGCGATGCCGTTGACGATGTCGCCTCGATAGGCGGGCAGCGTCACCTCGTCATGGGTCTCGACATTGGCGCTGCGGGGCTTCGCGAACTGCCCGGCAATCCGTGCCACTTCGATCAGCGGCCCGTTTATTGCCGGCCCGAGGCGCTCGGCCATGGCATCGAACAGGCCGACGATCCCTGCCACCTGCTCGGCCACCGGGTCGTCGAAGCTTTCGGCGCAATCGCCGCCCTGAAGCAGGAAGCCATTCCCTTCAGCCAGCTTGGCCATCGCGGACCGCAGCCTTGCCGCATCCTCGATTGCAACCACCGCCGCCGCATTCGCCAGCCTGGTCTCGACCGATTGCAGCAGCGGTTCATCCGCATAGGCCGGCATCTGGCTGGCGGCATGGCCGCGCCAGCTTCCGGGATACCAGCCCTCGGCGGTGACCATGGTCGCATTCATTGCCGGCCCCTCTAGCTCATCGTCCAGACGCCCGAAAGCCATAGGCGGCCTGCTCGTAGGCCGCTGGCGGTAGCGCTACAGGGAGTCCCGCCGTTCCAGTCTGCCGATCGCATATTCCCGATAATGCTCCCGCAATCACCGCGCCCAAGGCACGTTTTGGCGCAACGTCGGTCCGGCATCGCCGAGACCAGCCAAGGACTTATGTTGCAATGCGCAAAAATTTGTGCGCTTGCTAACATTTAAAGGGAAACCCGCGCGGTTCCAGTTCGTTAGGTAATAGGGGCCGACTATTCCGGTCGCGCATCCCTTCCCGCGTTCATGGAAGTCAAGGCGTGATGTTTGAATTCGACACTCTTGCCAATGTTGATGACCAGCATGGCATAACCCGACAGGGTCCCGCCCCATTCCGGCACCTGGCGTTGATAGGCAATGCCCTGCCGCGCAAATGCGGAATGGCGACCTATACCAGCCATGTCGCCGACGCGCTGCGCGCGCTCTACCCGGCGATGAAGCTCGACCATTATGCGATGGATGATGGGTCGGGCGATTTCTATCCGGATTCGATCGCCACGATCGATGCGGAGTCGCTCGATGCCTATCATGACGCCGCCGAACGGATCGAAGCGAGCGGCGCAGAGGCGATCTGGCTGCAGCACGAATATGGAATCTTCGGCGGCACGGCCGGATCCCATATTCTCGAGCTGGTCGGCACCACCGACCTGCCGCTGATCCTGACGCTGCATACGGTGCTTGAGCAGCCCAACGAGGAGCAGGAGGTCGTGCTGAAGCGGCTGATCGCAAGGGCCGAGCGGACGATCGTCATGGGCTCGACAGGCGCCGACATTCTGAGGCGCCGCTACGGCGTCCCGCCCGAACGGCTGCGGATCATCCCCCACGGCGTTCCGGACCGGCCGCTGCGGAATCCGGACGAATTGAAACCCCAGTTCGGCTGGGAAGGCCGCAAGGTGCTGATGACGTTCGGGCTGATCGCGCCCGACAAGGGCATTCGCCATATGATCGAAGCGATGCCGGCGATCGTCCGCGACCATCCCGACGCGCTTTACGAAGTGGTCGGCGCAAGCCACCCCAATCAGGTCCGGAAAGAGGGGGAACGCCACCGCCGGATGCTCAAGGACCTCGCGCGCGACCTCGGCGTCGAGGACCATGTCCGCTTCATCGATCGCTTCGTTGAGCAGGAAGAGCTGCTCGACATGCTCCAGGCGGCCGACATTTACGTCACCCCCTACCTCAACATGGCGCAGGTCACCTCGGGCACGCTGAGTTATGCGGTCGCGGTCGGCAAGCCGGTCATCGCCACCCCCTATATTCATGCCAAGGAGTTGCTTGGGGACGGCCACGGCATGCTGGTGCCGCCAGCCAATGCGGAGGCGCTCGCCCAGGCGGCGCTCGAGCTGCTCAACCATGACGAAGAACGCCTCAAGCTCAGCCGCGATGCCTACCGTCTTGGGCGCACCATGTTGTGGCCGCGGGTGGTTGAGCAGTCGCTCGCCAGGCTACCGCAAAAACCCAGGCTAGTTGCCGGCCAGGAATCGCAGCCGCGGCCCGCCGCCTTGCCGCTCGATGCGATCGAGCGGATGAGCGACGCAGTCGGCATCATCCAGCATGCCGTCTATTCCGTGCCCGACCGCAACCATGGTTATTGCATCGATGACAATGCCCGGGCGCTGATCATGATGGTTCGGCGCGGTGACGACCGGCGGACGGCGGCGCTTGTGTCGACCTATGCCGCCTTCATCGAGCATGGCTGGCACGCCGAGCGCCGGCGGTACCGCAACTTCATGGGATACGACCGGCGCTGGCTCGAAGAGTGCGGTTCAGAGGACAGCAATGGCCGCACCATCTGGGCGCTGGGGCTGACCGCCACCCGCGCTCCCTGGCCATCGATCCGTGACTGGGCATTAAAGCTGTTCAATGAAACCGCGCCGTTCGCGGTCGACCTTGTTGCACCGCGCGCCCGTGCCTTTGCGGCGTTCGGTTGCCTGGACTTGCTTGGCGTCCATCCAGGGCATGAACTGGCGCATCAGCTGGTCCGCCAAACGGGCGAACAGCTAATGCGGCTGCATGACCAGAATGCTCGCGAGGAATGGGCATGGTTCGAGCCGTCGCTGGCCTACGATAATGCCAGGTTGCCCGAGGCGTTGATTCGGGCTGGTCAGGCTATCGGCGACACCGAGATGGTGGAGCGCGGCCTGTCGACGCTCGCCTGGCTGGTCGCCCGGCAGACCAGTCCGCGCGGCGCTTTCCGTCCGGTCGGGTGCAAGAGCTTCGGCCGGCCTTATGCGCCGCCGCTAGCGTTCGATCAGCAACCGCTCGAAGCGACCGCCACGGTCGATGCCGCGGCAGCGGCCTACCGAGCCACCGGCGAGGAAAAATGGCGGCGCGTCGCCGAAGCCGCCTTCGGCTGGTTCTTCGGAGACAATGACGCCGGCGTGCCGATCGCGGACCCGACGGACGGCAGCTGCTGCGACGGTTTGATGGCCACCGGCATCAACCGCAATCGAGGTGCTGAATCGATCCTTTCGTTCCATCTCGCCGCTCAAACGATGCGGGAGGCCTTTGGGACGAGCAAACAGGCTAGACAGTTGCGTGCCGGCACAGCAGAAGCGAGGTCATTCGCCGCCACGTGACAAGGTCCAATGATTCAGTCCGAACTCCATCCGCTTAGGCTCAGGGCGGACCCAGCCCGAGTCGTAGTCCGCCCATTCCACCTCGCATGGCAAGGGAATCGGTCCGACCCGGGCCGTGCACGCCGGCTCGTCGACCAGGTGCTGACCCTCAGCGACCACGAAATCGGCCGCGCGCTGCATCAGGTGATGCAGAATTTCGAGACGCGGCACTGGCAGACCCGCAAGGTCTTCCTCCGGCGCTTCGCCGAAATCTCCAAGCTGCTGAACCTTTCGCTGACCGGCATCGGCGACAAACGGCAGCAGCTGATCGGCGCCTATTTCTGCCAGGAATATAGCTATGCCGCGGCCGCGCTGATGAATCCGAGCGTGGTTCCGCACCCTGACCAGAGCGGACTCGACCGTAACACGACGCGGGTGCTGATGTCGCTGCGGGCGGTGGGCGAGGGCCATATCAGCTCCATCGCCTTCCGCGAGGGGCTGGTGTCGGATCGCGGCGGGCTGGAGCTGGCTCCCGAGCCGCCCTTCGCAGTCGCCGCCGACGCGCCCGAACTCGATACGCTGTGCGCCGACTGTCCGGTGACGATTTACCGAAGCGAGGATTCGACCCTGTCGGGAACGGTGATCTTCCCGGTTACGCCGGCGCAGGCCAATGGCCTCGAGGATCTACGGCTGACCTATTTCACCCATGATGATGGAAGCACCGAATATATCGGCACCTACACCGCCTTTTCCGGCAAGGACATCAGGTCGGAGCTGCTCCGGACGCGCGATTTCCGGTCGGCCGAGCTGGTGCCGATGACCGGCGACGCGACCCGCAACAAGGGACTAGCGCTGTTTCCGCAGAAAATCGGCGGGCGTTACATGATGATCGGCCGGCAGGATGGGCAGAATATGTTCCTGCTCGATTCGGACGACCTGACCCGTTGGGATGGCGGCCAATTGCTGATGGCTCCCAAATATTCGTGGGAATTCATCCAGATCGGCAATTGCGGACCGCCGATCCTGATCGACGAGGGCTGGCTGGTGCTGACCCATGGCGTCGGTGCGATGCGGCAGTATACGATCGGCGCGGTGCTGCTCGACCGCGACGATCCGTCGAAGATCTTGGGCCGAACCCGCTACCCGATTCTTCAGGCGGAAAACGACGATCGCAACGGATATGTGCCCAACGTCGTTTATACCTGTGGCGGCATGAGGGCCGGCGACCAGCTGTTCATGCCCTATGGCATTTCCGACAGCTCGATCGGCTTCGCCTTCCTGCCGCTCAAGGATCTGGTCACGGCGTTGAGCTAGAAGGAGCGAGCGCATGCAGAGGCTCGCAACCAAGATTGTCGAAAAGCCCTGGGGCAAGCGCGGGATCGATCCGCGTTTCGGAGTCGATGCCGACCGCCAGATCGGCGAGATCTGGTTCGAGCAGCCGCCCGGCCGCGAGCTGGACGTCATGGTCAAATATTTGTTCACCACCGAGCGGCTGTCGATCCAGGTCCATCCCGACGACGAAATGGCACGCGCCCGCGGCTTTCCCCGCGGCAAGGACGAATGCTGGATCGTGCTGGATGTGGACGAGGAGGCCGAATTGGCGGTCGGCACCCACCAGGCCGTCGAGCCTGACGAGCTGATCGAGGCGGCGCGCAATGGCATGATCGTCGGCATGATGGATTGGAAGCGGCCGTCCAAGGGCGATTTCATCTACAATCCGGCGGGCACCGTCCACGCGCTGGGGCCGGGCCTCACCGTGCTGGAGATCCAGCAGGCGGTCGACCTGACCTATCGCCTCTATGATTATGGCCGCCCGCGCGAGCTCCATCTCGAAGAGGCGCGCGACGTGGTCGATCCGCGTCCCCACAACCATGTTCGCGACACGCGGGTCGAGGACAGCAGCAAGCTGTTGGTTGACGGACCGCATTTCGGCGTCGCCTGGTGCGTCGGCGAGCCGCCGGAACTGCCAAGCCGTATGCGCGACGTGCAGCTGCTGCCGATCGATTTGCCGGTTGGCGTCGTGAAGCCAGGCGAGTGCGCACTGATCGACGAAGGCGCGGCGAGGACGCTGATGTGCAACGGCACCTTCGTGCTCGCCTGGTCGACGGAGCCCGAACAAAGGGAGGGGTAATGGCCGAAGCCTATATCGTGGAAGCGCTGCGCACGGCAGGTGGGCGGCGCGGCGGGGCCTTGCGCGAATGGCACCCGGCCGATCTTGGCGCAGCGGTACTCGATGCGCTGGTAGGGCGTAGCGGGATCGACCCCAAGGCGATCGAGGACGTCATCGTCGGCTGCGTCAGCCAGGTCGGCGAGCAGAGCTTCCATATCGGCCGCAACATGGTGATGGCTTCGGACCTGCCCGACAGCGTCCCGGCAGTCAGCATCGATCGGCAGTGTGGCTCCTCCCAACAAGCGCTCCATTTCGCCGCCCAGGCAGTGATGAGCGGAACTCAGGACGTGGTGATCGCCGCTGGTGTCGAGAGCATGACCCGGGTGCCGATGGGGACGCCGGTGATCCTGCCGATGCAGGCGGGGATCGGCATCGGTCCCTGGCCGCCGTCGATCAAGGGCCGCTACGGCGTCGACCAATTCAGCCAGTTCACCGGCGCCGAGATGATGGCGCAAATCCATGGCTTCGGCCGTGACGAGCTGGATCAATTCGCGCTTGCCAGCCATCGCAAGGCAGCGGCCGCGACAGAAAGCGGCTCCTTCGAGCGCGAGATCGTCATCGTCGACGGGGTTGATAAGGAGAGAAACGCCCGCCGCCACAATCGCGATGAGGGCATCCGCGCCGATGCCAGCCTGGAGGCGCTGGCGGAGCTCAAGACCGTCTCACCGGATGGCATGATCACCGCCGGCAATGCCAGCCAGGTGTGCGATGGCGCGTCGGGTGTGCTGGTTGTGTCGGAGCAGGCTCTGAAGCAGCATGGCCTGACACCGCTGGCCCGGATCGACAATCTTACCGTCACCGCCGGCGATCCTGTCATCATGCTTCAGGAACCGATCCCGGCTACTCGAAGGGCCCTGGAACGCTCCGGCCGCAAGCTCGACGAAATTGACCTTTACGAAGTCAACGAAGCCTTCGCGCCGGTGCCGCTCGCCTGGCTCAAGGAGATTGACGCCGACCCTGACAAGCTCAACGTCAACGGCGGCGCGATCGCGCTCGGCCATCCCTTGGGCGCCAGCGGCACCAAGCTGATGGCGACCCTGGTCCACGCGCTTCGGGCCCGCGGCAAGCGCTTCGGGTTGCAGACAATGTGCGAAGGCGGCGGCATCGCCAATGTGACCATCGTCGAAGCGCTTTAGGTCCGCTCCACTTCCTGCGAGTCGCGATATTGACCTCGACCGCATGGAGTATGGTAGAACAAATCATGAACACGCAATCATCCGAGTCGCTGCTACAGACCCGGCTGAAGGCGATCGAGCGCTTTGGGGACATCAATGCCGTGCAAGTCCCATTGGGCGAGGAGGCACTGGATTCCCGATTGAGGGGCGGGCTTGTCCAGGCAGCACTGCACGAGGTTTATGCCGCTGCCGCCGCCGATGCTGCGAGCGCCGCGGCCTTCGCCTTGCTGCTGGCATGGTGCGGCAGCAGGACCAAGCCTATTTTCTGGGTACGGGAGGCGGTCGGCGCCCGGTCTGGTGCTAGGCCATACGGGCACGGCCTGGCTGAGCTGGGTATCGCTCCGGACGCCCTGTTCCTGGTCGATGCGCCAAACACCATTGCCGCGCTGCGGGCCGGGGCGGACATTACGCGCTGCGGTGCCGTCGGTGCGGTGATCATCGAGCCGGTCGGCAAAGCCCCTGCTCTCGATCTTACCGCTTCGCGCCGCCTGGCCCTGGCCGCTGGCCACAGCGGGGTGATGACCTTTCTGCTGCGCACGGGCGCCGAGCCGGTGCCGAGCGCCGCGCACACGCGCTGGCAGGTGGCAAGCGCGCAATCGATGCCGTTTCCGGCCAACGCGCCGGGTCTTCCAACATTCGAGGTGACGCTGCTTCGCCATCGCGGCGGGGTCGCCGGGATCGCAACCCGACTGGAATGGAATCGTGACCGACAGGTATTTGACCAGGCGCCGCTATCTGGCGGCGTTCCTGCCGCTATTGCCGGCGGAACGGGTCAGGCGCTCGAACGCCGCGCCGCCTGACGTCCCGTTCGCGCTGGTCGAAAAGGTGCGCGGGGCGTTTCGCCTGGCCGCCCTCGATTCACGCGCGTTGCAGCTCGGGTTGGTGTCGGGCTTGAGCCTTGCCGACGCGCGCGCGCGCATCCCGGAGCTCGCCGCGATCGACTATGATCCGGCTGCCGACCTCGCGCTGCTCGAATGGCTGACCGAGGGCTGCGAGCGCTATACGCCGATGACCGCGATCGACCCTCCACAG
>JALYNQ010000007.1 GCA_030773115.1 Pseudomonadota bacterium
GCTTGCCCACCGATCGGCTCCTGTCCCAACGTTTCTCCCCACACTTTCGCGTGTATCCTGACAGCTGTCAATGGACGTGAGCGCACACTCCTCGCGGAACATCCTTTGATTTCCATTGATTTTTAATCAATCCGAGATGTCAGCGCATCCAAAGGTGGCGGAGCGGGTGGGATTCGAACCCACGATACGCTTTTGACGTATACTCACTTTCCAGGCGAGCGCCTTCGACCACTCGGCCACCGCTCCGCATGCTCTGGAATGGGCGCCCATGTAGAGGCGAGTCTGCCAAGGGGCAAGCTTGCCCCGCGGCCATCCACACCTTTATGGCGGCAGGCCATGGCACGGCGCTTCGACCACCCCCCTTCGGCCGAGGAAATCGAGGCGATCGCGCGCGACGCGATGGAACGGCTGCCGGAGCCGTTCGCCAGCCATCTTCGCGATGTCGTGCTGCAGGTTGACGAATATGCCGATGAGGCGCTGCTTGGCGAAATGGGCATCGAGCATCCGCTCGACCTGACCGGCGTCTATGAAGGCATCCCGATCGGCCAGCGCAGCGTCGAAACCTCGGGAACCCTCCCCGACCGGATCCGCCTGTTCCGTCAGGCGATCCTCGCCGAATGGGCCGAGGAAGGCGAGCCGTTCGAGCATCTCATCCGGCACATTTTGATTCACGAGGTCGGCCATCATTTCGGCCTCAGCGACGAGGATATGCACGCGCTGGAGGATCAGGCGTGAGCCTGTTGCTTAAGGGCGAGGGGCTGGCGCTGGTCCGGGGGGACCGGCTGCTGTTCGAGGGGCTCGACCTGAAATTGGACGCGGGCGAGGCGCTGCATGTCATCGGTCCCAACGGCAGCGGCAAATCCAGCCTGATCCGGCTGGTTGCCGGGCTGCTTCGGCCCAACGCCGGGAAGATCGAACGCGCCGATGCCGCACTGGCCGACGAAGGTCTGGCACTGGATCGCGAGCTTCCGCTCGGCCGCGCGCTGGGCTTGTGGAAGGGACCGCGGCTGGCCGAGGCGATGGCCGCCTTCGCGCTCGACGGGCTGGCGCATGTTCCCGTGCGGCTCTTGTCGACCGGTCAGGCCAAGCGAGCCCGGCTGGCGCGCGCCCTGGCCAGCGGCGCGCCCTTGTGGCTGCTCGATGAGCCGTTGAACGGCCTCGACCGCAACGGGATCGAGGAGCTCGACGCAGCCGTCGCCGCCCACCTCCGATCGGGCGGCGCGGTCCTGGCCGCCAGCCATGCCCGGCTGGCCGGTGAGTGGCGCAGCCTGGAGCTGGGCGCGTGACCGGAGCGCTGATCGCCCGGGAGGTAAGGCGCGGCCTGCACGGCGGGGCGTGGCTGCCCGTCGCCTTCTTCCTGCTGGTAGCCACCATTGTTCCCTTTGCAGTAGGGCCTGACGCACGGCTCCTCGCCAAGATCGGCGGCGGCGCGCTGTGGATCGCCGCGCTGACCGCGGCACTGCTGCCCGTCGAACGGCTGATCGAGCCCGACCGGGCCGATGGCGTGCTCGATCAACTGGCGTTGGTCGGCACGCCCGAGGAAGCGATCGGTGCCGCCAAGATCGTCGGCCACTGGCTGACCTTCGGCCCCCTGCTGCTGGTCGCCGCCGTTCCCGGCAGTTTCCTGGTGGGGCTTGATGGCCCTGTCTTGCTGCACAGCCTGATTTCACTGGCGATTGGCACGCCGGCCTTGGCGGCATTGTCAGTCGCAGTGGCTGCGCTGACGGCCGGCCTGCCCCGCGCCGGAGCGCTGGCCGGCTTGCTGATGATGCCGCTGGCGGTGCCGCTGGTGATCTTCGGCGCGGCGGCCACTGGAGACGGCGAAAGCGCCGCGCTCAAGCTGGAGGCAGCGGTGGCACTTTTGCTGGTGGCCGGCGCGCCGTTCGTCACCGGCGCAGCGATCAGGGCAAGCCGGACCTAATCGCGACAGGAACTGCTGGGGGGCAATTCCTCAAAGCGATCACTTCCACCAGCGGGCGAAGATCGCGGTCGGCAAGAGCAGCCCGCGCGCTTCCTCGCGCACCGCCATCTCGCCGCATTCTACCGTGCCGCCGAGGTCGGCCGTGACCTGGCGAAGCAGCTCGCCGATCGCCAGCGCCGACATGCGCACTGCATAGACGGTCAGCACCAGGAAGCGGCTATCGGCATCTAGCAACCTACGGCAGTCGGCCAGCAGCGGCGCCAGATGCTCCTCCAGCCGCCACACTTCGCCCTCCGGGCCGCGGCCGAACTTGGGCGGGTCGAGCAATATGCCGTCATAGCGCCGCCCGCGCCGCACCTCGCGCGCGGTGAACTTGGCGGCATCGTCGACGATCCAGCGGATCGGCCGCTCGGCCAGCCCCGACAGCGCGGCATTGGCACGCCCTCCTTCGACCGACTTTTTCGACGCATCGACGTGAACCAGGCGCGCTCCAGCCTCGGACAGCAGCAGCGTGCCTACACCGGTGTAGCCGAACAGATTGAGGATATCGGCATCGAGCGCCTGGCTCTGCATCCAGTCCCACTGGGGCGCCATATCCGGGAAGAAAGCGAGATGGCGGAACGGCGTCAGGCTGGCGTGAAATTGGACGTTGCCGCGAGCCAGCGGCCAGTCATGCGGAAGGTCGCGATTGCGAACCCAGCGCCCGCCGCCCTCCTCGTCGGAGCCGGGCACGAAGGTTGCGTCGGGCGACCAGTCTTCGAGAGCCGGCGACCACATCGCCTGCGGCTCGGGCCGAACGACGGTGACCGGCCCGTAACGCTCCCACTTTTGCCCATGGCCGCTGTCGATCAGGCCCCAGTCGTCCCACGGCTCGGCGACGATCGTCTTCAGATCAGAGATGCTCATGCCTAAGCCATCAGGCCGCGAGGGCGAGTTTGCCGCCGATGGAGGCGATGGCCCGTGGCCCGTCGAGCGTGGCACGGCCGGCGGCCCGCGCCGATTCCACGTCCACCGCGCGAAGCTCGGCCAGCATCTCCTCTTGCGTCATGATGCGCCCGAAAATCTCGATCGAGCGGCCCATGGCGTCGGCCCGGCCCTGCGGCGTTTCGAGCGCCATCAGGATAGACGCCTCGACCTGCGCCCGGGCGCGTTTGAGTTCGGCCTCGGTCAGCTCTTCGGCCGCGCGCTCGACGGTTTCCCGCGCCAGGTTCAGCGCCTCGGTGGCGCGGGCCTTGTCAGCCGCCAGGTTGATTCCAAACAGGCCGGTGTCGGCGAAGCCCTGGGTCCAGGAATAGACCGAATAGGCCAGGCCGCGCTCCTCGCGCAGTTCCTGGAACAGTCGCGACGACATGCCGCCGCCGACCGCCTGGGCGAACAGGGACAGCGCCGGAGCGGTCGGATCGGACGCCGGCACGCCCGGATAGGCCAGTGCAAGATGGGTCTGCTCGGCCGAGCGCCGGTCGGACCGGATTCCGCCAGTGAATTGGGCGGAGGTGATTGCAGGCGGCGCCTTGGTCTCGAGGTCGCCGAACAGCGCCTCGGCCAAGAGCAGCACATGGCCGGGATCGACCTTGCCGGCGGCGGAGATTACCAGGCGCTCCGGGCGATATTGCTCGCCAAGCCATTGGGCACAGTCGCCCCGGCTGAGTGCGCGGATAGTCGCTTCGTTGCCGAGCACTGGACGGGCCAGCGGCTGATCGCCGAACGCCGCCTCGAACAGCCGGTCGTGGATCAGGTCATCGGGTGCATCGAGGCATTCGCCCAGCTCCGACAATATGACCAGCTTCTCGCGCTCCAATTCGGCCTCATCGAGCTTTGGCGCGCGAACCAGGTCAGCGATCAACTCCAGCGCCAGGCCGACGTCTGGTGCCAGAGTCCGGGCATGAAATGCGGTCTGATCGCGCGAGGTCCAGGCGTTGAGCGAGCCGCCGACATCCTCGATCGCTTCGGCAATGGCGCGAGCGTCGCGGCCTCGCGCGCCCTTGAACACCATATGCTCGACGAGGTGGGCGAGACCGCCCTTGCCTTCCGCCTCAGACCGCGATCCGACGAAGGCGTGCAGCCCGATCGCCGCCGACTGGGCGCCCGGCATCGGATCGATGGCGACCGTCAGGCCATTGGCGAGGCGGGTCAGCTCAGCCATTGGGCGCCTCCTTCCTCCAGCGCTGTCGCAGCGCCAGGACATAGATCACCACTGCGATCCCGGCGAACAGGAACCATTGGATGGCGTAGCTCAGATGATTGTTGGGAATTATGTCCGGCGACGGCGGAGCACTGGCCGTCAGTCCCGGACCGGGCGTTGCTGCGACCAGCCGCATCCGGCTGATCCGGTCGGGCGCGATCATTCCGCTGACCAACCCGCCGCGATAGGCCCGGCCGGCATTTGGGTTCTTCGACCAGCCAAGCTCGACCGCCAGGCCCGGCCCTTCGGCCCCGGTGCGGCAATCGGCGATGATCAGGTAACCCGGCTCACCCTTCAGATTCTGGCCGGCCGCGGTGCGGAAGCCGACGACCTGGAGGCAGTTGGCGGTGGCATGGCGGAACAGCGGGAGCGGCTCCTTGGGCGGGACGGACGGCCAGCCGATCGGCGGCTTGCCCTCGGCGCTTCGATAGGTGGCGAGCAGCGCCTCTTTCTCCCCGCGCCGATCGAGCTGCCAGATGCCGAGCCCGATCATCACCGCCACGGCGAGGCCGACGAGGATGGTCGGGAGGAGCGGGAGCTTGCGGATCATTCGACCAGCTTCCCTTCGCGGGCGCGGTGCTTATGCTCCTGGTAGAGCAACGCGGCCTTGCCGATTCTCAAGCCATGGATGGTCAGAGCCGCCCCGATCGGCAGCCAAATGATATGCACCCACCAGGGCGGACCCACCATCTGGTCGAGCAGAATCGCCCCCACCGCGACGATCGCCCCAACTATCAGGATGAGGAAAGCCGCCGGCCCGTCGCCGACATTATAGCTTTCGAAATCCAGGCCGCAGGCGCGGCAATTGGGCGCGAAGTTGATAAGCCCCGCGAACAGCATTCTCGCCCCGCAATTCGGGCAGAGACCCTCGACAGCCGCCGCCGCCAGCGACGGCACGGCGCCGAGTGCCGGCGCCTCGCTCATCAACCGCCCTTGCTCATCAGCCGTGAGTCGGCGCGCCCCAGCCGCCCCAGACATAGATGGAGACAAACAGGAACAGCCAGACGACATCGACGAAATGCCAGTACCAGGCCGCCGCCTCGAAGCCGAAATGCTGCTTGGGCGTGAACTCACCCTGATAGGCGCGGACCAGGCAGACGATCAGGAAGATGGTGCCGATGATGACATGGGCGCCGTGGAAGCCGGTCGCCATGAAGAAGGTCGCGCCATAGATGGTGCCGGCGAAGCCGAACGGCGCATGGATATATTCATAGGCCTGGATCGAGGTGAACAGCAGGCCGAGCAGGATGGTGCACCATAGGCCCTTCTTCAGCCCCTCGCGATCGCCGTGGATCAGCGCATGGTGCGCCCAGGTCACGGTGGTGCCCGAACATAGCAGGATGAAGGTGTTGAGCAGCGGAAAACCGAACGGGTCGAGCACCTCGATGCCCTTCGGCGGCCAAGTCGCAACGGCGGTGGCATCGCTCAGGACTTGCGTGGCGCCGTCGACCACTTCGATCGGCGCCGGGAACAGGGCGGCGGAGAAGAAGGCCCAGAACCAGGCGACGAAAAACATCACTTCCGAGGCGATGAACAGGATCATCCCGTAGCGCAGGTGGAGCGACACGACCGGAGTATGGTGGCCTTCATGGGCCTCGCGGATGACATTGCCCCACCAGCTGAACATGGTCGTCAGCACGCCGATCAGCCCGAGCAGGAAAACGAATTTGCCGTAGGGATTGTCATGCATCCACATCACGCCGCCGCCGGTCAGGGCGAGCGCGGAAAAGGCGCCGATCAGCGGCCACTGATCGGGCGGCAGGATGTGATAATCGTGGTTCTTGGTCGCGGCCATGGATGCTTTCCTAGAATCTCGTGTCGGCGCTCTAGCTGCCAGTTCCGGGATTTTCCACCGGATAAAATGTATAGCTGAGCGTGATCTCGTCGATATTCTTCGTGTCCGGATCGTCGCGCAGCTTGGGGTCGACGTAGAACACTACCGGCATACGCACGCTCTCTCCGCCCTTCAGCACCTGCTCGGTGAAGCAGAAGCATTCGATCTTGCTGAAATATTTGCCGGCCTGGGCAGGGGAGACGTTGAAAGTCGCCGTGCCGAGCGTTCGCCGCGCGGTGTAGTTGCTCGCTTTGTAATAGATGGTGGTCCTGGCGCCCGGGTGGATCCGGACGGTCGCCTGTTCCGGCTCGAACTTCCACGGCAGGCGCGGATCGATGTTGGCGTCGAACCGGACGCCGATTTGCCCTGCGACCGCACCCGGCGCCGGCCCTTCCGCCTTCATCGTCGTCCCGCCGAAGCCGGTCACCTGGCAGAAGATGCGGTAGAGCGGCACGGCGGCGAAGGCGAGCGCCAGCATCGCCAGCCCGAACAGGGCCGCTTTCAAACCTACCGACCGGTTCTTCTGCGCGAGCGAGGTCATTGGTTGATGCTCATCTTGGCGATGGTGATGGCGAACATCAGGACCACGAACGCGCCGAGCAGGATCGCCAGCAGGCGCGAGCGCTCGCGCTGCCGCTTGCGGATGATCTCATCTTCTTCGCGCGGCATCAGATCATCCACCGATCGACGACCAGCGCCGCGAACAGGCCGAACAAATAAAGGATGGAGAAGGCGAACAGCCGCTTTTCCGGTCCCATCGCTTTGGGCTCGGTTGCCTTGTTGGCCAGAACCGCGAACGCCAGCAGGAGGAAGACGGCGTTGAGCACAAGCGACGCCGCGCCATAGATCCAGCCGGTCAATCCCAGCGCCCAGGGCGCGACCGCCGCCGCAATCATCGGCAGCGTGTAGAGCAGAATATGGCGGCGGGTGCTTTCGATTCCCGCCACCACCGGCAGCATTGGCACCCCGGCACTGGCATAGTCGCTGCGCACGAAGAGCGACAGCGCCCAGAAGTGCGGTGGGGTCCACAGGAAGATGATCGCGAACAGCAGGATCGGCAGAACCGTGACATCGCCGGTCGCCGCAGCCCAGCCGATCAACGGCGGAAAGGCGCCCGCCGCGCCGCCGATGACGATGTTCTGCGCGGTTCGCCGCTTGAGCCAGACGGTATAGACCAGCACGTAGAACAGGATCGAGACAGCCAGCACCGCCGCGGCGAGGTGATTGGCCGCGAGGTCCATCAGGATCACGGAGAAAACAGCCAGCCCGACCCCGAAGTGAAGCGCGGTCTGGCGGGTCATCCTTCCGGCTGGCAGGGGCCGGCCGGCGGTCCGCTTCATCTTGGCGTCGAGATCGGCCTCATACCATTGGTTGAGCGCCCCGGCTGCGCCTGCGCCGAGCGCAATGCACAGCACCGCGGTAAAGCCCAGCACCGGATGAACCGGGACCGGCGCGGCGAGCAGGCCGCACAGCCCGGTGAACACCACCAGGCTCATCACGCGCGGCTTGGTCAGCGCGAGCAGGTCGCGCCAGTCGGCGGGGAGCGTTTGGGTTTCGGTCAGGGGCACGCTGGTCACGCGGGCCCTATAGGGGGTGGCGCCGAGTCAGGAAAGTGCCGTGCGGCAAGCAGATGCGGTTTGGACCGCGATCAAGCTGGTCAAGGGCTGAAGCTGCGCAGAATGTTCTCTTAAGGTCACTAAGTTCATGGAGAAGGGCGCCATTTTGGGGCCTTTGTGTGACCTTTGGCCGTTCGCGAATGTTCATAATGTTCGCGATGACCATGGGGCTCGATCACCACTCACGAGGGTGCGCGATCCCGGCATCGACGATGTGAAAGAGCCGGATCGCTCATGTCATAGGTTGCAGGCTGTAGGACAGGGGATTCCGCGGCTCGTGTCGGCTCGACAGCCCGGTCCAAGTTGTTGCCGCATCCATTCGCTGCTATGACGGCAATGCTCGGGTGATTGGCGTCTTGGCGGCACACCATCGGCCGGCTCGACGCGTGCAAGGCAGGCGCTGGAGCGGCTTATGGAAAAGAGCATTGTCCACCTGGTCGATGACGACCCCACGGTCAGGAGCACGCTCACCCGGCTGCTCGCCTCCGGCGGTTATAGGGTGCGCACATATGCCTCGGGTGCAGAATTGATCGCTGCAGCTGACCAGCTGATCGAAGGTTGCATCCTGCTCGACATCAACATGCCCGAGGCGAACGGGTTTGCGGTCACCAAGGCATTGAAAGAGCGCGGTGTCGAGCTGCCGGTCGTCATGATGACCGGAGCGGGCGACCTGACATTGCTGGCCTGGCAGGCGGGGGTTGCGGCATTTGTCCCCAAGCCATTTGGGCGGAAAGAGATTCTTTCCGTCCTCGACGAGATCACCGAGGGACAATTTGTCGCCACCGCGCGGTGAGTCACTACGCCACCCGCTGCATGCTCATTGTGGCGTGTCTAGGTCCTTGCGATGTCGAGTAGCGCCTGCGCAAATGCCTGCGGCGCCTCCTGCGGTAGATTGTGCCCGATGCCGCCGGTGATCGTCCGGTGCTCATATTTGCCGGTGAACTTCGCCGCATAAGCGGTGGGTGACGGATGGGGGGCTCCGTTCGCGTCGCCCTCCATGGTGATCGTCGGAACACCTATCGTCGGCCCCGCCGCCAGCCTCCGCTCAATAGCGTCGTAGCGCGGCTCGCCCTCCGCCAGTCCTAAGCGCCAGCGATAATTGTGGATGACGATCGCGACATGGTCGGGGTTGTCGAATGCCGCCGCCGAGCGATCGTAGGTTGCATCGTCGAACTTCCACCGCGGCGAGGCAAGCTTCCAGATCAGCTTGTTGAAGGCGTGGCGGTTCTTTTCATATCCGAGCCGGCCGCGCTCGGTCGCGAAATAATATTGGTACCACCATTGCAGCTCGGCGTCGGGAGGCAGCGGCTGCATCCCGGCCTGCTGGTTGCTGATCAGATAGCCGCTGACCGCAACCAGCCCGCCGACCCTCTCCGGCCATAGCGCGGCGACGATATCGGCAGTGCGGGCGCCCCAATCGAAGCCGCCGAACAGCGCCTTCGGGATGTTGAGCGCGTCCATCAAGTCGAGCACGTCCTGCGCCAACGCACCGGGTTGGCCGTTGCGCATTGCCTGCTTGGTCAGGAACCGGGTCGGCCCATAACCGCGCAAATGGGGAATGATGACCCGATAACCCTCGGCCGCCAATAATGGCGCAACCTGCTCGAAGGCATGCACATCATAGGGCCAACCATGGAGCAGGATTACCGGCTTTCCGTCCGCCGGTCCCGCGTCGACATAACTGACCCGAAGGACGCCGGCATCGATCTGCTTCACTGGTCCGAACCGCGCGCCGGCCGCCGCCGCCGAAGCCGAGGCGGGACCAAGGCCGAAGTGGGTCGCGGCAACCGTCATTGCCGCCCTGCCGACGAATTGCCGCCGATCGATCTGCTGCATGTTACGCCTCCTGCGGATGCGTCTGAACGCCCGCTCAACACTCGGAAAAAAACGCCCCGGCCGAGACCGGGGCGTTTCATTTGTCAGTCAGGCCGAGACCCTAGTCAATTTTGGGAAGCGTCTCGAACTGGTGGTAGGGCGGCGGGCTCGACAGCGTCCATTCGAGCGTCGTCGCGCCCTCGCCCCAATAATTGTCGGGCGCCTTCTTACCGGCGATCAGCGACCAGATCATGTTGATGAAGAAGATGCCCATGCCGGCGGCCATCACCATATAGCCGACGGTCGAGATCCAGTTCCAGTCGCCATAGGCCGGCGAATAGTCGGGGATGCGCCGCGGCATCCCGTCGAGGCCAAGGAAGTGCTGCGGGAAGAAGATCAGGTTCACGCCGATGAACATGACGAAGAAGTGCAGCTTGCCGAGCGTCTCGTTGTACATCTTCCCGGTCATCTTGCCGAACCAGTAATACCAGCCGGCGAAGATGGCGAACACCGCGCCAAGGCTCAGCACATAGTGGAAGTGAGCGACGACATAATAGGTGTCGTGCATGTAATTATCGACACCGCCGTTGGCGAGCACGACGCCGGTCACGCCGCCGACGGTGAACAGGAAGATGAAGCCGATCGCCCACAGCATCGGAGTCTCGAAGCTCAATGAGCCGCCCCACATGGTGGCGATCCAGCTGAAGATCTTCACGCCCGTCGGCACCGCGATGATCATCGTCGCGGCGGTGAAATACATCTTGGTATTCACATCCATGCCGATGGTGAACATGTGGTGGGCCCAGACGACGAAGCCGACCACGCCGATCGCGACCATGGCGTAGGCCATGCCGAGATAGCCGAACACCGGCTTGCGGCTGAAGGTGGCGATGATCTGGCTGACCATGCCGAAGCCCGGCAGGATCATGATGTAGACCTCGGGGTGACCGAAGAACCAGAACAGATGCTGGTAGAGCACCGGGTCGCCGCCGCCCGAGGCATCGAAAAAGGTCGTGCCGAAGTTGCGGTCGGTCAGCAGCATGGTGATCGCGCCGGCCAGCACCGGCAGGGCGAGCAGCAGCAGAAAGGCGGTGATCAGCACCGACCAGACGAACAGCGGCATCTTGTGCAGGGTCATGCCCGGCGCGCGCATGTTGAAGATGGTGGTGATGAAGTTGATCGCGCCGAGGATCGAGCTGGCGCCCGCCAGGTGGAGCGAGAAGATCGCCATGTCGACCGCCGGCCCCGCCGAGCCCGACGTAGAGAGCGGCGCATAGACCGTCCAGCCGGTGCCGGCGCCGAGGCCGGTGCCGCCGCTGACGAACGACGAGCCCAGGAGAAGGATGAACGCCGGTACCAGCAGCCAGAACGATATGTTGTTCATGCGCGGGAAGGCCATGTCCGGCGCGCCGATCATCAGCGGCACGAACCAGTTGCCGAAGCCGCCGATCATCGCCGGCATGACCATGAAGAACACCATGATCAGGCCGTGGGCGGTGATCAGCACGTTCCAGTGGTGCAGCGCCGCATCGAAATTGGCTTCGCCGGAGCCGAGCGGCCAGCCCTGCGTCAGTACCTGTAGGCCTGGCTCGGCGAGTTCGGCGCGCATGATGCCCGAAATGGCGCCGCCGATGATCCCCGCGACGATGGCGAAGATCAGGTAGAGGGTGCCGATATCCTTGTGGTTGGTCGACATGAACCAGCGGGCGAAGAAGCCCGGCTTATGGTCGGCGTCATGATGCGCATGGGCCGTGTCGTGGGCTTGTCGCGGAAGCGCGTCGGCGGGAATGGTGCTCATGTCTGTCTCGTTTCCGCTTGAATCTTAGTTCTGGGCCGTGGCGGCCTGATTGGTGACCGGCTGCTCGACCGCCGGAGCCTCGACCTCGGGAGTCGAAGCCGCGGCCGGGGCGCCGGGCTCGACCGCCGGAGCGGCGCCCTTGGGCGTGCCGCCCTTGGACGCCAGCCAGGCATTGAAGGTCGCTTCCGGAACCACCTCGATGGCGATCGGCATATAGCCGTGGCGTGCGCCGCACAGCTCGCTGCACTGGCCGAAATAGACGCCCGGACGGTCGACCTTGACCCAGGTCTCGTTGATCCGGCCGGGGTTGGCGTCGATCTTGGTCCAGAAGGCCGGCATGGCGAAGGCGTGGATGACGTCGTTCGACGTGACCAGGAACTTGACCACCTTGCCGGCCGGGATGACCAGCCGCTCGTCGACCGCCAGCAGCGGCGGGCCGTCAGCGTCGGTGCGGAACCGCTCGCCGCCCTTCACGTCCTTCTGCTCCTTGAGCATGTTGGAGACGATCTCGAACCCGCCATTGTCCGGATACTGGTAGGTCCAATACCATTGGTTACCGATTACCTTGACCGTGAGGTCGGCCGGCGGCGGGCTGTACTGGGCGCGGATCAGCCGGATCGAGGGGATGGCAATCGCCACCAGGATCAGCACCGGGACCAGGGTCCAGACCACTTCGATCAGCGTGTTGTGGCTGGTGCGCGACGGCGTCGGGTTGGCGCCGCGGCGATAGCGGATGATGGTGTAGACCAGCAGCCCGAGGACGAACAGGCTGATGATCACGCACAGGGTCAGCAGCCAATTATTGTGGAAGCCGGCGGCCTGCTGGCCGAGCTCGGTCACCTGGTCCTGAATGCCCATGCGGCCGTCGGGAACGCCGATGCCCGGCGTCGGGGCGACATGGTCGATCGCCGGAGCTGCCGGGGTCGCGGCGGGAGCGGCGGCTTCGGCCGGCGTGGTAACCGGGGCCGGGGCAGCCGGCGCCGGCGCGGCGGTCGGGGCCGGAGCCTGCGGTGCCTGGGCCGTTGCCGCTGCGGGTGTAAGTCCGGCTGCCGCCAGGGCAATCGCCCATCGCATCAATTTCATCGTCACCCCGATTGGTCGGTTGCATGGAATGGCCCGCCGATGCCGGCAGGTCGGAAATTGGCGGCCTTATAGGCGCGACATTGCACTCTCTCAAGCCGGTGATCCGCACCGATTTCACGGCCAGTTGCGAGGCCTGCCCAGCACGCCTATTTCGGGCCGCGAAACCGAAGGAGACGGGCGTGACGGACGACGAAGTTTTGGCGGAATTCCGCGATGCCGGCGCTCTGCTCACGGGCCATTTCATTCTTTCATCCGGGCTGCGCTCGCCGGTCTTCTTGCAGAAGATGCGCATATTCGAGGACCCAAAGCGGACGGAACGCGTCTGCGCTGCGCTGGGGCAAGCGATCCGGGAATCGTTCGGCGAAGTCGATCTGGTGGTGTCGCCAGCCATCGGCGGGATCATCCCCGGGTACGAGACTGCGCGAGCGCTCGGTTGCAAGGCCGTCTTTGTCGAGCGCGAAGACGGCGAATTCCAGCTGCGCCGCGGCTTCGAGATTCCAGAGGGTTCCCGGCTTGTGGTCGTCGAGGACATAACGACCACCGGCCTGTCACTGCGCGAATGCATCGAGGCGATCCGACCGTATCCAGGCAAGCTGCTCGGCGCCGCCTGTATTATCGACCGATCGGGTGGCAAGGCAGACGTCGGCCTGCCGCTGGTGGCGCTCTGCCGGCTCGATGTTCCGACCTACGACGCCAACGATCTTCCGGAGGAGCTGGCCAAGATCCCGGCCGTGAAGCCTGGGAGCCGCGCCGCCGCATGACCGGCCGGCTGCGCCTCGGCGTCAATATCGACCATGTCGCGACCATCAGGAACGCGCGCGGCGGCGCGCACCCCGACCCGCTACGCGCGGCCCAGGCCGCGGCCAGGGCCGGCGCCGACGGCATCACCGCCCATTTGCGCGAGGATCGGCGCCACATCACCGACGAGGACATCGATCGGCTGATGGCGGAGATCGACTTGCCGCTGAACCTGGAGATGGCGGCGACCGAGGAGATGCTGGCCATCGCGCTTCGTCACCGTCCGAATGCGGCATGCATCGTCCCGGAACGGCGTGAGGAACGGACCACCGAGGGCGGGCTCGACGCGGCCGGGCAGCACGATCAACTCGCCTATTTCGTCGACAAGCTCGGCGCGGCCGATATTCGCGTCAGCCTGTTCATCGAACCGAGCGAGGAGCAGGTCGCGGCCGCCGTCCGGCTCGGAGCGCCGGTGGTCGAGTTCCACACCGGCCGCTACGCCCATGTCGACGGCGAGGCTCGCGCCGCCGAGCTGAAGCGCATCGCCGATGCCGCCGCGCTGGCCGCCAAGAACGGGATCGAGCCTCATGCAGGCCACGGCCTGACCTTCGACAATGTCGCGCCGGTCGCGGCTATTCCCCAGCTGGCCGAGCTCAACATCGGCCATTTCCTGGTCGGCGAGGCGATCTTTATCGGGCTGGAGGACAGTGTTAGGCGGATGCGTGCGTTGATGGACGAGGCGCGTGACTAGCTCCTCCCCGGCACGGGGAGGGGGACCGCTCGCCGTAGGCGAGTGGTGGAGGGGGCCCACGCCTCCATGCTCGCTGCGCTCGCCCCCCTCCACCATGCTTCGCATGGTCCCCCTCCCCGTTCCGGGGAGGATCTCATGATCCTCGGTATCGGCTCCGACCTGTGCAATATCGAGCGGATCCAAGCCTCCGTCGACCGGTTCGGCGACCGCTTCCTCAACCGGGTGTTCACCGATGTCGAGCGGGCCAAGGCAGCGCGGCGGCCTCACACCATGGCCGGGACGCTGGCCAAGCGGTTCGCCGCAAAGGAGGCCTTTTCCAAGGCCGTCGGCACCGGGTTCAAGCGCGGCGTCTATATGAAGGACATTGGCGTGGTGAACGCCCCGTCGGGCCAGCCGATCCTCGAGCTGACCGGCGGCGCCAAGGCGCGGCTTGACGCGCTTGTCCCGGCAGGCCACGCCGTCGAGGTGCATCTGACGATGACCGACGACCATCCCTGGGCGCAGGCCTTCGTCATTCTCTACGCGCGCAAGATGGAGCCCTGATTGTCCGAGCGTCCCCAAGCCGCCACCGCCCCTGACAGCGCGGTTGCGGCCGAATCTGAAGCAGCCGAGAAAGAAACCCGCGGCCAGGCGATCTGGCGCGAGATCAAGGGGCTGGCCTGGGTCCTGCTGGCCGTCCTCGCCTTCCACAGCTTCATCGCCAAGCCATTCTACATCCCGTCGGAATCGATGATGCCCAACCTGCTGACGGGCGACCGGCTGGTGGTGACCAAATATCCCTATGGCTGGTCCTATGTCTCGCCGACCATCCCCAATCCGGTGGCGATCGTCGGCAATCTGTTCGGCGGCAATAGCCCCTGGAGCGTCACCCTGCCCTTCTCCAAGGGTCGCGTGCTGGGCAGCCTGCCTGAGCGCGGCGACGTGGTGATCGTCACGCCACCCGGCGGCAACCAGGATTATATCAAGCGGGTCATCGGCCTGCCCGGCGACACGATCGAGATGCGGCGCGGGCGGCTGATCCTTAACGGCAAGGCGGTGAAGGCCGAGCTTCGACCCCCGGTCTATGTTCCAATCGATGCCAACGCGCCGTGCACGCCGGATCATTTTTACGACCGGATGGTCCGCACGGACCGCGGCGAATATTGCCGATTGCCGATCGTTCGCGAAACGCTGCCCAACGGCGTCAGCTATGACACCATCGACGACTATAGCGGTTCGGATGGTGACAGCTATGGACCGGTCAGGGTTCCGGCCGGTCACGTCTTCCTGATGGGCGACAACCGCGACCATAGCGCCGACAGCCGTTTCCCGCTGGGCCAGCCCAACAATGGCCTGGGCGGACCGGTCCCGTGGGAGAATATCGGCGGCCGCGCGGAGTTCGTCACCTTCAGCCTCGACGGGACCACCAGCCTGAACCCGCTCAGCTGGCTGCCCGCGTTCCGCGAGGGCCGCGCCGGCACCTCGCTCCGTCCCGGGAAGGAATAGCATGGCCGACGACCAGCGCCCGCCCGAAAGCCCTGGTCCGGCCGACCTATCCAGCCGCCCCGTCCGCGACGAGGCGCGCAAGGCCGCGGTCTGGCTGGGCATGGCGCTGGCAATTGCCGGAGTGATCGTCCTCGCCCAGCCAATCATGCTGATTATCGGCGGGATGGTGTTCGCCGTCATTCTGGATGGAGGCACGCGGCTGCTGGGACGGGTCCTGCCGATCGGCCGCGGCTGGCGGCTGGCGATCGTCATCGTGGCGGGCTTCACCTTCATCGGCTGGGTATTGTGGTTCGCCGGATCGACCTTCGTCGCCCAGTTCGAGGCGTTGCGGCTGGTCGTCAGCCAGCAGTTCGACCGGGTCATGGTCTGGGCCGATGAGATGGGCTTCATCCAGGAAGGAAGCGCCGCCAGCATCGGCCAACAGGTGCTGGGCTCGGTCGGCCGGCTGACCAGCGCCGTCAGCACCGCGCTTGGAGCGGTGGCCAGCGGCATCCTGATCATCGTCATCGGCATTTTCATCGCCGTGGAGCCGCGCCTCTACGACCGCGGCGTGGCCTGGATGCTGCCGGTCGAGCGGCGGTCGCATTTCTACGAGATCAGCGACAAGGTCGGATACACGCTGCGGCGGCTGATGGCCGGCCGGATCGCTGGCATGGCCTTCGAAGGCGTCTTCACCTGGGCGATGCTGTCCATTGGCGGCGTGCCGATGGCGGCCCTGCTCGGGCTCCTGACCGGCCTGCTCGCCTTCATCCCCAACATCGGCGCGATCATCGCCGGCATCCTGATGGTCGCGGTCGGCTTCTCGGCTGGCACCGAACAGGGGCTGTGGGCCATCTTCGTCTATTTCTTTGTCCAGAATGTCGATGGCTATCTGGTCGTGCCCTACATCGCCAGGAAGACGGTCGACCTGGCCCCCGCACTGGTGCTTGCAGCCCAGCTGATCTTCGGCGCACTCTTCGGCTTCCTCGGCCTGCTGCTCGCGGATCCGATCATGGCGACGATGAAGGTTGCGCTCGAGAAAATCAGCGCGACCAGCCCCAAGCCGGAGGTCCGAGCCGCGGCACGTCGGAGCAGCTCAACGGCAACAAGAAAGAAGAGCTAGGGCTTACTGGCCCTGGGACTGGGCGCCGCCATATTGCAGCGCGGCGTTGCGCGCGACTTGCAGGACGTGAACGTCGAAGCTCAAATCCTCGTTGGGGCCGATCGGGCTGCCCTGCGGGGGATTGGGGCCATAGGCGAGGCGGCCGGGAATGACGATCTTGTAGCGGCCGCCTTCCTGCATCTGCGTCAGCGCCTGGCGGAAGCCGGGAACGACCTGCATGACCAGAAATGGCGCCGGCCCCCGTCCTTCGGTCGAATCGAACACCGTGCCATTCTCGGTCCGGCCGGTATATTCGATGATCACCCCGTCCATCTCGCTGATGTTGGGGCCCTTGCCGGCCGCGACGGTGTCGACCGTGACGGTCTTGAACTGGCCCGCCCCATAATATGCGATCGCCAAGGCGATCGCGACCAAGGCGGCGACGGCCAGCCACAGCTTGGGTAGCGTGCCCTTGGCAACGGGACGAAGCGGAACCTGGGAAACCGACATGCCGACCCCTTGCGTCTGGCCAGGGAAGTAAAGCGAAAAGCCTTGGTGCCTGGCTTAACGGGCGCCTTCGCGCTCGATCCGCTTGCGCTCCAGCTTGCGGGCGCGGCGAATCGCGGCGGCACGCTCGCGGGCGCGCTTTTCCGACGGCTTTTCGTAATGACGGCGCAGCTTCATCTCGCGATAGACGCCCTCACGCTGCAGCTTCTTCTTGAGCGCCCGCAGCGCCTGGTCGACATTATTATCGCGAACGATGATTTGCATAAAAGCCGTCTTGCCTTCCTTCAAATAGCCACCCGAAATCGACCGGGCGAACCCGGCGCCGAGGCCGGTCATCCGGCCCCAATTTCGCTGGGCAATGAATATTGTCGCCCGTGCCCCATGGCGCGTGCGGAGGCGGCCCCTTAGCAGCGGTCCCCCGGCATTTCAAGGCGTTGGCGCTTTATCGTGTCACGACGAACCGTTGCTTCCTCGGGATGGAAGCAGGAACGGGATTGCATACGGTTATCGGCGATTAACCTTCCAACCCGTATAAGGCCGGCATGCAGAGCGAGGGAAGTAAGGCGTTGAATCGCAGGCAGATGTTGCGGCTTGGTGCGGCCGGCGCGGGCGGACTTTTGCTGTCCGGCGCTGCGAGCAGCCAGGCCCTGCCGATGACCTTCCTGGTGCCGCCGGCAACCCCGGCTGACCCGCTGGCGCCGGTGCCGGCGGCCCCGGTGACGTTGGCTGCGCCCGGCGGCATCGATCCGACCCTGTTTTCAAAGGCCAAGGCGGCGCTCGATTCGCGCAACTGGATTCGCCATCGCGATTTCATCGGCGTGGCCGACTTCGCCAAAGGTTCGGCGGACCCGCGGTTCCATGTCGTTCATTTGCCGAGCGGTTATGTCGAAACCTACCGTGTCGCTCACGGCAATGGCTCGGACCCAGGCCACACCGGTTTCCTCGACCGCTTCTCGAACCGGCATGGTTCGGAAGCGACGTCGAACGGCGCCTACATGACCGCCGACACCTATCATGGCAAATATGGGCTTTCGATGAAGGTTCGCGGCCTCGACTGGTCGAACAGCAATGCTGAGGCCCGGGCGATCGTCATTCACAACGCCTGGTATGCCGAACCGGAGATGGTCGACATACACGGCAAGCTGGGCCGCAGCCAAGGCTGCTTCGCTTTCAGCCGCAAGGATCAGTGGAGCGTGATGCAGCGGCTCGGCGACGGCCGGCTGATCTTCGCCGAGAAGATTACCGCCTGACCGATTTTTCTAGGGGGCAGATGGAAAGGGCCGCAGCAATGCGGCCCTTTTTATTCGCCTAGTTCGCGGCAACTTTCTGCGCCGGCTTCTTCTGCGGCGCCTTGCCGTCGGTATCGAGCAGGGCGGCGATCACCTTGCCGTCGCGCTTGTAGACATCGTCATAGCTGACAATCGATCCGTCGACGTTCGCAGCGACGCTGAAATAGACGATGTAGATCGGCAGTGGCTTCACGAAATTGGCCTGCTTCGACTGCTTCGAGGCCAGCGTCTCCTGAATCTTTTCCGGCGTCCATTCGCCGCCGTCATCGCCGAGCAGCATGGTCGCCAGCTCGAGCACGTCCTTGGTGCGGATACAGCCGTGACTGGCGGCACGGATCTGGCTGTTGAACCGGCTCTTGGCGTTGGTGTCGTGCAGATAGATATTATGTTCGTTGTACATCACGAACTTGAGCTGCCCGAGCGCGTTGGTCGGCCCGGGCGGCTGCCGCCAGCGCTGCACCTTGCCGTCCTTGCCCTTGACGGCGACATAGCCCGGCTTGCCGGCGACTTCGGGCGTGATGCTCTTCGGCACCTCCCACCAAGGGTTGAGGATGACGCCGACGGCGGTGGCGTTTAGCGCTGGGGTCGGGGTCTTGATCGCACCGGCCACGGCCCGAGTCTTCCACCTCGTCACGCCATTCTCAACCAGCGTCGCATAATAGCTTGGGACGTTGACGATGACATATTTCTGGCCGAGGTCCCGCGGCAGCCAGCGCCAGCGATCCATGTTCAGGCGAATCCGGTTGAGCTTGTCGGCTTCGACCCGCGGCGTGAGCGACAGGGCATTTTTCAGCGAGGCATATTGCGGATGGGTCGGCAGCAAGCCGTTCAACGCATCGGCAAGACGGTTTTCATTGAGCGCAGCGACCAGCAGCGCCCGCTGGCGCACATCATCGAGGTCGTTGTCGACCACATGCCAGCCGATCCTCGCGTCACCGCGCACATGACCCAGCGCAAGGTCCGACGAAAGCTTGTTGAAGCGATCGGTCGCGGCCTGGGCGAGCAGGGCAGGATCGCCAGATGCAAGCGCCGCAAGCAGGCCATCGGCGTCATAATCGGCAGGATTCAGCCCTTCGCGGCCGACATTATAGATATAGTTGAGCAGCGCCCGCGCCTGGTCCGGCCGCCACAATGGCGGCGGCGGTGGGGGGACCGGTTCCGCGGGAACCGCCTGCTCGGCACCCTCTGGCAGCGGACCGATCGGGTCCGCCGGCGCAGGTGTAGCAGACGCCGGCTTGGCGACCTGTTTCGGCGCGGGCTGTGGCGCAGAAGTCTGCGCCAGTGCGGCGCCAAGCGGCATGGCAACTGTTAGGCCGAACAACGCAAATCGATTCACACGCGACATCGTTCAAGCACCCCTGCTCTAAAAAGGCCCGGTTTCCTCGACCGAAAGGCCCGACTTACCATCGAAAAACATACACAGGATGAACCGGCCGGACTAGGCCGTCAGGGCCACAGCCCGCCGTCTTTTCCCGGCATGCCAACTAATCCTTAAACAGTTGGGAAGGATAAGCTTTACAGGCAAGAGGTGATGGAGGAAGGGCGGATGAGTTCGCGGTTCCAGCTCGACGGCAGCATGATCCCGCGGTCCGTCAAGCGGATGTTCGACGAGCGTTCCGAGGAACGGCTCGATGCGGAATCGCAAACGGCGATCCTCGCGGTTCGCGGCCGTAACCACATCGTCGGCTTGGTAAACCTGTCGCGGTCGGGGGCCATGCTGCGTTTCACGGGCGACGCGCACATTGGGGAAAGCGTTTCGCTTCAACTGCTTGACCGCGGCACGATTGCCGGTCAGGTGCGTTGGCTGCGCGATGGCCGGATGGGCGTTTATTTCGCCCAGCCGCTGGAGTAGCTGGCGATGGAGATGAATTTCCGCATGATCAAGGCGCGGATCGAAGAAGCCCGTGATCCCAACGACCGTCGGCGCGCGTCCCGTCACCCGGTGGAAATCGGTGCGCGGGTCCGCGAGCTTGGCGCCGAAGGCTTCGAAGCCCGGGTGCTCAACATTTCTGAAACCGGCTTCATGGCCGAGGCTGAGGGCGAATTCGAGGTCGGCTCTCGAATCTGGCTGATTCTGCCGGGCCGCGAGCGCGCCAATGCCCTGATTCGGTGGATCGCCGGCACCAGGATCGGCGCTGAGTTCGCCGAGCCCATCTCGCTGGAAGGATTGAGCGCCTAGCGCTTCTCGAGCGCCCGCTTCACCGCTGGCGTAATCCCCGTGACGATTCGCTTTATGCCGGCAAAAGTCGGATGGGTGCCGTCCGGCTGGGTCATGCCCGGCTGGGCCGCGACGCCTTCAAGAAAGAATGGATAGAGCGGCACGCCATGCCTGCGCGCAAGCGTAGGATAGATGGCTTCGAAGCGGGCGATATAGGCCCGGTCGAGGTTGCGTGCGGAGCGCATCCCCGCGAGCAATACCGGGATTTGCCGCCGTTCGAGCTCGGTCAGCATCGCGTCGAGGTTGGCTTCCGAGAGCCGGGGGTCAAGCGCGCGAAGCATATCGTTGGCGCCCAGCTCGACGATGACCAGATCCGGCTTGCGGGCGAGCCCGTCGAGCGTCCAGCCCAACCTTGCCTTGCCAGCCGCCGTCGTGTCCCCGGACACGCCGCCATCGACAACCTGTGCCTTGATGCCGTGGCGCCGCAGCGTCGCCTGAAGCTGCGGTGCGAAGCCAAGGCCCTGGTCTAGACCAAAGCCGGCGGTCAAACTGTCCCCGAAAGCGAGCACCAAAGGGCGTTCGGCCGTTGGAGGGGCTGTCGGCGGGGCGGCTCCGACCAACATCATCGACAAAAGGGCGGTGGCAATCGACCGGCGGATCATGGCCGGCAAGTTGGGGCCATTGTGGCCGCGAAACAAGCTCCCTACCTGCTCAAGCCATGAGCGAGCCCCTGATCGAGCTAGAAGATATCCGCCTCACCCTCGGCGAAGGCGACGTTCGCACCGAAATATTGAAGGGCGTGAGCCTGAGGCTGGAACCAGGCGAAAGCGTCGCGGTGCTCGGCCCGTCGGGCTCGGGCAAGAGCTCGCTGATGGCCGTGGTTGCAGGGCTTGAGCGGGCAGACGCCGGTGAAGTCAGGCTGGCCGGTCAGGACATTGGCGGCCTGAACGAAGATCAGCTGGCCCGCCTGCGTGGGCGGTCGCTGGGCATCATCCTCCAGGCCTTCCACCTGTTGCCGACGATGACCGCGCTCGAAAATGTCTCGGTGCCGCTGGAGCTGGCGGGAATGGACGACCCGCGTGGGCGGGCGGCGTTCGAGCTGGAGCATGTCGGGCTTGGCCACCGCATTTCCCATTATCCGGCGCAATTGTCGGGCGGCGAGCAGCAACGTGTCGCCATCGCCCGGGCAACCGCGTCGCGGCCGCAGCTGCTGCTGGCCGACGAACCGACCGGCAATCTCGACAGCAAGACTGGCGCCGCCATCATCGACCTGCTGTTCGAGCGGGCGAGCAAGGCCGGAGCCGGCCTGCTGGTCATCACCCATGACGCAGCGGTGGCGGCGCGAGCCGGGCGCACGGTCCATATGTCCGACGGACGCCTGGTTTCGTGAATTTGTCCGTCAAGCTGGCGCTGCGCGACCTCAGGGGAGGCCTGTCAGGCCTCGGCCTGTTATGGCTGTGCCTGGCGGTCGCCATCGCCGGGCTGGCCTCGGTCACCAGCCTCGCCTCCTCGATCGACAGCGCGATTGCCGACAATGGCCGCGCACTGCTCGGCGGCGACCTGATGCTGTCGACTTCGTCCCGCGAGGCCGGCGCCGAGGAGCGAGCCGCGATCGACGCCCTTGGCCGGACGTCGAAGAGCGTCACGACGCGATCCATGCTGGTCGCACCAAACGGCCGGAGCCAGTTGGTCGAGCTCTCCGGCGTTGATCCCAACTGGCGGCTGGCCGGGCAGGTCGACTGGGGTGCCGGCGGCCGGCGGCCCACGGGAGCCGAGGTCGCCGTCGGCCGTGAGGTTGCCGAACGGCTCGATTTGAGGCTGGGCCAGCAGGTCCGGCTGGGCAGCGCAACTTATCGTATCGTCTCGATCATCCAGAAAATGCCGGGCGAAACCGGCTTTGCGCTGGCGCCTCCGGTGGTGGTCGACGAAGCAGGCCTCGCCGCAAGCGGGCTGATCCAGCCGGGGAGCATCAGCACAACCAACTATCGCGTCCTGCTGCCCGAGGGCGCCGATGGCGAAACCATCGGCAAGGACTTCCAACGCCGCTTTCCAGAGGGAGGCTGGCGCGCCACGACCCGCGACGAGGCCGGGTCGGGAACTCGCCGGTTCATCGACCGGCTGGGCCAGATGCTGTTGCTGGTTGCCTTGTCGGCGCTGGCGATCGGCGGGCTGGGCATGTCGAGCGCGGCCGCCGCCTTCGCTGCCTCGCGCCGGCCGTCGATCGCCATTCTCAAGTTGGTCGGTGCAAGCCGGCGCACGGTCGACACTATGCTCCTGGTCGAGATCGGACTGATCGCGGTGACGGCGATCCTCGCCGGCCTTGCCATCGGAGCGGCCGCGCCGGCCCTGGTCGGGAAGATCACCGAAGACCTGCTGCCGATCGTCCCGGACACAAGTCCGCAATGGCTCGCCTTGGGTGAGGCCGCGCTGTTCGGGCTGCTGATCAGCTTCGCGGCCAGCTGGCGGATGGTCGCCAATGCCGGCGAGACCAGGCCGGCGCGACTGCTGCGCGGCGACGTCGGCAATGGCGAGCCGCTCAAGTGGCGGACTTATATCCTGCCGGTCCTCGCACTGGGGATCGCCGCCGCCATCGCCATCGGCAGCGCCAGCGACCCGACCTTCGCAGCCATGGGAATCGGGGCCATTGCGCTGCTGTGCGGCCTGTTCGCGCTGATCGGTTGGCTGATCCGTCGGATCGCGCGCGGCGCCAAGCATCTCGGCGGGCCGGTCACCAGGCTCGGGATCGCGGCGCTCGACCGTCCGGGAGCGGCGACCGGAAGGCTTGCAGTATCGCTCGGGCTCGGGCTGACCTTGCTCGTCACCCTGGCCGGAACGGCGTCCAGCATCCTGGCGGAGATCGACAGCAGCATCCCCAGGCGCGCGCCGGCCCTGTTCCTGGTCGATATCCCGCGCGCCGAGGAACAGCATTTCCGTCAAATGGCGGCGCAGACCGTGCCCAGCTCCGAGCTGAGACTGGTGCCCTCGCTGCGCGGTCCGGTGACGGCGGTCAACGGCGTGCGGGTCGCCGACATGAAGAATATCCCCGAGGGCGCGTGGATCCTGCGCGGCGACCGCGGCCTGACCTTTGCCAGCGAGCTGCCGCCGGCCAACCGAATCGTCGCGGGCCAGTGGTGGCCGAAACAATATCGCGGGCCGCCGCTGGTCAGCATCGACGTCGATGCCGCGACCGCGCTCAACCTGAAGGTGGGCGATAGCCTCACAGTCTCGATCCTCGGCCGCCCGATCGAGGCGCGCATCGCCTCCTTGCGCGAGATCGACTGGCGCAGCTTTGGCTTCAACTTCGCCATCATCTTCGCTCCCGGGGCGCTGGAGGCGGCGCCCTACACGCTGATGGCGACGGTCGCCCCGGTCGCGGGCGGATCGACCGCCGCGCTCGAACGGCGGCTGACCGAGCAGCTGCCGATGGTAAGTGCGATTCGCGTCGCTGATGTCGTTGCCGAGGTGAAGACGCTGCTCGAATCGATCGACGGTGCGGTCCGCATCGCCACCGCCTTCGCCATCCTGATGGGGATGATCGTCCTCGCCGGCTCGGTGGTTGCCACGCGCCGCCAGCGCGCCCGCGACATCGTCCTCCTCCGGTTGGTCGGTGCAACGCGGGGCCAAGTCGCCCGAAGCCAGCTGATCGAATTTTCCGCCCTGTCGGCAGCAGTGGCCCTGGCCGCGTTCGGCGCAGGCCTGCTCGCGGCCAAGCTGGCGGTAACCTATGTGTTCGAATTCCCGTTCAGCCCGGACTGGGCCAGCCTGGCGCTGATCCCCTTGGGGGCGATTTTGCTGGCTGTGCTGGCGGCATTTGCGGCCGCGATTCCGGCGCTTAACGCCCGTCCCGCGGCGGGACTTCGATCGTTATGAACGGCGTAACCATGAAACCCGAGCCGAGTTCGGTCGTTCAACCGGACCGAAAGGAACGAATTATGGCAACTGTTTGCACGCTGAGCGAGCTGGGCATGGCCCACGATCCCGCCGCGCGCGGCTACCATGTCGTTTACCGCGAACATGAAGTGAATCACTGCCCTGGCTGCGGCCGAACCCAGTGGTTGATCGGCCGCATGTCGGCCGAATGCGCCTTTTGCGCCACTGCCCTGCCGTTGGCGGAGGCCAGCATGCGCAACCACAAGGCGCCGATCATCATTCAGCACCGTAACCGGACGATCGATTCCGCCTGGGCGGCCTAGCCGGCCGGCACGGCCCGGACGGGCACGTTGATATTGCAGAGATCTGCTCCGCCGGCGGGACGAATGAAGAAGTCGTCCTGCCGGTTTTTTCTGGCGTGCAGATAGGCGTCGAACGAAGAGCCGCTCAGATATTCGAAACGCGGCCGCTCGGCTGCCGCTATGTCGGCCGCCAATCGCGCGCGGACGATCGGCACGTCGGACGTGCGTTCCTTGTAGAAGCCGAGCGTTTCGGTCCCGCGCGGCAGCGAGCTCAGATGCTCGAGACCCTGCACGATCCGCCCGACCACGGCGATATTGCGATCGAGATGGCGCGGCGCATGCCCGATCACCGTGTAGAGCTCACCGCCCGTGCCCGTATCCGGCGACAGGCCACGTCCGACGCCGACCATGGCATAGCAATGGGCCAGGTTGGCGAGGTTTTCCTGGTCATCGACCGCCACCGGCCAGCCGTTCACAAATCCGGCGCGTGAGGAATAGGCGTCGGGCGAGCCGAGCGGCGTAACCGACAGACCCGCAAGCGGACGAGCATATTCCGCCGGCGGCTTGGCCACCACGCCCGCCGGGAAGGGCTTCTCGCTCTCATTCTGGCCCCATTGGACAACATAATTGTCCTGCACCCGGTAGATCGCCGCGCCGTTCCACCAACCGCCCTTAGCCAGGGCGCGGATATTGGCGACATGGACGGGCGCGAACTCCGGTGCCAACTGCATGACGACCTTCTTGCCGTCCCTCAGCTCGAACAGAAGCAGGTCCTCGGCGGCGATCTCGCGCCAGTCGCTCCTTGGTGCGCCGGCGACGATCTCGCTGGGCGTTTTCGGTTTGGTGGGCGTTGGTGCCTGGGCGGCGGCGATCAGGGGAATGAGAGCAAGGGCGGCAAATCGGCGCATGGTGGGCCTTTCCGAAGTTTCGGACCCGAACATTGCCGCCTCCCCTTCGCCGCGCAAGCCCGCTAGGGAGCCCCCATGTATCTCGCCACCATCATGCTGCTCGGCTCCGGCGAACTGGGCCGCGAATTCACCATTGCCGCCAAGCGGCTGGGCTGCCGGGTCATCGCCTGCGACCGCTATGATAATGCGCCGGCGATGCAGCTCGCCGATGCACGCGAAGTGTTCCCGATGCTCGACGGAGCGGCGCTGCGGGCGGCGGTCGAGCAGCACCGGCCCGATTACATCGTGCCGGAGATTGAGGCGATCGACACGGCGACGCTGGCCGAGTTGGAGCGCGAGGGCTGGAAGATCGTGCCTTCGGCCAAGGCGGTGCAGCTGACCATGAACCGCGATGGAATCCGCGACTTCGCTGCGAGGGAACTGGGCCTCACCACCTCGCACTATCTGTTCGCCGAGACACGCGAGGAAGCGATCGCGGCTGCGGAGACGATCGGCTTTCCGGCGGTGGTCAAGCCGGTCATGTCGTCGAGCGGCAAGGGCCAGAGCGTCGTCCGGACCGAGGAAGAATTGGGCACGGCCTTCGACTATGCCGTGGCCAATATGCGGGGCGACCGGCCGCGAGTGATCGTCGAGGAATTCATCGAGTTCGACAGCGAGATCACCTTGCTGACCGTCACCACCAAGGACGGCGTCCTGTTCTGCCCGCCGATCGGCCACCGCCAGGAAGCCGGCGACTATCGCGAAAGCTGGCAGCCAGCTGCCATTTCCGATGCCGCGTTGCACTCAGCGCGGCACCAGTCGCGCAAGGTGGTGGAAGCGCTGGGCGGCTGGGGTATCTTCGGGGTGGAATTCTTCATCTGCGGCGACCGGGCGATCTTTTCCGAATTGTCGCCGCGGCCTCACGACACCGGCATGGTCACTCTGGTCGGACAAAACCCCAACGAGTTCGAGCTGCACCTGCGCGCCATCCTGGGCCTGCCGATACCATCGATCGAGCTGACCGGGCCGGCCGCTTCGGCCGTGATCCTCGCCGATCGCGAAAGCCACGACTTCGGCTTCGCCGGCGTTGCCGAGGCTCTTGCTCATGGCAGACCGGAGAAGCCGGTCGACCTGCGTCTGTTCGCCAAGCCCAACACACTCAAGAACCGCCGGATGGGCGTGGCACTTGCCCGCGGCAGGACCATTGAGCGGGCGAAGGAGCGCGCAGTTGCCGCCGCGGCCAAGGTGAAAATCGAATATCGCGACTGAGCTGTTGCATATTTATACATAGATTTGCATATAGCTCGCATGATTCGTGCCGCGATCCTCGGCGCCTCCGGTTATGTCGGAGGCGAATTGATGCGCCTCATCGCCAACCATCCGGCGATGGAGGTCGGCATCGCCTTCGGCGCGTCCAATGCCGGGCAAAGGGTCGCGACGGTCCACCCGCATTTGGCGCTAGCGTATCGGGACATGAGTTTCGCCGCCTGGGACCCGCGGCTGCTCAGTGGTAGTGATTTGATCCTCGCCGCACTGCCCCATGGCGAAACCCAGCGGCTCGCCGATGAGCTGCTTGGCCCCGGCATCCCCTTGGTCGACCTGGGCGCCGATTTCCGGCTCGACAGCGCGGAAGAGTTTGAGCGTTGGTACGGTGAGCCGCATGCGCGGCCAGAGCTGCTCGGCAAGTTCGCCTATGGGCTGCCCGAATTTTACCGCGACCAGATCAGGGCCTCGAGACGGGTCGCTGCACCCGGCTGCTATCCGACGGCTGCCAATCTCGCGCTCAAGCCTCTGGTCGACGCGGGCGTAATCGAGAAGCTAGGCATCATTGTCGACGCTGCCTCAGGCGTCAGCGGCGCCGGTCGCGCCGCCAATGCCGGTACGCATTTTTGCGCCGTGGACGGCAGCTACCGAGCCTATGGTCTCGTCAAGCACCGCCACACCGCGGAAATGGAGATGGTATCGGGCGCCAACGTGCTGTTCACGCCGCACCTGATGGCGGCCAGCAGAGGAATACTCGCCACCTGCTATGCGCGTGCCAGCGGCCCCTGCGACCCGCTAACCATCCTTCGCGAGGCCTACGCCGGCGAGCCGTTCGTCCAGGTCGGCGACACGCCGCCCGAGACCAAATGGGCGACTGGTTCCAACGCCGCCTTCCTCTCCGCCAGCTTTGACGAGCGCAGCGGGACGGTCGTCGCCCTCGCCGCGATCGACAATCTCGGCAAGGGAGCCGCTGGGCAAATGATCCAATGCGCCAACCTCATGCTCGGCCTCAACGAAGGCACGGGCCTGTCCAACATGGGAGTTTATCCTTGAGCGTCACCGTTGCAGAGGGGTTCGTCGCATCCGGCCTGCCTGCCGGGATCAAGACCGGGGGACGCCGGGACGTCAGCTTGCTGGCGACGGCGGACGGCAAGCCGGTGCCCGCTGCCGCCGTCTTCACGCAGAACAAGTTCCGCGCCCCTCCGGTCGAGGCCAGCCTCGAGCGGCTCAACGTTTCGGGCGGCATGGCGAGCGGCGTGATCGTCAACAGCGGGAATGCCAACGCCGGCACCGGGTCGAAGGGCCGGGCCGATGCCGAAGAGATGTGCGCGGCGACCGCAGCAGCGGTCGGCTGCAATCCCCGTGACATGCTGGTCTGCTCGACCGGCCTGATCGGCTTCCGACTGCCGATGCGCAAAATCCTGACCGCCATTCCGCGCCTCGGCGAGACGCTGAGCCGCGAAGGTCATCGCGACGCGGCCAAGGGCATCCTCACCACTGATACGCGCCCCAAGGAAGCACAACTTGTTCGCGACGGCTATGCCATTGGCGGCATGGCCAAGGGTTGCGGCATGCTGGCGCCCAATATGGCGACCATGCTGGCCTTCCTCACTACCGATGCCGAGCTTACGCCGGAGGAGCTGAAGCCGATCCTGTTCCGCGCCGCCGACGCCACCTTCAACGAGCTCATCACCGACGGTGCGACCTCGACCAACGACACGGTCATGTTGTTCGCCAGCGGCCGCAAGGGCCGCCCCGGCGATTTCGCCCAGTTCGAGGATGACGTCCGGCAGGTCTGCGAGGAGCTGATGCTGCAGATGGCGCGGGACGCGGAAGGGATGACCAAGCTGGTGGTGATCCGCGTGACCGGGGCGACCAGCAACGCCGAGGCGCGGAAAGTCGCCCGCTCGATCGGCAACAACCAACTGATCAAGTGCAGCTGGTACGGCGCCGACGCTTATTGGGGGCGGCTGCTCGCCGAGGCAGGATCATGCGGGGTCGAGTTCGAAACCGAGCGGTCGTCCGTCAGCTACGGCGGAATCAAGGTCGCCGATGCCGGCGTCGAAGTGCCCCACGATGCCGAAGCCGTGCGCGCCCACATGAAGGGCGCGGAGATCGACATCCTCGTCGACCTCGGCCTTGGCACGGGCTCGGGCCGCGCCGTGTCAGTCGATCTCGGCCCCGGCTACATCAAGGAAAATGCGGCAACCTCATGATAACCGCCAACCACACCGCGCGCATCCTGATCGAGGCTCTGCCCTACATCCGCCGCTTCACCGGCAAGACGATCGTCGTGAAGGTGGGTGGCGTGCCAATGACCGATCCCGAGCGTATGCGGAGCCTGGCTCAGGACATATTGCTGCTCCATTCGGTCGGGATCCGGCCGGTGCTGGTCCATGGCGGCGGCCCACAGATCGATGTCGAAATGGCCAAGGCCGGAATTGAGGTCAAACGGGTCGACGGCCTTCGCGTGACCGACGCCGAGGCGCTCGACATCGTCCGCATGGTGCTGGTCGGCAAGACCAATCGCGATCTCGTCGCCGCGATCAACGCGCTGGAGCCGGTCGCGATCGGCGTTGCCGGTGAGGACGGGCGGCTGCTGGAAGTCGAGCCGGTGGACGAACGGCTGGGCTTTGTCGGAAGGGTCACCAAGGTGCGGGGCGCCCTGCTGCACGACTTCCACGATGACGGGCTGATCCCGATCGTCTCAACCATCGGAGCGGATAGATCGGCCCAGCCTTATAACGTCAATGCCGACGACGCTGCCCGGGCCATCGCCGTGGCGATGAAGGCGGAGAAGATCATCTATCTGACCGGCACGCCGGGACTGCTGGAAAATCCATCCGACCCTGCCAGCCTGGTCCATCGCCTGACCGCCTCCGAAGCACGCCATCGCATCGCCGACGAAGCCGTAACCGGCGGCATGATTCCCAAGCTACTGGCTTGCGCCGAGGCCGTGGAGGGGGGCGTCGGCAGCGCTCATATGATCGACGGGCGTGCCGAACATGCGATATTGGTTGAGCTATTCACCGACGAGGGCATCGGCACGATGGTGACCGCGGAGGAAGCCGGATGACCAAGCACCAGCGGCAGCGGATGATCGCCGACTGGCTGCGCGAGCTGCATGTCGGCAGCCAGGAGGAGCTGGTGGCCAGGCTGTCGCTGGCCGGAATCACCGCGACCCAGGCGACCGTCAGCCGCGACCTGCTGGAACTGGGCGCGGTCAAATTGAAGCGCGAAGGCACGATCCGTTATGTCATGCCCGACCAGGTCGAGCCCGGCCACGCCGCCGCCAAGCTCGACCGGCTGCTGGCCGAATGGGTCGACGCGATCATGCCGGCCGGCAATATATTGGTGCTGAAGACGCCGCCGGGCTCTGCCAATCTGGTCGCCAACGCGCTTGATGCGGCGGGGCTCGAGGAGGTCGCGGGCACAATTGCCGGGGATGACACCATCTTTGTCGCGCTGGCCGACGGCACCAATCCCCACGCGGTGGTCAAGATGTTGCAGCAACGCCGGGCTGGAGCCTAATCGACGGCAGGCGCGTTCCGCCGCCAAGAGGAGAATTCCGATGATGCGTTCCGCAGCCTTGCTGATTTCCGCCGGACTGCTCGCCTCCTGTGGCAGCGAGGAGGCGGCCCCACCGCTGCAGAATGACATCATGGTTCGAAGCGCCGCCCAGCAACAGTTGTTCGATTTGAACGACCTCGACCGGGCGATCGCCCTGAAGCGCGCCATTTCCGATCAGGGGCTCCGCTGCGAACGGATCGAGTCGACCGGCTTCGTCACGCGCTACAAGGACATGGACATGTGGACGGCGACCTGCGGCGACGACCGCCAATGGGCGTTGTTCGTCGGCGCCAATGACAGCGTCCAGGTCCGGCTTTGCGCCGACAATGAGAAGGTTGGCTTGCCGGCATGTACAATTCAGCCCGGCACCGAGGGCGGTACCGGGCTGGAGAATTTGAGCGGGAATAGCCCCGGCTAGTCGCACTTGCGAGCCGCGCAATTGCGCGACTGAGTTAGTCGCACTTGCGAGCCGCGCAATAATGCGACTGAGTTAGTCGCACTTGCGCGTCTCTTTATACTCCCCCGCGGCAGACCTTTCCTTGATCGTCACGCACTTGCCCTGGCGGATTTCCTCGCGCCAGCTGCCGTCGGCGTTGGTCTGTCGGTCGCCCTTGGGGACGCGCTTGCCGTCCTTGATTTCCCAATTAAAGTTCTTGGGCGTCGTCTGGTCACCCGACACCTGGGCATAGGCCGCAGAAGCCGCTGTGGCCGCCAGCGCCAGAGTGCCAATCCCGAGAACAAATTTCAATGTGCGAGTCATGTCACTCACTCCTTGGCCCTTCGTATAGACCGGCCCAGCTTAACGCGGGCTGACATGTCGATTCGCCGACTTTAACGCCCGAATCACCTCCAAGTGGCTCATATACACGCAAAAAGCCCCCGCCCGGCAGGGCGGAGGCCATGAAAGCCGCACGAACTGTGAGCTTAGCCCTGGCGAGCTCGCCCGGCCAAGCTGCCCCGCAGCTTAGCCTTGCCTCGCTTTAAACCGCCGGTTCGTCTTGTTGATGACGTAAGTCCGCCCGCGACGGCGAATCACGCGGCAATCGCGGTGGCGGCTTTTCAGCGACTTTAGGGAATTGCGAATCTTCATGGCCGGAACGCCTGCCTTAGTCTTTAAATGAGTGGAAAATCCGGCCGCTCCCTATGGGCGGAGCGCTCGTAAGTCAATCCTCGGCGCTGATGTTCGCCGCTTCGAGCAACAGCGTGAGCGCCTCACGGTCTGCCTCGCTGATCTCCGGCCGCCAGATTTCGAACAGCAGGATGATGCGCTGGCGGTCGGACCGGTTCCACGCCTCATGCTCCATGCTGTCGTCGAAGATCAGCAGCTCGCCCTCGCGCCACTGCCGCTGCCGGTTGCCGACACGCAGCGTGCAATCGGGCGGGACGACCAGCGGCAGGTGGCAGATCAGGCGGAAGTTGAACAGGCCGTGGTGCTGTCGGATGTGGGCCCCGGCCTTGAGCTGTGAAAACAAGGCCATCGGCGCCCGTCCCGCGACCCTGGGCAGCGGCGCCAACTCGAGCGCCGCGAGCGTCTGGGGAAATCGCTCGGCATGGCCGGCGACCGGCTCGCCGCCCCTGAGCAAATGATAGGCGCTCCAGCTGGCATCGCCGGCCAGATGTGCGTTGGGCGCCGTGCCGCCGGACCTGTCGGCGTCGGCCGCGACATAGGGCTCGAACTGCTCGCCTTGAGAGCGGAGCAGCTCCTCCAGCTCGGCCTGGATTGCGGGGGTCCGCGCTTCCAGCTCGGCGGCCCAGCCAAACTCGTCCCGTTCATAGAAAGGCCGCTGCGGCAGCCCCGGAAAGTAGAAGCTGGTCGGCTGTTGCAGCTGGATCGGTGCCTCGCCGCGCAGGATCGCCAGCGCCTCGTCGATCGCCGCGCTGCGCTTGCCCGGGCCGAAGCCGCCCTTGTCCAGGGCATGGTCGATCCGCGTCGCGCGATCGGCGATGTGCCGCTCGACCCATTGCGCGGCCCGGCCGACCTCGCTTGCCAGCATCGGCGGGAGATTATGGCCGCCGCGGCGGGCTTGTTCGGCAACCGCCAGCGCCCTTTGATAGGGGGCCAATGCGCCATCGTCGTCGCCGGCACGGCTCAGCGCCGCGCCCTTCATCAGCAGTCCGCCGAGGTGGCCGGGCAGAAGGGCGAGCAGCCGGTCGATGGCCGCCAGCTCGGCTTCCTGGTCATTGTCGATCCGGTAGGCCTGGGCCAGCAGGAACAAGGCCGGCACAAGCGGTGTCGGGCCCGTTAGCGGCTGGAGCAATTCCCGGGCCACACGACTGTCGCCGCGGCCAAGCGCGTCGGTTGCATGCTTGAGGATCGCGTCAGCCCCGGCCTGGTCCATCAGCGCGCTGCTCTAGGCCCGCGGGGATCGAACAGGTCGCCGAAATAATCGCCCTGCAGCCACATCGGCCGCCGCGGCGAATCCGCCATGGCCCTGGCAATGCGGTAATTGAGCAGGGCATAGCGGGCGCCGGCGTCCCAATCGATCTTCTGGCTCAGATCGTCCTGAACCGAATGATAGGTCTTGCCGAGATAGGCGTTCCAATGTGCTTTGCCGCCATTGGCGTGACCGGTCATCAGCAGAACCGCCGGAACCCCCCGCTTGACGAACATATAATGGTCGGAGCGGGTAAAGATCGCTTCTTCCGGCATAGGATCCGGGCTGACCGCGATACCCATCGACCGGCCCGCCTCCGCCACTATCGCGCCGATCGTCGAATGGTCCGCCCCGAACGCCACCACGTCGGTGAAGGGGTAAAGCAGCATCGGCATGTCGAGGTCGACCAGGCCGACGATGCTCTGCGCCGGAACGGTTGGGTGATTGGCATAATAGTCCGCGCCGAGCAGGCCGCGTTCCTCGCCGGTGTTGGCGATGAACAGGATCGATCGCCTGGGCCGGACCGGCTGCGCAGCAAATTGGCGCGCGGCCTCGATCATTGTCGCGACCCCCGCCGCATTGTCGATCGCGCCGTTGTAGATCGCGTCTTCGCCGGGCTTGGCATCGAGCTTCATGCCCAAATGATCGAGGTGGCCCATCAGCACGACATGCTCAGCGGCCAGGGCTGGATCGGAGCCCTTGAGCAGCCCGACCACCTCCGGACTGGTGAAATCCTCCCATTTGCTTTCCGATTGAAGGCTCAGGACGGGGATCAAAGCGAAGCCGCGCGGGCTAGCCTTGCTATTGGCCTTGGCCTCCCTGCGGACCGCGTCGAGCGACCTGGCGGCGCCCTCGAACAGGCGCGCCGCCATTTCGTTTGACACCGACATCTGCAGCCGCAGCCCTGGAGGAACCGATCCCGTCCTGCCACCGCGGTCGACCCAGTCGATCAGCGGCCGTCCGCCGCGGGCAACCGGATTGCCGCGCTGGCCATCGTTGCGCGGAACTTCGAGGAAACCGATCGCCCCCGCCTCGGCGGCGAACCGCTCCTTGCTGCTGGCGAGATGGGCCTCGATGTCGCTCGGCATGCCTTTAGGTACGCCGCTCAGTGCAACCGCGATCTTCCCCTTGAGGTCGAGGCCGCGATAATCGTCGATATTGTGGCGCGCGTCCTTGACGCCATGGCCGACGAAGACGAAGCCGGCCGACAGCTGGCGCACCTTCTCGGTCACGCTCGGCCTGACGGTGGCGTCATTGCCCGGATTCAGCGCGACCTGTCGTCCGCCGACCGACAGGCTCAGCGTCGGTGGCTTGTCATGGGAAGCGCGGCGGAACGGCACCTGCTGGAACCAGCCGCCATTGTCGCCCGCGGGCTCGAGGCCGATCGAGCGGAACTGCGCCACGACATAGTCGGCGGCGATGGCGTAGCCCCTGGAGCCGGTATCGCGGCCTTCGAGATGATCGGAAGCCAGAAACTCAACGTCCGCGCGCACCCGGCGGGCGATGTCCTGCTCGACCGTCGATGGCGGCTGGGCCGAGCCGGCGGCGGCAATGACGAGCAGGGCGGCGGCAAGCAAACGCATCCAGGCACTCCGAATTCAAGCGGCATTGGGCCGCCAGCTGTGGCTTCACGGCTAGTCGAGCGAGCGCTGCGGCGCCAGTGGGCGCGGTCGGCCATTGGTCGAAAAAAGGAAGGGTGAGCGAGCCTGCAGGGACGTCACGGGAGTGGATCCGGTGACTTCAGTCGGGTTCGCCTGGGGGGCGACCCGCTGGCCGCCCCTGGCGCTCTCTTCGACATAAGCAACCGTCTGCTGCGCAGCCGGCCGCCTATGCTCGGGCGCTCGGGATTTGCCGATTGCCGCGCATCGCTTTATGGCCCGCCCAAATCAATACCGCAGCATATCAGGGACATCCATGAGCATCACGATTTCGAGCGCCTTCGACGCCGGCAATATCCGCACTGTCGGCCAAAGCGGCGACACCATCGATCTCGAGATCGTCAAGGATCATTTGAGCGATTTCCACCAATGGTTCCATTTCCGCCTGGCCGGCGCCGGTGGGCGGGAGGTGACGCTGCGCATCGTCAATTGCGGCAGCTCCGCCTACCCCGACGGCTGGCCCGACTATCGGGCCTGCGTGTCGCTCGACCGCGAGGATTGGACCCGCATATCGGGAACCAGCTATGCCGACGGCACCCTCACCATCAAATTCGTGCCCGAGACCGACCTGGTGTGGATCGCCTATTTCCCGCCTTACTCGATGGAACGGCACCACGACCTCATCTCGACCGTCGCCGCGCTTCCAGGGGTCGAATATTCGAGCCTCGGCAAGAGCCACGACGGCCAGGACATTGATTGCCTGAGCTTCGGCGAGGGCGACCTCAATGTCTGGCTCTATGCCCGCCAGCATCCCGGCGAGACGATGGCCGAATGGTGGATGGAAGGCGCGCTCGAAAAGCTGACCGACCCCGACGATCCGGTCGCGCGGATCCTGCGCCGCGACTGCACGTTCCACGTGGTTCCCAACATGAACCCTGACGGGTCGCGCCGCGGGCATCTCCGCACCAACGCGGTCGGCGTCAACTTGAACCGCGAGTGGCATGCGCCGACGCCCGAGAAGAGTCCCGAAGTGCTGTGCGTCCGCAATGCGATGGACGTCACTCCGCCCGACTTCGCCATGGACATCCATGGCGACGAGGCGATTCCGGCCAACTTCCTTGCCGGTTTCGAAGGCATCCCCTCGATCACCGAGCGCCAGTCGCATTTGTTCACCTTGTTCAGCGAGACGCTCGAGCGGCTCTCGCCCGACTTCCAGACGCGCAAGGGCTATGAAATCGCCAAGCCGGGCGAAGCCAATATGTCGATGTCGACCACCCAGCTGGCCGAGCGCTATGGAGCCTTGTCGATGACGCTCGAAATGCCGTTCAAGGACAATTTCGACCTGCCCGACGAAGTCTATGGCTGGTCGACCGAGCGCTCGAAATATCTCGCCGCGGCCTGCCTCGATTCGCTCTACGCGATCCTGCCCGACCTGCAGAAGGCCAAGGCGGAACGCGCCAAAGCGGAGAAGGTCGACGCCTGATGTCGACGCTGGTCCTCCTGCGCCACGGCCAGTCGCAGTGGAACCTCGAAAATCGTTTTACCGGCTGGTGGGACGTCGACCTGTCGTCCGCCGGAGTGATCGAGGCGCGCGAGGCGGGCAAGCAGCTTAAGGCCAAGGGCCTCGAGTTCGACCGCTGCTTCACCAGCGTCCAGACC
>JALYNQ010000008.1 GCA_030773115.1 Pseudomonadota bacterium
GCCGGGCGCTGCCCGGCGAGGACAATTTTTGAGCCTACCAGAAGCGCCACCACGGACGCCGGAACTCATCCATAGCCCGGTCGAGGGCGAGGATGGCCTGGGCCATCCGGCGCTCGACCTGCTTGACGCTGGTGCCGAGCCGCTCCGCGATTTCGGCGTAGCTCAGCCCGTCCACGCGGCTCATTTGGATCAGCCGTTGGTGTTTAGGCTTGATGCTGCGGAAGGCCGTTTCGAGCTGCCGCAGATATGCGGGATCGATGTCTTCCTCCATCGAACTTCTCCGGCCATGAAGGGAGCTGGCGGCGGGAGAACCGCCGCCAGCCGACAGGTCAGGCAGCTTCGGCCATTGGCTCGACGGCGGCCCCACTCGTTGCTTCCGGCTCGTGCTGTGCGTCCGGCATTGGCTCGGCAACGGCGGCAAGCGCGGCGACCTGACCCGCCCGCTGGACGGTCCCTACCCCGCCGCGCTCCGTGTAGCTGGATGGCGGGAACGCCATCCATTTCGGCACCCAGCCCTCGACCTTGGCGCGGCCATTCTCGCCATTGAGGCAATCGCGGATGATGGTGCGCTTGACCTTGCCGGTGGCCTTGGCGTTGGCGCGAGCGGCTTCGTCACCACCGACTTCGGTCAGGATGACATCCAGAACCTCGCGGTCCTTGATCAGGTCGAGCAAGGCATCGTCGGCCTGCCAGCAGTCTGCCAGATTGACGCCGAACTGAACGCCCAGCAGCTCGATCAGCGCAGTTCCCTGCTCAAGCGCCTCGGCCATCACAACCGCGATGATGTCGCGGATCGAGGCTTGGGGAAGGTCGATCAAGCGAGAGAACAGGCCCGCGACACCGCAGTCACCGGAATAGCCATTGATGACCGTAGGCGTGTCCTCATCGAAGCCGAGCAGGGCGAGCACCGCCCGCCGACGCTCGTCGAACGCCGCTTCGGCGGCGCAATTCTCGACGCTCTCGGCGATGGCATCGGTCAGCGCCCGCTGCGGCTCCGGCGTCACGCGGAACAGCATGGAACCATGTATGACATGGGCCAGCATAAGACGCAGCGCGATGTCCGGCTTGGCGGCGACGGCGGCGCGGACCGCGGCATGGCGATGGAGGTTGATGTAGTTGGCAAGCGGCGCCGACAGTTCGGGACGGGAGGGCTTTTCGACCGTCTCTCCCCGCTCCTGCTTCCGCGCCTCCTTCAAGGTCAGATAGCCTTCGTGGAAGGTCACATCGCCGCGATGGCCGAGGCTGATATAGACCTTCCCGCCCTTGGCCTTAGACCGGCGCTCATATTCCCAGCTGTGGAAATATTGACCGGGTTCGAGGACGATCACTTCGCTCCAACCATCGGCGCGATAGGCTTCGGCGCTGGCTTCGACCGCCGCGTTCTGCGCTGCCCAGAAGGCATCGGCACTGGCGAAATAGGTGTCGTCGCCGAACAGGTCGGAGACAATCTCGCCATCGTATGAGGCCAGGTCGAAGATGGCGGTTGTAGTCGGTATGGACATGCCGCCGAACAGCCAGGCCTTCAATTGCGAGCCGCAAGGGCAATAGGCTTTGGGGTCGTCGACCATCGCCAGCCATTCCTTCTGCTGGGCCTTTGAAGCGAGCGTCAGATGCTTGACCGTCACTGCATCGATGTCGCCGGAGCGATAGAGATTGCGGATACGCGGAAGCAGGTTGCCGAGCGACAGGGTCCGCTTCACCTGAAGCTCGGTCAGACCGAACGTGAGCGCGATATCTTCCGGCGACCGGCCTTCCTTCACCAGCCGGGTGAAGGTCTCCCAGCGGGTCACCTCGTCGGGGTCGAGCCGGGCGACATTCTCGATCAGCGAGGCTTCCAGCGCCGCCGCGTCGTCACCTGCCGCCATGACCGCACAGGGCAGCGGGTCGATGCCGCCTGCTTCCTCGGCGATGGCCAGCGCCGACAGGTAGCGGCGCCTTCCGGCGACGATCTCGAAATGCCCATCCTGACCATTGGGCCGCACGATCAGCGGGACCAGCACGCCTCGCGCCCGAACGGACGGCAGAATGTTGGCCAGGTCAGGTGCCCTGCCCTTCATCCGCATGTTGGCGGCCGAGATTGACAGGTTGGCGATGTCGATATGCTTGAGTTCCATTTGCTCTTACTCCTTGCAACCGCAACCGGCGCCGGAATGGCGGGGTGGGCGGCAGGAGCGGACCGGCAGGCCCGCCGGCATGAGGCGGGCCGCACCTGAAAGGCCGGAACACAAGTGGAGGACTCTGGCGCAGCCAGAGTTGCGGCGCGCCGCGGGGGGCCTAGAGGGAAGCGACGCCCACCCCGCCAAGCCGACGCCGGAGGCCAAACGCCGCCGCGCCTTGGCGCGGCGACCGCCAGGCCGAGACTGAGACTCGGCCCACCATCAGCCTTTCGTCACGGCAGTTCCGACGAGACGGCGGCGCCGGCTCGATAGAGCGAAGGCGACGGGATGCGGCCGGGCCGCGAGGGGCGGGATGCCCTGGGAAATAGTGGAATGCCGCCCAACGCCGGCAGGGGCTGATTCAGCACATCCCGCGTCATTTACGGGGCTCTTTAGCGCGGCTGGGCGATCCTCGACGATCCTCCGGTCTCAGCCTCTTGCGGGCACGGTTCGGCGTCCCAATCCTGCCTATCGGCAACCAGGCCGACCACGAAAGCCGCAGGACACGCCATGACAACCGACACGCCCGACCGCATCCTTCGGCTCAAGACGGTGCTCGATCGCACCGGGCTCAGCCGCTCGACCCTCTATCGCAAGGTGGAAAATGGCACATTTCCCGCGCAGGTCCAGATTGCCGCTCGCTGTGTTGGCTGGCGCGAGTCCGCAGTGAACGAATGGATTCGCAATCCTATACTCTACTCGGTCGAGGCCGCCTCAGTTGTAAACTCATAGCGTAGCGCGGCCGCCATCGCCGGTGAACCGGCGACCAGTGCGGATTGGTCGATCACCTTCGGGTCAGTCAGGTTGCCGCAGCGGAGCGGCCGGCGAGATATTGCTGCTCGGTAACCTGCTCCATCCAGGTCACCGGTGAGCCGTCCTTCGCCTCCTGAATGGCGATGTGAGCCATCGCCGCGGTCGGCGTGGCGCCGTGCCAGTGCCGAACGTTCGGGGGGCACCAGACGACGTCGCCGGCGCGGATCTCCTCGACCGGGCCGCCTTCGACCTGGGTCCAGCCAGTGCCCTCCGTAACCACCAGCCGCTGACCCAGCGGGTGGGTATGCCAGGCGGTCCGCGCTCCCGGCTCGAACCGCACGAGGGCGGCTCCGACCTTGGAGGGCCCCTTGGGGTCGAAGAGCGGAGTGATCGTAGCCGTTCCGGTGAACCAGTCGGCTGGTCCGCGCGCGGGGCTTCGAGCATCGCTGCGGCTGACTTCCATCTGGCTTACTCCCTCCTGGGTTGAATTGCCCGCCGGGTCTGCCGGCTGCTGCCGTTGCCGCTCGGGCGCGCAGGCAATAAGCGAAAGCGTAAAGATCGCCGTCACAAGGACTTTCATTTCGGCCTCACTGCAGAGCTAAAACAGCTTGTCCAACGTGACTGGCAGGTCACGAATGCGCTTGCCAGTGGCATGCCAAACCGCATCGGTAATCGCTGCCGGGGTGCCGACATTGGCAAGCTCGCCAATTCCCTTGACGCCCAGCACATTGATCTCGCGGTCCACCTCGGGGACCATGATGATCTCGACCTGGCCAATGTCGGCATTCACCGGGATCAGATATTCGGCGATATTGTCATTGAAGTAGCGCCCGCGCGCACGGTCGATCTCGGTGACCTCGTGGAGCGCCGAGCCGATCCCCCAGATCATCCCGCCCATCAGCTGGCTGTGCGCGGTGCGGGTGTTCATGATGCGCCCGGCGGCGAAGGCGCCGACGGCTCGGGGAACGCGGATTTCACGCGTTCGCTCGTTGACGCGTACCTCAAGCAACTCAGCGCCGAACGCGAACATGGTCCGCTTATCCTCGGGACCACCGTTGATGCGGATCTGGCCGTCATAGAGTGCTGTGAGAGCAGATTGGTCCATGCCGGCCGGGATCCAGTTTCCGACGACCTCGACCTGCCCCACGCCGAGCCGGTTGAACGCCTGCGCCCGCTGCGCGACCGGAGCGCCCTGGCCGACCCCAAGCTTGGAATTGATCTCGTCGCAGGCGTTGCAGACGGCGCTGGTGACGCTTGCCGTCGTCACCGACCCGCCGGCGACCGGGCCCGGAGGCAGTCGACTGTCTCCACAGCGGACCTCGACCAGGCCGGGATCGATCCCAAGCCGCTCGGCGGCGGCCTGCCGAACTATCGTATAGCAGCCGGTGCCGACGTCATGGGCCGCCACCTCGACCAGAGCGCCTCCGTTGCGGAACAACGTGACGCGCGCGGTGGAGGGAGACAGCTGCGTCGGGTAGCAGGCCATGGAGCAGCCCCAGCCGACCAGCCAGTCGCCGTCGCGCATCGAGCGGGGTTGCGGATTTCGTCGGGCCCAGCCGAACGCCTGGGCCGCGGCATCGAAACATTGGACGAGCGAACGGCTCGTATAGGGCGCATCGTTCGTGACATTGACGCGCGTATCATTCCTTTTCCGGAACTCGATCGGATCGATGCCGGCCTTCGCGGCCAGTTCATTCATGGCCGCCTCGAGCGCGTAGATTGTGGGAACTTCGGCGGGTGCGCGCATGAAGCTGGGCGGCGAGCGGTCGCCCTTCACCAGGCGGCTGTCGGTCTTCACCGCCTGGAACGCATACATGGCCGCGCATTTGTCGAGACCGCCATTGTTGTAGGGCGTCACCCTGCTGGTGAATTCGAGGAAGTGGTGGTCGTATCCGGTAAGCCTGCCACTGGCATCGCAGCCGAGGCGGACGCGGCTGCGGGTTTCCTGACGATAGCCGGCATGCGTGAATCCGTTCGAGCGGGACGCCACCAGCTTTACCGGCCGGCCCAGTTCGCGGGCGGCCAGGGCGGCGAGGGCGGTGCTGTCGGTGATTCCGGCTTTCGAGCCGAAGGCGCCGCCAACGAAGGGCGCCTTCACCCGGACATTGTCAGCATTGATCCTGAGCTGGCCTGCTGAACCTTCCTTGTGCCCCCACGCAAATTGCGTGGGCTCGTGAAGGACGAGGTTCGGACCCTCCCAATAAGCGGTCGTCGAAAAAAGCTCGATCGGATTATGATGCTGGGTCGGGGTCGAATATTCAGCCTCCACGACATGCGCCGAGGATTTCAGTGCCGCGTCCACATTTTTGAAGTTGATCGGCTTGGCGGCCGGGTTCGGCTCGGACTCGTCCCTGCCGGACTCCGCGAAGGTCACCTTCGCGGCAGTCGGCGCATATCTCACCTTGAGCCGGTGCGCTCCTTCGCGCGCCGCCTCGAAGCTGTCCGCGACCACCAGGGCGACGGTCTGGCCCGCAAAATGGATTGTCGTGCCGGACAAAGGGTTCTGATCGCCGACGAAGGTGCCGCCGTTAGCGAAAGACTTGATCGGCCCCAGCGGCGCGCGATTGCGGTGGGTCATGACGAGCAAGACACCGGGAACCGCCCTCGCCTCGCTATCGTCGATCGAGGCGATTTTTCCCTTGGCGATGCTGCTTTTCACAAACCAGGCGTAAGCCGGCCGGCCCGGCACCGGCAGGTCTTCCGCGTAAAGCTTGCCGCCGGTGACCTTGGCGACGGCCTCGTAGCGGGGCAGCGGGGCGCCCATGTTCTGGCCAGGAGGCGGGGCGGCGCTCGAAGTCTGGGCCATCTCAAATCTCCATCCGGGCGGTTTCAAGGATCGCGCGGATCAGCGTCTGCTTTCCGAGCTCGACCTTGTAGGCATTGCCCCTCGTCGTTCTGGCACCCCCAAAGGCGAGGTCAGCCGCGTGGCGCAGGGCATTGCCATCAAGCGTCCCCCCTCGAAGCGCGGCTTCCGCTTCGCGCGCTCGCCATGGCACGGTTGCGACGCCGCCCAGTGCAAGCCGGATATCGTCGATGCGGTCGCCCTTCATCCGTAGCGCGACTGCGGCGGAGGCCAACGCGAACGCGTAGGACTGCCGGTCGCGGATCTTGAGATATTTCGAGCGTGGAAAATCGGCGTCGGGAATGGCGAAGGCGACAATGAGATCGTCAGGCTGGAGGCTGGTCTCGATATCGGGACGCGTGCCCGGCGGCCGGTGAAGCTCGGCAAAGCGCATCGAGCGCGGGCCGCTCTTGCCAAGGACCTCGACGACCGCGTCGAGGGCGATCAGCGCCTGACCCAGGTCGCCCGCATAGGTTGCGATGCAATTCGGCGAGGCGCCGAGGACGGCGTGGCCGCGGGTTACCCCTCCGTTCAAGGCAGCGCAGCCCGATCCCGGATTGCGCTTGTTGCATTCGGCATAGCTGGTGTCGCGGAAATAGGAGCAGCGGGTGCGCTGCAGGACATTGCCTCCGACCCTTGCCATGTTTCGGACCTGGGGACTGGCGGCGAGCCACAGGGAATCCGTCAGTACCGGCACGCGGCGCCGTAGCTTCTTGTCGTCGGCGATCGTCGCCATAGGCGTCAGGGCGCCGATCCTCAGGCTGTCGCCCCGCCAGTCGATGAAATTGTACCGGTTCTCCTCAAGCGATGAGATGTCCAGGACCCGCTCGGGCCGCATGACGTCCAGCTTCATGAGATCAATAAGGGTTGTCCCCCCTGCCAGGAACTGAGATGCGGCATCGGCGGCGGCGACTGCGCGGACGGCGGTCGTGGGCTGTTCATAATGGAACGGACGCATGGCTTAGCCCTCCATCTGGGATTTGGCCTGCTGGACGGCAGCGACAATGTTCGGATAGGCGGCGCAGCGGCAGAGATTGCCCGACATGTATTCCCGGATTTCATCGGGCGAGCCGGCATGCCCTTCCTTCACGCAGGCGATGGCCGACATGATCTGGCCGGGCGTGCAGTAGCCGCACTGGAAGGCATCATGGTCGATGAAGGCCCGCTGCATCGGATGAAGCGCTGACGCACTGCCAACGCCTTCGATCGTGGTGATCGCACGGCCCTGCGCCTGGGCCGCCAGGGTAAGGCAGGACAATGCTCGCCTGCCGTCGATGTGAACCGTGCAGGCGCCGCACTGCCCATGGTCACAGCCCTTCTTGGTTCCGGTCAGCCCGATCTCATGGCGAAGCGCATCGAGAAGGGTCGTCCGGCTGTCGAGGTTGAGGTCATGCCGTTGGCCGTTCACATTCAGCTGCACGGGGATCCGCTCCGGGCGCCGCTCGCCTGCAATAGGGGCCTGGGCTTCTGCCTCCTCCGACCGCGCCGCTATCGGTATGGCCGCCGCGGTTGCGGCTGTTCCCTTAAGCAGGGTTCGCCGGTCGAGATGGTCGATTGGCGCGCGAGCAGGCATGCCTCGTCCCCTTCATTGCTTCGTGGCCAGGCCTCACTTTTGGTTGAACGGATACAGGCCGCATGCGGGAACGCCGGCAAATCATGAAACGCACCTGACCGCCTTCCGTGCCGAGCATCATAATCGACCGATGCCGCCATTGCCGCGGCCCATTCCCAACGAGGGAGTGAAGCGGTGCGGCACGTTCAGCGGACAAGCTCTTCAATCCTCGGGCTTGGTGGCCGGAGCGACTACGCCCAGACAGGGCGCTCGGTTACATGCATTTCATTCCACGCGCCGATGAGGAAGCCTCATCGTTGCGAGCCCAAGCCTCTCCTTCAGGCGTAGCACCCAGGCCAACTCCGACCACTCATCCGCCGTGAATTCCGCTCACCGCCACATGAAGCGGGAGGCCGCTGGTCCCGTGCGATCGTTTCACTAGCTTCAGCGTGCCGTGGCCCCCCGTTTCGGGGCCTCTCTATCCAGAGGAGTGCGCCTCACATGGGCCATCATGATCGAAATTTCACAGGGAAAGTCGCGTTCGTCACCGGTGGCGGCACTGGCATCGGAAGAGCCGCCGCCCTGGCGTTCGCCCACGAGGGCGCAAATGTCGCGGTCGTCGGCAGGACAGGTAGCTCAGTCGAGGAAACCGTCAGCCTGATCGAGGAGGCCGGAGGAAAGGCGACGGGTGTCAGGGCCGACATCTCGAAGCCGGAAGAGATCGAGACCGCCATCAAGACAGCCGTCGACCAGTTTGGGCGGATCGATTTTGCCTTCAACAATGCCGGAATCGAGCAGCCGCTCACGCCCCTGCACGAGATTTCTGATGAGGATTGGGAGCGGCTGATCGCCGTCGATCTCAGCGGCGTCTTTCACTGCATGAAGCAACAGATTCCGCTGATGCTGAAGCAGGGCAGCGGCGTCATCGTGAACACCTCGTCTGGCGCCGGCGTGAAAGGCTTTGCCGGCCAGGCCGCTTACTGCGCGGCGAAATGGGGCCTCATCGGCCTCAGCAAGGCCGCTGCCCTAGATTACGCTAAGGTCGGCATTCGCGTGAATGTGATCGCCCCGGGGTTCGTCGACACCCCGATGATGGAGCGCTTCACCGGCGGCACGGCCGAGGGACGGCAGAAGGTGAACGCAGTGGAGCCTGTGGGCCGCCCTGCCAGTCCCGAAGAGATTGCCGCCGCTGTCCTTTGGCTTTGCTCGGATCAGGCCGCCTTTGTCGTCGGCCATGCGCTGGTGATGGACGGCGGCCAGACCGTTTGATCTGCAAGGGCCTCGCCGTGAAACCCTATGTCATCTGCCACATGGCCTCGAGCATCGACGGCCGCATCGTGCCCAGCCGATGGCGGCCGCGGATACAGATCGGCGACCTGTTCGATCGCCTGCACGAGAAGCTTGAGGGCCAGGCCTGGCTCGTCGGCCGAGTGACCGGCGAGGAATTTGCGAAAGCGGAGAGGTACCCGGCATATTCGGGTGCCCCCCTTCCCCGCGAGCCGTGGGTCGCGACGTCCGATGCGCGGGCCTATGGCGTGGTGCTCGACGCTGAGGGCAAGATCGCCTGGGGCCGGTCCGACATCGGCGGCGATCCGATCGTCGTCGTGCTGACCGAGCAGGTGTCCGACGCGCATCTCGCCGGCCTCCGCTCGGACGGCGTGTCCTATATCTTCGCGGGTGCCGCCAGCGTCGACCTGAATCTCGCGCTGGAGACGCTCCATCGGCTGCTGGGGATTGAGCGGCTGCTGCTCGAAGGTGGCGGCATCGCCAATGGCAACTTTCTTCGGGCGGGCCTTGTCGACGAGATCAGCCTGATCGTCTGGCCGGTAATCGACGGCTCGGCAGGAGCGCCAAGCATCATCGATTCCACGGCCGACGACGGCGAGGAGCTCGCGCCCCTCAACGGAATGAAGCTCCTGAGCTGCGAAACCATGGCGGAGGACGCCATCTGGCTCCGCTATCGCCTCGAGAATGGCTGAACTGATGTGGTTGGTCCCCGCCGTCCCGCGATGTCGCCGACCCGACTCTTTGTTGAGCCAATTTCATCATCGCATGAACCAAGCTCGGTCTAATTGCCCGGCGGAGCTTCCCGTATATGGGCAGTGTAGAAGCCGATTTTGTTGGAGTTCGCCGACGCGGCCGAGGCGATCGAACATTGAGACCGCCCCTGCCCTCAGGCGGCGATTCAAGGAAAGGACAGCAAGCTGATGGATGAGCCAGCCCCCCTGGAAGTCTCGAGGCGAGGTGTTCTGGTCGGAGGCGCGGCCTCGGTCGCGATCGCGGCAGTCCCGACGGCGGATGCGGTGCAGGCTGCATCCGGGGCGGCCCCGGCGGCGATGCCCGTCTCGTTCGAGGTCAATGGCCAGCGCCGGCAACTTGACCTCGATACCAGGACGACCCTTCTCGATGCGCTGCGCGAACATCTCCATCTCACCGGCACCAAGAAGGGCTGCGATCATGGGCAGTGCGGCGCCTGCACGGTGATCGTCAACGGGGAGCGGATCAATAGCTGCCTCAGCCTCGCCGTCATGCATGAAGGCGACCGGATCACGACGATCGAGGGGCTGGGCACGCCCGAGAGGCTGCATCCGATGCAGGCGGCCTTCGTCAAGCATGACGGCTATCAATGCGGCTATTGCACTCCCGGCCAGATCTGCTCGGCCGTCGCCGTGCTTGATGAGATCAGGGCCGGCGTCCCAAGCCATGTCACCGCAAGCCTGACCGAGCGCCCGGAGATCAGCAATCTGGAGATGCGCGAGCGGATGAGCGGCAACATCTGCCGGTGCGGCGCCTATTCCAACATCCTGGAAGCGATGAGCGAAGTCGCGGGAGCGAGCGCATGAGGCCCTTCACCTACGAAAAGGCGACGTCGGCCCAGGATGCGGCGGCAAAGGTCGCCGGCCGCCCTGAGGCGAAGTTCATCGCCGGCGGCACCAACCTGCTCGACCTGATGAAGCTCGAGATCGAGACGCCCGGCCATCTGGTCGATGTGACCGGCCTTGGTTTCGATAGGATCGAGGAAACGCCCGATGGCGGCGTGCGGATCGGTGCGCTGGTCACCAACACCGCGCTCGCATCCCATCCGCGCATCCGCCGGGATTATGGCCTGGTCAGCAGGGCGATTGCCGCCGGCGCATCGGGCCAGCTTCGCAACAAGGCGACCACCGCCGGCAACCTGCTGCAGCGCACGCGTTGCGCCTACTTCTACGACACCAACCAGCCCTGCAACAAGCGGCGCCCCGGCAGCGGCTGCTCGGCGATCGGCGGGTTCAGCCGGCAGCACGCCATCGTCGGCGTGAGCGATGCCTGCATCGCCACGCATCCGAGCGACATGGCGGTCGCAATGCGTGCGCTCGACGCGACAGTCGAAACGGTGCGCCCGAATGGCGCCGCCCGCACCATCCCCATCGCGGACTTCCACCGGCTGCCGGGTAACACGCCGCACATCGAGAACTCGCTCGAGGCTGGCGAGCTGATCACTGCGGTGACGCTGCCCAAGCCGCCCGGCGGCACGCATCTCTATCGCAAGGTTCGGGACCGCGCGTCCTACGCCTTCGCGCTCGTCTCCGTCGCCGCGATCGTGCAGCGCGACGGCGCCGGCCGGTTTGCGCTGGGCGGCGTGGCGCACAAGCCCTGGCGCGTGGAGGTTGCTG